>CAZXXH010000001.1:0-1067 GCA_964644645.1 uncultured Dehalococcoidales bacterium
ATTTACTACGAGGACTCGGTGTGGATCTCGTTATACCAATTGATTTTGACGATTCTGTGCGTCTGTTGACCGCTAGAGACTTCACAAATTTGCTAAAAACCCATCTCGGTATGTCGGTACTAGTACTGGGGCCTTACGCTAGTATTGGGCACGATCAGGTCCGGGGGAATGCAGCACTCCGCAGGTTAGCTCAGGATGGTGGATTCGATTTACTGCTGATCGAGGGGGAGGATAGGGAGGGAGCGCCAGTATCGAGTTCTGCGATACGCCTAGCTCTAGAGGCGACCCACATTGACACAGTTACTGCTATGTTAGGTAGAAGATACTCGTTGAGCGGCACTGTTATTTATGGTGATCAGCGAGGTAGGAGCCTCGGATTCCCAACTGCGAATCTCGAGGTACCAATGGACATAGCACTCCCCGGTGATGGTATTTACGCGACTCTGGTACACGCGGATCGAGCATGCTATGGGGCTGCGACGAGCATAGGTGTCCGTCCCACTTTCGGCGGAGGTCGCCGTGTTATAGAGACTTATCTATTGGACTTCGACGGAGATCTTTACGGTAAGCATATTCGGTTGGAATTCGTAAAACACTTACGGAACGAAGAAAAATTCTCAACCATTCCTGATCTAACGAGACAGATGCGTCGAGATGTCGCTCAGACAAAACGCGCGCTCGAGGACTTCACTGAGGTGGGTCTATGAGATCATTTAGCTTGGATGGCTGCAGAGTTGATAGTCAGAAGGCTGACCAAAGTGACTCTAGGACGTTGTTTGATTCAGTTGAAACTCCTATGGCCAATGTATTTGCAGACTTAAAGCGGAGTGGCATGGTGCGCGACGCGACGCATGGAGCAGGTGATTTGCTGGGTAGAGAGAAGGTCACTTGCTATGTCGGTTTTGATCCTAGCGCAAAGAGTCTACACGTTGGCAACCTGATACCCATTATGGGGTTGGTTCGCATGCAGCGTCATGGTCATACGCCTATCGCCCTTGTTGGGGGTGGAACCGGGGTAATAGGAGACCCGAGCGGCAGGGATCAGGAGCGTCCGTTGCTTTCCACAT
>CAZXXH010000001.1:1077-27249 GCA_964644645.1 uncultured Dehalococcoidales bacterium
AATTGAGGAAAACTCAGCGACTATCCGATCACAGTTAGAGCGTTTCCTAGATTTCTCGACGGGACCGAACAGGGCGCTGATGTTGAACAACGCTGATTGGCTAACCGAGTTAGGTTTCATGGATTTTTTGAGGCATACCGGTAGGCATTTCACGGTCAATTATATGTTGTCCAAGGAGTCCGTCCGCGCGCGCTTGGCAAGAGATTCAGGTATATCGTATACAGAGTTCACATATATGCTTCTACAGGCGTACGATTTCCTCCACCTTTTTGACAATTTCGGTTGCACGTTCCAAATGGGTGGCAGTGATCAGTGGGGGAACATCCTTGCCGGTGTTGACTTGATACGACGGGTCCGAGGAAGACGCGGCGCTGGTGGTGCCTCTATGCTTGAGGCACACGGGATTGTGTACCCGCTGGTTACGACATCATCTGGTGAGAAATTCGGCAAGAGTGTGGGGAATGCTCCAACCCTGGACGCCACAGTAACATCGCCGTATCGGCTCTATCAATTTTTTCTCAATACTGATGATCGGGATGTGCCTAAATATCTAAAACTTTTCACGCTAATGAGCCAGGATGAAGTTAAGGCATTAAGTGAAGTGCTAAAAAGCGATCCTTCGACTCGTGAGGCGCAACGCGCTCTAGCGAGGGACGTTACGGAACGAGTCCATGGTAGTGATGGGCTCATTGAGGCTGAGCGTGTTACATCAGCCCTTTTCGGAGATGAGCTAAAACGATTGTCCTTGAACGAACTAGAAGACGTTTTTGAGGGAGCGCCGCGCAGTGAGATAGCACTCTCGGAACTCCACGCGCAAGGATTAGGAATCCCAGCACTACTCGCTCGACATGGTGTGTGTAAATCGATAGGCGAGGCGAGGCGGCTTATAGCACAGGGCGGATTGTATATGAACGGTGTCCGCGTTTTCGAAACTACTCAATCGGTCACACGGGATGACTTAATAGCCGGCAAGGTATTAGTCTTTCGCCGCGGTTCTAAGACCTACCACTTAATTAGTGTCATTAATTAACCTAGTCGTCCGCCACCGCTGTCTGGGCGTTGATTAGGCATTGGGAGCATGCGAGTTGAACCTTCGTATACCAGGTCCTGTCCCCCTACCTAACGCAATACTTAAGTTGGTAGGCTCTCAGATGATTAATCATCGAGGGCCTCTGTATGCCGAGATGCTGGAACGTATCACACGAAATTTGGGTATCGCTTTGGCGACACATAGCGACATCTGTTTGATGACATCGTCCGGTACAGGGGTTATGGAAGCGGCAGTGGTAAATACCCTGTCGCCCGGTGACCGTGTCCTCGCCATAAGTATTGGCACGTTTGGTGACCGTTTCGGCGAAATAGCTGCAGCTTACGGCGCAGACGTTGATTTTCTACATTTTCCCTTAGGTCAAGCAGCGGATCCAATAGTTGTTCGGGATAGGGTTCGTTCGGACGCGGGATTAGGCGCGGTTTTGATGACTCATAACGAAAGTTCTACCGCTGTAACGAACCCAATTGATGAGATATCTCTGATCATTAGAGAGGAATCAGACGCTTTGGTGTTGGTAGACGCTGTGAGTAGCGCTGGGGGCGTCCCATTGGAGACCGATGCTTGGGGAATCGACGTTGTGGCAACTGCCTCGCAAAAATCTTGGTCAGCTCCGCCCGGTATCGGCATGCTATGTTTTGGCGAGCGGGCGTGGGGAGCGTATAAAAACGCACGTATGCCACGGTACTATCTAGACGTTGCACAATATCGGGATTTTCAGGCTATTGGACAGCCACCATTTACTCCAGCCTTACCAACCGTTTTCGGTCTAGATAGCTCTCTTCAGGCGATGGTAGATGAGGGAATGGAGAGCGTATTTGCCCGACACCATGCCAGGGCTGAACAGGCTCGAAATGGGGTGAAGCGCCTAGGTCTTGAGTTGTTTCCGGACGAAAAAGTAGCATCTGACACCGTGACCGGTGTGCGTGTACCAGATGGCGTTGACGGGAAGGAGTTGCTAGTCCGTGTGCTCAATGAGCATAATGTTGCCCTTGGGGGAGGACAGGAATCACTAACCGGTAAAATTTTTCGCATCGGGCACATGGGGTGGGTGGATCCAGAGCACATTGATGACGGTCTGTTGGCCGTCGCTTAATCACTAGGAAGTGTGGCTCGTTGACCTATAGTCGACGGAAACAGTTATAGCGCTACAAATCACCGTCAAGATCTTGTATCACCGCACCTGTATGTAATTTTGGGTGGAAACACGTTGATTTCGCTGGCAATCGACAGCCCGATGACACGATGTGTTCAAAGGATTCTAGCGATATGGCCCGCATTATAAATGCCACTTGAGCACGATCCTCTCGAACTGCCGCCAGCGCTTGCGCCGCATCGTGTTCAAAGCCGAGAACTTCAGTGACCCGTGTCTCCCCAAACTTAGGAAGCAGTACTTCGTTTTGCAGCACGCTGTAATCTGAAGCAGCTAGTCCATCGCCTTTTGTATATGGTTCATGTGCCGTAGCGATGTGGATAGTTTGAGGAGAAAGGCCTGCTATTCCCATCACCATTCGGTCTTTCTTGTTCTTACGTAGCACATCGTGTACGTGCCTGGCGCGGATTTGATCGGAGCTAGACCCAATGTCTAAGGTTTGAAGTTCGAACATGGACCCAAGTTTATTGCGTAAGGACTCTTCCTCTTGTGGGGAGACACCTGCTAGAACGCGGTGGTAACCGAGCAACAACAGCCCAGGGTCATTTATCTCTATGAGCGTCATCATTCTGAAACCAGTTGCAGCGCTCCCAGAACGTTGTGATTTTGCCAGCATTTCATCCCGGTAAGTTACTGCAGTCTCATATCTATGGTGTCCATCTGCCAGATACAGCTGGGCGTTCTTGAGAGCGGCATTGATCAAGCTTACAATTTTAGGTTCTGAGATGGTCCATAGCTCTAAGACCGGCATGTTAGCTGGATTAGCCACAGCGTCCGGACGATTGACTAGGATATCGTTTATTGCCGTTCGTATGGTACCGTTGTCGCGGTAGAGCGCCATCAACGGACTGAAATTGGCACGAGTATGCCTTACGAGTTCCAAACGATCTTTCTTAGGACCTTGGCGAGTATGCTCATGAGGCATTATGCCCCCGCGTTCGAAAGCCTCGACACGAACAGCGCAGGTTAACCCTATTCGTACATACTCTTGGCCATGAAAGTTAAAGCGTTCCCTTGTGACGTAGAACGCGGGTATGTTGTCTTTTACTAGCGCTCCGTCGGCAACCCACTTGTTTAGCGTACTCCGCGCCCTGGTATACCTATTGTCATCGACCCGATCTGACTTGTACTCAATCCCGAATTCAAGTCTGACAACGTTGTGACTTGACCGTTCATAGAATTCCAACTGTTGATCGGCTGTCATAACATCAAACGGAGGGCAAAGATTTCGACTAAGATCACCAGCTACGGATTCGTCATATCGGATTCCAGCGAATGGACGTACATCGACCAAAGTTAAACCTCCCGAACGCCACAGAGTCTCAAGCTCGGTTAGGATACGTGTTTAATAGTGTAGCGTTCCACGTTGGGAAGCTTGATTAGATACGACACGGTGTTGCTATACTGCGCCACCGTTTTAATGGATCATATGGCGTCAACGTAGCGAGATGCATATTGTATGACCCAAAATAACCTGAGCGACGGTTCTTTTTCGGCTGAAGATTCTGCTAGAGCTGCCGAACTTAGGCGTCGGATTAATCGCGCCAACCATCAATACTACATTCTACAGTCTCCCAGGTTGACCGATCCCGAATATGACGATCTCATGCGAGAACTCCGTTCATTGGAAGAAGATCATCCTGGTCTGCAATCGGATGATTCGCCCACTCAACGAGTTGGTGTATCCCCGGCGCCGGAATTCGCGGATGTGTCGCACTTGGTTCCTTTGCTGAGTTTGAGCAACGTGTTTCATCCCCAGGGATTCGAGTCTTGGTATCGTAAAGCGTGCGATCTGCTCCATATGGATGACTTGGACATGACTTGCGAACTCAAGATAGATGGACTTGCTGTCTCTTTGACCTACAACAACGGAGTAATGGTCCGTGGAGCAACGCGAGGTGATGGTGATAGAGGCGAGGATGTTACGGCAAATTTGCGAACTATCAATACAGTACCACTAAGGCTCCATGGGAACGACGTTCCAAACCTGCTAGAAATTCGGGGCGAAGTTTTTTTCCCGAACAGCGCATTTGATCATCTCAATGAGGAGAGGGAAGCTGCTGGACTCTCACGGTATGTGAATCCGCGCAATGCTGCATCTGGGTCTCTTAGACAACTCGATTCACGCGAGACCGCTAATCGCCCTTTGGACATTTTTTTCTACTCAATTGGATATTCTCAGGGATCGATTCCGACGACACAGTCTGGGGTTCTGGATGTATTAGCCGGTTGGGGTTGCAAGATCAATCCATGGAGCCGGCGTGCACGCTCTATACACGATGTAATACAGGCGTACGAGGTAGCAAGGTCCGACCGTGGCGGACTCGACTACGGCGTGGATGGCCTAGTCGTAAAGATTGACCGGCTCGATTTTCAAGCACGATTGGGGCATGTAGGGAGAGAACCCCGTTGGGCAACGGCGTACAAATTTCCGGCCGAGCAAACCACAACTCGATTAAAAACCATACGTGTGAATGTTGGACGGACTGGGCGCCTTAACCCCTATGCTGAGCTTGAGCCGGTCACTGTTGGAGGCGTCACAATTTCATCGGCTACGCTCCATAACGCGCAAGACATCGGCCGTAAGGATATTCGTGAAGGAGATATGGTTGTAGTTCAACGTGCTGGTGATGTGATTCCTCAAGTAGTGGGGCCAGTGCCCGGTAACGTTCGGCGCCCAGACTCCAAGCCTTACAGTATTCCGAATAGTTGCCCAGTCTGTGGCGAGATAGCGGTTACTGATGAATCCCAGGCTATAACAAGGTGTGTTAATGCTAGATGTCCAGCACAGTTCGAGCGTCTCGTTACACACTTCGCATCCCGGGAAGCTATGGATATCGAAGGCATCGGAGAGAAACTCAGTGCCGCTTTAGCCCGCAGGGGTGTAATAGAAGATATCGCAGGGTTGTTTTACTTGGATCCAGACGATCTCACCAAGATTCCGGGGATGGGTACAAAGAGCGCGGAGAATTTGCTTGCTGCCATTCAGACTGCAAAGAGTCGTCCGTTGGCACGACTGATTGTTGGACTTGGTATACCTCACGTCGGGAATGAGATTGCTAACCTTCTAGTCGAAAGGTTTGGGTCGCTTGTGTCTATACAGGAGTCTGGAGTTGATGATCTGTTGCAAGTCCAGGGTGTTGGTATAGCCATTGCTGAGAGTGTGACGATGTGGTTTAGTCGAGATACTAACCGTCGCGTGGTGGCTGCGTTGTTGGAAGCGGGAGTGAACTCTATTGAAGCGACGGTACAACACGGCGGCACGTTGCCATTGGCTGGCAAGAGGTTTGTGTTAACCGGCACCTTAGCGTCTATGTCTAGGACGCGTGCGCATGAGCGCATCAAGGACCTCGGCGGTATTCCGGCAGGCAATGTTTCAAGTAGGACAGACTATGTCGTTATAGGGCGTGACCCTGGATCTAAACTCCGAGACGCTGGCAAATTCGATGTAACAATACTTAGTGAGACCGAATTTCTGGTTTTGATTAATAGATAAAGATTGAGGCCGATTTGATGATCATATTATGAATGTGTTTCTTACTGCGAACTCTATCCGCCCAGTCTTGGGCGTTGGAACCTGCCATGCGTAAAGTGGAGTGTTGTTGACATGCGTTACATCCTTGCTTGTGAATATTAAACTGCGAAGGGTTCCGGTTAGCTTTACTTGAATTTATCTCAGTTACTTGCTTGGTTTCCAAGAGAAGGTCTGAACCGTCTGGAATCGGTGCATCCTTGGTTGATTGTAGGACTTGGCAACCCCGGTTCCGAGTACCGGCATACTAGGCACAACGTTGGATTTTGGTGTATAGACCTGCTATCGGATCGAATGAGCGTGAAAATCAGGCGTTCGCATCGTCATGTGTCTATGGCAGAGTCCTATCTGGCAGGCCAACCGGTGGTATTTGTGAAGCCACGCACTTACGTTAATAGAAGTGGCTCAGCAATCTCTTATCTGCTGCGTAGGTTCGCCGTTAGCTCGGAAAGGTTGTTGGTTATTCTGGACGACATGAACCTTGACCCGGGTTTGATTCGGATACGAAGAGAAGGTTCAGATGGTGGACATAATGGTCTGAAGTCGATAATTCAACAGATTGGAACTCAACGTTTTGCTCGAATACGAATTGGAGTCGGACGACCACAAGGCTGTGGCGAGTACGCTAAATACGTTTTGAGCTCTGTACCTACGGACGAACGTCAACTAGTCAATTCTGCGGTCGCGCGGGTGGCCGACGCAGTGGAGGTAATAGTAAGAGATGGTCTTGATAATGCCATGAACAACTTTAATTAAGAGCCACTGGACTGATTGATTTAGTGGTATCCAACGTTTATCCACCATTCATCTAACGAACGCACGTTAGGGGTTCGTGATCAAAAAGCCTCGCAATGTAAATAATCGCGGCAATCGCAGCTTCAGACTGGTAGTTGGCCTATCTGCGGCCCATGGAGTAAAGCATTTTTACCAGCAGGCGCTAATTCTACTCCTTCCTCATATCAGGGATTCGCTTGCGCTATCCGACGTGGCAGTTGGTGGAATAGTCGCTGTAAGAGCGATAGCCATGGGCGTGATGAATGTTCCTGCAGGTGCAATTACAGATATGTTTCGTCGCCGGGTGGCGTTGATGTTGGCCGTCAGCATGGCATGTCTGAGCCTAGGATACTTCGTTATCGGTATAGCAAATCAGTATTTGATCGTTCTGGTAGCGGTTACCATCACGGCTGCTGGGACTTCTCTGTGGCATGCTCCAGCCTTCTCATCCCTAGCTTCACGCTATCCGGATCAAAAGGCATTTGTGTTTGCGCTACACCGCTCTGGTGGGTCTATAGGGGACACAGTGGCACCATTAGTACTCGGCGTTCTGCTCGGTGGAATTAGCTTTTGGGGTCTTGCCTGGGGGGGGTTGGGTTGGCGGGCTGTGGCTTTATTGCATGTCGGCCCGTCGGTGTTAACCGCGATTGCCATAGTGGTGATATTTAAAAGTCCAGAATCTACTCCGCTCGGCAAGATCACGTTGGGACAGTACTTTGTTTCAGTACGGCCGCTGCTGGTGAACACCAAGGTAATCAGTATGGTGTCGCTTAGCGCTTTGCGCGGCATGGCTCACCAATCACTTTTGGTGTTCTTGGTGATTTATATGAAAGATCCATTACACGATGGCGGACTAGGCTATAGTGATTTTACTGTGGGCTACCATGTTGCTTTACTGACACTACTCGGAATTCTTGCAAGCCCTCTCATGGGGATTATCTCTGACACGATTGGTAGGCGACCGGTTATCTTTGTATCCATGTGCGTCGCGACTGTCGCCATCTTAAGTTTTTATTGGGCTAGTTCGGGCCTTCCCTTCACTCTAGTTTTGGGGCTCTTAGGGGTTGTGATTTTCGCGATCAATCCAGTTATGACCGCAGGCGCAATGGATGCAGTTAAGGGTGGGACTGAAGGTGCTACTGTGGCCATGCTATTTACTGGAGGCGCCATCATTGGGGCGCTATCCCCACTAGTGGCCGGTCTCGTGTTCACTAATTGGTACTTTCATGGTGTCGTGTTATATGCCGGTTCCATAGCGGGATTGGGGGCTCTATTGGCGTTGGTGCTACCTATGGGCATGAGGTCTCAGGTAGGTAAAGAGTCGTTAAGGTGACCGAACAAAATAGGCGAACGTTTAACGTCTGGGCGATATCGGACTCTCATGTCGGTACAGATCTTAAATTCGAACGCCGAAGCTTGGCTGAGGCGATCAGGCAATCAGAGGTAGGCGGCTCAGATGGAGGTCCGCCATTCGATTGGAACATTGCGGTCAACCTGGGCGATTTTTCTGGATCCCAGACGCCTCCGAGTGATCAGGAGGGAGAGGAGGTTGTTCGGCAGTACTCGATGTCATCGAAACACCCTAGAGAGGATTTCTATGACATCGTCGGTAACCACGATGCATCAGGCTATGACGAACCGACGCAATGGTGGTTCCGAAAATGGATTGACCCGACTGGGGAGAGCACGCAACACTCTCGGGTAAATGCCGCCCGTAGGCCCTTCATGGTGCATGGTACATGGGAACGTTATTCATTCACGGCTGGCAATATCTTGTTTCTCATGATGGGTGATCGTAATGATGGCGGCCCGCCCATTGGTCGGGGTGCTGTCGGCGGCTACCCAGCAGGGGCTGTATCTCTTGAGACATTTGAGTGGTGGAAGGAGAAAGTCAATGAAGCTGAGGACTCGATAGTTATCTCAGCGCACCATCACATGCTGAAGGAAACGACTGTTGGATCCGGCGCATGGGAAGGAGTCGACGGCGGCTACCATGGCCGCATGGAAGACGGAGCACCAATAGGCGCTTCATACCTTCATTTTGTTGGTGGGATCGCTGATTCGGGTCTTTTTGAAAACTATTTGGCTTCCCATCCAGGATCCTTAGATATTTGGTTAGGTGGCCACACACACACCCATCCTGATGACACAGTGAATGGTCGTTCACATGTGGAGACGAAATGGAACACACATTTCGTTAATGTGGCGGCCCTTTCCCGCCACCACGCGCGGCATACTATTCCAATGAGTCGCCTTTTAACTTTTACTGAGGGTAGCCGGTTGGTTAAGTTGCGCTGTTATCTGCACACTAGCGATTACGCACCTCAGGGTTGGTTGGTACGATCCGAGCGCACGCTCACAATTTCGAGACCCTTTCTGGCACCAACACTCTGATCGAGTTGTGCTGACGTACTTGGGCTTCCATTGAGGAACATTTTATTGCAAATGTTCCTGTCTCTTTTTGCATCCATAACGTAAGAGGGCCATTATGTCTTGGTTCAATTCACACGTGGGTTGGTATAGCACATTGAGCAAATCGTAAGTGATTCACGTGTCAGGTATTTAACTTGCGTCCTACAGTGATCGTTGATACGACCGTTCTATCAACATTTGCTGTGCAGCCGACCGCCAGCATACGTTACATATATGGGCCACGGATAAACCTACACGTTGTAATTACGATTTTGTGATTACAACGTGTAGATGTTGCCTGGTGTACAGCATTGTCTGGATGGGATTATTTGTCTAATCGATAACGTTGTAGCCTAGCGGTATCTGATCTTGTGTACGACAACTAAGGCAGCAACAAGAGCCACTAATGCTGCTATCAGATAAGTATCGTGGAAAGCTGTTGCAAATGCTGAAATCTCATTGCCGTTGGAGCCAAGTGCAGTTTGGTGCCGCCAATTAAGGATTGAGGTCATTAGGGTTATCGAGCAGACTGTACCAACGGTTTGGGTTACGGCCAACATAGCGCTACTTGACCCGGCATGTTGTATAGGTGTCTTTCGCATCGTAAGAGCGTAGACGGCTGCCTGATGTATACCGAATCCTAGGCCTAATAATGCGACGCTTGCGCCAACAACTATGAAAAATGCTCCACTGCCCAAATTCGCAACCCAAATCAATCCGAACGCCATAATGAAAGACCCTGAGATGGTTGTAATACGGTCTCCTATCCGGTCTGCAAACCAGCCACCGACTACAGAACCAGCAAACCCAGCTGACGCCATGATCGATAGCAGCGCGCCCAGAGCAACGCCACCTCCATGAAGAACATCAACCACATAAAAGGGGAATAGGAACCACATGACGAAGCTTGCGATCGTAACGAGAAGGTTGGATATGGCCCCGGCTCGGAATTCTGGTATACGTAGTAGCGCGGCAGGGATGATAGGTCTCTCTGCCTTGAGTTCCCACGCCATGAAGCCGACTAGACCCAGCAATCCTAGGCTGCTTAACACAACTGGTATCGTTGAGTGCCAACCAATGAAGCGTGCAAACGCGATAGCCAGTAATAGAAACAACAGCGTGCCCGCAAGCATCGCTGCCCCTAGCCAGTCGAAATTGACCTCTGGGGTTCTTGTCGGCTTTAGAGCGATTAGTGCTATAGCAAATATAGCTGCTCCAATAGGGACTCTACTCCAGAAGATAGACTCCCAACCTAGGTTTGATGATAACCATCCTCCGCCCAGCGTTCCGGCGATCTGGCCAAGGGCTACAGCGGCCAGGGTGATTCCAAGTGCGGTTCCGCGTTTAGAAGGTCTGAATGCTCGAGTCACCAGAGCGGGGGCCGCAGTGAATAATATTCCTGCTCCGACCCCTTGTAGTGCCCTGAGCACAACTACCCCGTGGAGCTCGCTTTGTAGGGAGATCAGGCCTACGGCTATGGTGTAGCATCCAACACCAACTAGGAACAAGTCTCGCAGCCCGAACCTATCGGCAATCCCCCCTGCAGCGAATCCCAGACAACTACGGCTGACGTGGTACGCGATTATGATCCACTGAATGTTTACTAAGTTGGTCTGGAAAGAATCCCGCATTATTGGCAACGAAACGTTGATCGCAAAGTCAATGGATGCCAGGAACAGTCCGGATCCGCCAAGTGCAATAGCCAACGCACCTGCTCGCGACTGAGGCATGATGGACCGTGTTGTCACTCGGTCAGGCCAAACTATCGGAATTTGCCGGCGGTGGCATTCTCTAAAAAGATAGCTGAGGGAAACTTGTTAGTAGCAATTTAACCTGGATAGTTCGATGAAGATCTCGCAGTTCGAGACAGGATGACCGAGCCAATGTGTCAGAACGATCACTGACAATATCGTTGGTCAGAGTTTGCAAACGCACAAGTTTGTGTTTACAGATTACCCACCACCTACAGGCCGAACGATTTCTAGATGGTCCCCCTCGTTTAACTTTACTTCTTCGTAATCGTCTTTTCGCAGTACTTGTCCATTAACCGCAACTGCAATTGTCCGGCCTAATAGACCTTTTTCATCCAAGTAATTGGTTAAAGTTATTTTTCTATGTAGTTTTACGCTAAGGCCGTTTACAACCACCGTTATTGTAGAGTTCATGGATTATCCGGGAATCTTGGTTCCGATACTTTGCGCAAGCCGACGCGATGCTGTTTCGGGATATGGGTCTGCCAGTATCGCGCTAATTACTGCAACACCTTGTGCTCCTGCTGCTACCACGTGATGTGCGTTCCGGGAATTGATACCGCCTATCCCAATCACCGGCTTAGACACTGCCCGTACAACTTCATATATTAGCGATGCACCGCCAACAATTCCTTGAGGGTGTGACCTTGATCGAAAAATTGTGCCTAGTAGTAGCAAATCGGCACCGTCGCGCTCCGATCGCTTGGCCCCGTTCACAGAGTGAATGGATCTACCGATCAACATATTCTCACCACAGATTTTCCTAGCAGCCCTAACAGGCAATGACACCTCGCCAAGCTGTACACCATCCGCTTCGCCGGCGATTGCCACACCGATTTGATCGTTCACTAACAGTAAAGCTCGTCCAATTGTCACTTGCTTGAGAGCAACTGTCATACGCAACAGTTCAGATCGCTCAGCTTGCTTGTCCCGGAGTTGTACCATATTTACGCCGCCTCTTATCGCTGCATCTACGGTGTCGACCAGCGCATCTCGTCCTCTCAATAACGACCTATCGGTCACTAAACAAAGGACGCGTTCCGGTAATTTAGGTGGCACTGTGGCCAATGGGGCCATATTTAAACCTAGGCTACTATGAGCGTTCTCCCAAGTCGGGAACCCCTTCATTGGGAGAACTAGCTGTCGCATAACGACGTTTCTGGATTCTACCGGCTAGATACGCTTTACGGCCGGCTTCTACGCCCAATTTGAACGCCTCGCCCATCAGACGTGCGTTTTGGGCTTGTGCGATCGCGGTGTTTACAAGCACAGCATCTGCACCAGCCTCCATTACCAGAGCCGCATCGGACGGGGCACCTAGTCCTGCATCGACGACCACTGGAATCTCAGCTTCTTCTATGATGAGAAAAATTTCCTCTAAAGTTAGAACTCCTTGCCCGGATCCTATCGGGGATCCTAGAGGCATGATTGTAGAACAGCCAACGTCTTCCAGCTGCCGGGCAAGTACAGGATCTGCTGAAATGTACGGCAGGACCTTGAACCCTTCGTTGATCAACGTTCGCGCTGCAGCTAACGTGGCTACTCCGTCCGGAAGTAGGTGCTTTGCGTACGGTATAACTTCCAATTTTATCCAATCAGAACCGGTCACCTCTCTGGCAAGCCTCGCTGTGAATACAGCCTCATCTGCTGTTGTCGACCCGGCGGTATTAGGCAAGATCTGATAGCGTTCCCAGTCCAGATAGTCGAGGATTGTCTTTTCGCCAGGGTTATCTAAATCTAGGCGCCTAATGGCCACTGTAATGATTTGGGTGCCAGATGCCTCAACGGCCTCTACAAGGTCATCCATAGACCTGTGTTTGCCGGTGCCGGTCATCAGCCTAGAATTGAATGTTTGGCCGGCGATCTCTAATTTGTCTTCCATCGAACGGGATCTCCAGTCAACGTGTGCTACCGAGAGAGACGTAGTCTACTTGGGAGGAAATGGGCCCTACTCGGTTGAGAACGATGCACGATAGTTTTGAGAGCCAAGCATTTCCTCCGCTGGCATAATCCAGATCAGGTATAGGGGTCGGCGAATTTCGTGCCCGCCCTCTCAGCCCGGCGTACCCAGAGCTCCCCCAATGTCGGTGCGGAATCGTTGAAGTCCGTCCCGTGAACTCAGCTTACGCGTGACTTGTTAAGTCGTCAAACGCCTCGGGCTCTAAAGCTTGGAAAAGTAGCGAACCATGGTAGTATAATGTAGGTTTAAATTGCTCTTTTTAGGTCCGAGCGGGTAATAGGAGTTGTATTGGGAATAGAAATGGCTGGAACAATTGCCTTCTCAGGTTCCCCTTCGGATCCCAGGACAAAGATTGCCCGTGATCTGGTTCCGTCTGATCTAAAAGTCGTTTTTGTTGATCCTGCTCTACCTCTTGATCAACGTATGGCCGTGATGGCTGAATGTGAGGTGCTTATCATAGGTTTCTACGACGCGTTGGCATTGGAGATCGAGCATGTAAGAGCGATGCCTAGATTGAGATTGTTGCAACTGACCAGCGCTGGTTTTGACAAGATAGATGTTGCGGCGATAGAGAATCTTGGGGTTACTGTTGCGAACAACTCATCCGCTATCTCAAATTCTGTTGCGGAGCACACCATAATGCTCATGCTTATGGTGTACAAGAGAGCAGCGCAATGTATGGATGGGGTCCGTAGCGGCTTGTGGCAGACTCCAGCCAAATCAGGCCCCCACGGCCGTCTTTATGAACTCACCGGGAAGACGGTTGGTATAGTGGGATTGGGACACATTGGTGGCGCTGTCGCTAGGAGGTTGCGAGGCTTCGATACGGAAACGCTCTACTGTGACGTTACCGATTTCTCTGAGCTAGAGGACGAATTAGGACTGACACGGGTTTCATTGGACGATCTTTTGGTTCGTTCCCACGTGGTGACTGTTCATGTGCCGCTGAATACTGCGACCACAGCACTGTTTGGGGTAGATGAGTTCTCGAAGATGCGATCAGATGCAATTTTTATCAATACTTGTCGCGGTGCTGTACATGACGAGCCTGCTCTGATATCCGCTCTTCGATCTCGAAAGATCGCCGGTGCCGGATTAGATGTGACTGCGCTGGAGCCGACAGAACTTGATAACCCGTTGCTTTCGATGGACAACGCTTTGGTGACCCCGCACATTGCAGGCTCAAGCCACGAACGGGACGAGCGCGCTATGCGCTTCTCGTTCGAAAACGCGAGACGTGTCTTGGAAAAACGTGCTCCGCTGTCCCGCGTACAGGTCTCTGTTTGAGGCTAAGTGAGCCAAAGTCCCCTGTTGGTGGATAATTTTCTCTTGTCGTTTAACATCACCGCACCACAAGTGATAGTTAAGTTATGAACTCCGGATATATTGCACGAGTAACTGTGGTGTTCTTGACATGCGCTATGAGACGATAGAGCGTATAGACGCAAGAAAGATATATATTTTTCTTTCTACTGCTCCGGATCATTCACGGCCTTATTGGACTTGCCTTTTAGGGCCTTGACACCGGCCGCGACGGCGGATTGCCAGATGCGTAACTCACTTAACAAAGTGGAACGAAATCTGCTTCCGTACTCACCTACATTGCGAAACTTCTTGTGCCGACGTCTAACGAGTGTTGACGGGAATGTTCCTTGTAGATCGGTTAACTCTCGCATCAGGGCTAATTTAAGTAAACGGGACGCCTCGTTGGGATTGGTGTGGGCACCACCTTCAGGTTCTGGAACAATCCGATCCACAATTCCCATCGACCGACAGTCGACGGAAGTTAGCTTGAGTGCACGAGACATCTCTGCAGCCATGTCTGCATCGCGCATTTCAATCTCAGCTGCCTTCTCTGGTGAGATCGGCGTGTAAATCGCATTTTGCATCATGAGTAAACGGTCAGCCACACTGAAGGCCAGTGCTGCTTCACTACCACCTTCTCCGATCAGAATCGACACTGTTGGTACTGGTGCATTGGACATCACACTTATCAGGCTCGATATCGAAGAAGCTAGCCCTTGGTGTTCTGCCTCCAAGCCAAGTTCAGGTCCAGTGGTGTCTACAAGTGTGACTATTGGAAGTTTGAATCGAGTTGCTAATGCAACGGCCCTTTGAGCTTTTCTGAACCCCTCTGGTCGTGTACCACCGAGTTCTTTTGGATTGCCAGCTTTGGGCGGTCCAGTGGTTACTGAACCGCCATGTACACCATAGGGAAATTTCTGCTGTGCTAATACGACGATGGATTCGCCGGCTAGACGCCCAACTCCGATCACCACCGATGGGTCGTCACTGTGAAGCCTGTCACCATGCAATTCCACAAAATTTGCGAATACTTCGGGTAAATAGTCACGTGATTTTGGTCGCTTATGGTGACGTGAAAGCTGTACCATTTGCCAAGGCTCAAGCCCACGAAGGCGAAGTTTCACAGGCTTAAATTTACGGATGGCTGTCAATTTGAAAAACGGTGACAATAAGTCAAGGACACTTGCTAATTCATACTTGAGATTTGTACGGTCAACGATCCGGTCAATGAGACCACTCTTGAAGTACTGTTCAGAAGAGTACTGTTCAGAAGATATTCCAGGCCCTGACGCTTCCTCAACACTACGGAACGGCGCAAAGCCGATGTGGGCGCCGGGTTCGGCGATCATAACGTCAGCCATCGAAGCGAAGCTCGCTAACGTCTGACCAGTTGCAGGGTTCCCGAGTACCGATACGAGTGGGAGTCCTTTGTTGTGGAGAGTGTTGACGGCTATGACTGTCTTAGCCATCTGCATCAGTGAAAGTACACCTTCCTGGATGCGTGCTCCACCACTGGTGATAACAGCTACCACGGGGTAGCGCTTACGGGCAGCTAACTCCATGGCTAAAGCTACTTTCTCTCCGACAACCAACCCCATGCTTCCACCAAAGAAACCGAAATCCAGAACGATTAGTACTGTAGGTGTACCTCCTATAGTGCAGGTTCCAGTGAGTGCAGCGTCAGTTAGTCCGGTGCGGGTCTGATCCCTTAATAGGCGAACACGGTAGGATTCTCTAGTGGAGAACGAAAGTGGATCCAACGATTGAATCCATGTACTGGTTTCCTTAAAAGTGTCAGGATCTGCCAATGTCTCAACACGGGTGCGTGCAGGGATGCTGTAGTGGAAGTGGCAGTTTGGACAAATCCTATATAGCGAGTACACATCCGAATTTCGAAGCGTTTCCCCGCAAAATAGGCAGGATTCATGGTCGCCTTGTGAGTTTGCCGTGACCGGTAATTCCACCTCATCCGATGGTTCTTGGGTATGAAACAGTGGTGTGATGTTAGGCAAGGCGAATACCAACAGGCTCGAATTCGGGATTATCCTACGCTGATTGTAACGATCGAGGCCCGTTTGTGCGGCCCAGACGACACTCAATTGCGATTGAGTTCACCTTATTGACCTAGAACGATACGAGGCTTCCCTGTTTCCCCGGGACCGACTATATTTGCTTCTTCCAACTCATCCATGAGACGTGCAGCTCGTGGATATCCGATACGTAATCGGCGCTGTAATAACGATGTAGATAAGCGGGACTGGGAGCGGGCTAAGGATACGGCCTGGTCGAACAAAGAATCCTCACCACTACTTCTACCCGGTTCGATTGTCGGATTATTCTCTAAAGTGATTTCGAGTTGTGGAAGAGTAGGGCCACGGGTCATCCGCCAAAATGACACTAAAGACTCTACCTCTGAATCACTGACGAACGCCCCCTGGATGCGGGATGGTTTAGGTCTGTCAACCGGAAGGAATAGCATGTCTCCTTGCCCTAGCAGTTTTTCGGCACCGGGGGAGTCTAGAATCGTGCGGGAATCCACCTGTGAAGAGACGCTGAACGCAACTCGACTAGGGAAATTCGCCTTAATAAGTCCGGTCACGACATCCACGGAGGGACGCTGGGTGGCTACAACTAGGTGAACGCCGGTCGCGCGTCCGAGCTGGGCCAATCTGACAAGCGTGCGCTCGACCTCATTCGCGCTAGTCAGCATTAAATCCGCCAATTCATCTACAACTACCAGGAGATAAGGCATCTTGGTAATAGCCTTCTGATTGTAGCTGGCGATATTTTTGGTACCCGATGATTCTAGAGTCTTAAAGCGCTCCATCATTTCTGCAACTACAGATTTCAATACAGTTAAGGCTCGATCTCCCTCGACAACAGGTGGAGTATAGAGATGAGGGATGCCTTGATACGGTGTTAGTTCAACACGCTTTGGGTCAACTAGTATTAGTCTTAGCTCTTCGGGCGTTCGAGACAACAGAAGTCCGGCGAGCAGCGCATTGATGCAGACGCTTTTTCCTGATCCGGTTGACCCCGCTACTAACATGTGCGGCATGCGGCTAAGATCAGCGTATACAGGTTCTCCGTCACTGCCTACACCCAAAGCAGCGGGTAGAGCTGCCTTGTAAGCGAAGGAGCGGAAATCTTGCGTATCCATGACTGATCGAAGGGCAACAGCGCTCGGGTGTGCGTTCGGCACTTCCACTCCTACGACCGATTCGCCAGGTACCGGTGCTTCAAAGCGAAGACTGGGTGAAGCGAGCGCTAGTGCTAGATCTTTCTCACGCGCTAGGATGGTGTCCACCCGGACTCTGTTGCCAGGCATCCGAGTACTTGTTTGTTGCCCCTGGCCGGCGTTAATCCGGGCTTTCCGCCCGTAGCCTGGGACTAGGCCATACATGGTCACTACAGGGCCAGTGCGCACTTGTCCTATACTGACCTCGATACCATGATCGGCCAATGTATCTACGATGAGTTGCCCAGTCGCTTCGGTTTCGGACTTGGAAACTCCAGAAAGCTTCGTTTGCTTCAGCATCTCGATTGATGGCAACATCCAATTATCTACGGGAGCAGACTTGTGTTCCGGTGTCTCATCAAGCACTACTGTGGTGGTGGGTGTGGTCTTCTCGTCTCCCTGTGCGCCTTCTGTATCTGATGCGATTGTTTCTGCGGTTTTTTCGTGTAGTGCCTCAGTAGCAATCGCTCCTTCCAGTAGTGAGATAGCTACCATTTCGGTTGTTTCCCGTTTGACAGTGCCTTTTGAAGCACGTCGTTGCCGGTACTGATTAGATGCAGCCCAAGATATCTTTACTGCTCTGCTGCACGCGCCGGCAGCATGTGATGTCGACTGAGCGATATTTAGGGTTGCACTCCATAATTGGTTGGGCAGCATGACCCCAAAGGAAAGCACTGCTAGGCTGGCCGCCCTAACGATTGCCTGGGCCAGTTCGTTAAAGTTTGGGTCAATTCCCTCCCAATCAAGTGGTCTCCGAGCAAGCCATTCGCCTGCCCACCCGCTCATGGTGATATGCATCGAAGATGACTCGCTGTCTACGATGCCTAATATGGCGGCCACACTGGCCACAGATAGTAGGGAGCCGGGTCCTATGCGCCAGTGATTTCGCCATCGTTGAAATGGCACGACAAGGACGATAAAAAGGACAGTTCCGTACCAAGCTAATAGAGGTAAGAAGCTCCAGCCAAGATAATCAATGACCCGCTCCCGGAACACGATAAGTGTGCTGGCAGATACCGATGCCAACAACAAGAACCGTCCACTGCGGGTATTGAATAGACGGACAACTAGACCCGATAATCCACGGACCCATACCACTGATGGTCGTAGGTTTGAGCGTTTCTTGTCGTTTAATGGCCGTCTTTTAGACGTCAATCGAAAAAGTGATTATCAGAGGATGACGCTTGGTGCGCTTGATAAGGAATTTTCTCACCGTATTTTCGACCAAGCGCTCAACACCGTTCCACTCTAGGTTATTGTGTTTATGTTGGTCAAGCACGTGCAGGATCTCGCTTATCGCATCTTGGAAAAGAGCAGGGGCGTCCTCAGTTTGTACGAACCCTGATGATTTAATGTGCGGCGTCCCACCGCTCCAGCCTGATTGGTTCCGTGTTAACGCAATCACCACTACACCATCTTTGGAGAGCGAACGACGCTCATTCAGTACGTTCCCAGATTCGTGCCAGAGGCTGAGTCCATTTACAAAGACGTGGCCCGCCGGAGTGCGGTCTACAATCTGCCCAAATTCTGAGTTCAGTTCTAAAATGTCACCGTCCAAAAGCACGAACGTTCTATCCTCGAGAGCCCCTTGGTCTACAGCTAGGTTAGCGTGAGCCTTGAGCATCCGATATTCTCCGTGCACAGGTACGAAAAAGCGCGGTTGTATGATGTTCAACATCATGCGTAACTCTTCTCGCATTGCATGCCCATGAACATGCACATGATCGGAGCGTTTATAAAATACCAACGCTCCTTTACGCGCCAGGTTGTCAACCGCAGCGTTTACTGAAACTTCATTGCCTGGGATCGGGCTTGCCGAAATTATCACAGTATCCCCGTCACGTATGTCGATTTCACGGTGCTCACCTTGTGCGATACGAACCAACGCCGATCTCTGTTCGCCTTGGCTCCCTGTGAGCATGAATGCAATTTTATTGTCGGGAATTCCACGCGCTTCTGCAGGTGTAATCAACATTTCTTGAGGGATGTCTAGGTGGCCAAGTTCGCGAGCTATACGTAGGTTATTAAGCATGCTTCGCCCGACTAGCACCAACTTGCGGCCATTAACACGAGCCGCGTCTGCGACGATTTGTATACGGGCTATCTGAGAGGCGAAGCTCGCGACAAATATTCGCCCTTGCGCTTCTCCGATGTGGCGAAACAGGCTTTCTACTACGAGGCGATCCGAATCTGAGTACCCTTCTGTTTCTGCGTAGGTCGAATCAGACAGGAGTAAAAACACTCCTTCTTTCGCCAGATTATTTATGTGCGTAAAGTCAGTAGGGTTACCCAACACAGGGTCATTGTCTAACTTGAAGTCGCCAGTGTGTATTACTAGACCAAGAGGCGTACGCACAGCTATTCCCATTGCGTCTGGGATACTGTGATTAACTTCAAACCACTCCGCTTCAAGGCCCCCTACCTTCACTCGTTCACCTGACTTGATTACGTTTATCTCGGTCTTGTCCAGTAAGCGGTGCTCTTTGAGCCTATTTCTAATCAACTCGGTAGCCATGGCAGGCGCATAAATAGGAGCTTTCAGGTGGGGCAATAGATATGGAAGAGCTCCAATGTGGTCCTCATGTCCGTGTGTCACGAGAATTGCTCTCACCTTGTCTGATCGTGCCGCTATATAATCAGTGTTTGGGATAACCAAGTCTATTCCCGGCATATCCACTTCCGGGAACATGACTCCGGCATCGATCACGATCGCGTCATCCTCTGTCTCCAAGACCAGCATGTTCTTGCCGACTTCCCCAAGACCTCCCAAAGGAACTACGCGTAGCACTGGTTTTCCTGCGTTTTTCATGATTTCATCTCTTTGACATAGTTGGCCATCATAACGGTGAGATAAAGCAATATTTGGTGATCGGAATAAAAGTGGGGATCGATGTACTCAAAACAGGTTCAGTTGATTGTCACACCCAGAGGATGTGTTCGGTCCGGTTATTTTCGACATGTGAGGAGTACCCGCATCCACAATAGTTGCTGCTGTATGATCGTTCAGAGATGCCAGAACCGCCTCTGGGATTTTGAGCATGTCGTCTTCTAGCGCTTTTTTGACCTGGGAAGATCGTAGAGCGGCTGCAGGATGGTAAATAGGGAACACGACTCGGTTTCGCCAACGCAGTATGCTGCCATGATCCTTTGAGATACGTGCTTCAGGGAAAAATCGCATCAACGCGTGGCGTCCTAATGTCACGATTACTCTAGGGTTAATGAGGTCAATTTGCTTCTCGAGATATGGCCAGCATGATTCAACCTCCTGTGGGGCGGGATCGCGATTTTCAGGTGGTCTGCATTTGATTACATTCGTGATATAAACGTGATCTCGCGTCTGTGGAATCTTGGCTATAAGTTTGTCCAGCAGTTGTCCTGATCGCCCCACAAACGGACGACCTTGGCGGTCTTCGTTTAACCCTGGGGCTTCACCGATGAACATGAGACCACTTGTCGCTTTGCCCTCACCTGGTACGGCGTTGGTGCGACTGGACGATAGTTTGCAAAGAGTACAAACGCTCACTCGTTTCGCCAATTCACCTAGTTCATCTGGACAGGTTGATGCCTTTTCCGGCATAACAAGATTACCCATGAAGTTTTGGTGGATAGGTTAACGCTTGTTGCACGATATACGGCAACAAAGCTCAATCGTCGTGGAGCGGACCATCATACTCTTCCAAACCAAGTGAGTGGCTAGAGTGAATTCACACATATGTAGGCATAATGATGCTAGAGCGCATCTAGTCAAGCCAGTTGGTCATGACGTTGCAAAAGAGCACGAAGTTAGTCGGAAACACCGTTGGCATCTAGGTAATCGATGGCATCCTGAACTGTTCGTATTCCCTCGGCATCCTCGTCAGATATTTCGATCGGCGAATCGTCGCTACCGAACTCTTCCTCGATAGCCATAATTAATTCGACCACGTCCAATGAGTCTGCGTTCAGGTCTTCGGTGAACGAAGATTTTGGGTTGATTTCCTCTACTTCTACACTTAGCTTCTCGGACGTAATGTCTCTGACTCGTTCAAAAACCGTCGGCATTTATTCCCTCCACATGATTGATACGCGAATCACCCGTTAAGGGTGATTATAAATACCTAATTCTTAGCAGTCAGCGCTAGGCGCAAATATGGCATCGACCCATATATTTTCTAGCTCGTGACTTATAGACGTTATCAAATAAATACAGCGCCCCATCGTAGCACCGGTAGTAATATTCTGAAACTGTTGCAAGTTTCTACTAGTATTCATGATGATTCCAACATTGAGGCGAGAACTCCATTGACGAACGCAGGGGACTCATGCGAGCCCAGAAGCCTTGCTATCTCGATAGCTTCATTGAAAACTACTTCAACAGGAGTTTTACTGTAAATCTGGATTTCAGTCAAAGCGACTCTTAAGACGTTTCTGTCAACAATTGCTATCTGATTAGTAGGGAATAACGGCGCTGCTATTTGGATCCGTTGATCAAGAGCTTCACGTTCCCCCTCAGCATGTTCTGCTAGATTTGTTGCAAGTAGGCAAAGTCTACATGACAAGCCTGCGGTTTTGGCGAGGCGTTGTGCAGCTGGTTTGGCTGGATGACCGGTCAAATCAGATTCATATAACGCCTGTACAGCCGCAGTACGGGCTGCCCTTCTTCCTGTCGGCAGTTCTTGCTCTGTGTTACCAACAAATTCACCTTCAACTAGTGGGATCAACGAATCGATAATGCGATCCTCACGGCCAGCAAGTGAATCGCTTTTCATTGTCAACTCTCTGTATCAATCGCGTTTGCTATGACGCAGGTAACTCAGGCTACGCGCCATAACCAATCTCCGATAAATATGCAGTAACAGTGAGATCTTGAACGTTAAGCAGCGAACGATTGCACTGACGCCATATCGCTTACGTTAAAGACGTTGGCATCCGGTTCTATCCGGCGTATCAAGTTAGTCAACAATCTGCCAGGACCGACCTCCACGAATCGGTCTACCCCGTTATTTGTCATGAATCCCACCGTTCTTTTCCATTGAACACAAGCAAGCAGTTGCGCAACTAGTTCTTTCTTGATCTCCGAACCGGTGGTGAGGGGGTGCGCCGTTACATTTCCTATGATTGGAACAGCTGGGTCGCGAAACTCCAACGAATCTATAACGCGGGTCAATCCAGACTGTGCTGGGGTCATTAATCCAGAGTGGAAGGCTCCGCCAACCTTAAGAGGGATGCAGCGACGGGCACCACGAATCGTCGCTAAATCTATTGCCTTAGCGAGCCTGAGATGGTCCCCACTGATAACGATCTGTTCGCTACCATTTATATTCGCCACATATGTGCCAATCTGCCTACAGATATCTTCCACGACTAACTCGTCTAATCCGATCACCGCGACCATGCCGCCAGGTGATTGCTTACAGGCCTCCTGCATAAAGCGCCCGCGTTCCACGACAAGGCGCACGGTGTCTGAAACCGACAGGACACCGGACGCGGCGAGAGCCGTGTACTCACCCAAACTGTGCCCTGCAACCATTGACATTGCTATAGGATGGCCTTGTTCCTGTTCCAAAGCCCTAATGCAGGCCAACGAAACCGTTGCAATTGCAGGTTGAGCATTATCTGTACGACGTAAATCCTCTGATGGTCCATTAAAAATCAGCTGACTCAGTGGCCTCCGCAGTTCTTGGTCTACCTCGTTGAATACGTCTCTAGCTGACGATGACTGCTCGTAGAGATCGCGGCCCATCCCAACAGAGTCGGAACCCTGTCCCGGGAATACCACTGCAACTTTTGAGGGAGTAGACAAACTCATTTAGGCTGTATCTTTTACGTAGCTGAACTAGCAGGAGTCGGTTCAGGGCCAGGCGACTCTGGTCGCGTAGACGTCTGTGCCACGATGATGTCTTCTGATGGCCAGCGACCAGGCATGGTGCGACCATTGTAATGCCCGCACTCTATGCAGGCACGGTGTCCTAGCACGCGTATGCCCCTTGGACACGGGCATGTCTGCAGTCTTTTCGGTGTTAAAGCATGGTGGGCTGCCCGAGCACCTTTTCTAGCGCGGGTATGCTTCTTTTTTGGTAATGGGGTCATAACAGAGAATGTAAGAAAGATTAGCTTTTTTGGGCGTTGCCGGCGTCGGCGCCCTATTGTCTATCATATAGGCCTATGACATCAAGTGGTTGCCAACGAGGATTACCAATCATTTCGTCACAATTGCAGTGCGACATGTTCCGGTTAGCTGCGCAAGTAGTGCACAGTCCAAGACAATTGATCCGGCACACGGCGGCTATCGGCATCGCCCCTGCTGCAGTCTGCCTGATTGCTTCTGAGAGATCCAGAATATTGTTTCTCCCTATGCTGAAACAATCATCGTGGGCGTTTTCTTTTCTCTTACCCCTCATAAGATTGATGTTCGTAGGTTGGAATTCCTCTTCTATGAGGATCGACAAGCCCACAGCTGTTTGTTCTGCGCACCTTGCACACTGACCATCCATAGTAGCTTGCTACATAGCTGAAACCAAGATCGTGCTATCGGTTCGCATTAGTCTCACGTGGCCGACAACTTCGTTGATTGGTCCGTCGGCTGTAGTGAGCAGTTCAGTAGAAACATCGAAAGTCCTAGTAGCACCAGCACCTGCTTGTAGTAGTCCGGCAACGTTGAACAACACCGGCGACTCCGCTACTAGAATGTTATTTATACAACGCCAAAACTGGATGCTCGCATTCGGGATGATACGTGTCAACGCTACTGCGGGCTCAAACGCAAAATGGACGTACGTGTCTTAAAGTCCGGGGTCGATGTTTGATTAATGGTGTGCTGTTGGTTTCGTCATATGAGCTTGCCTGTATACAAGAGGTCTAGTCGGCTTGTCGGTTGCTTGCTGATATGAACCTAATGTTGTCCTGATCAGATCCGAGTTAGGAAGACGAATGTATATGGAACGAATTACCGATAGTGGTTTACGTTCACCCTGTTTGCGTGCCGTGATTAGTGATTTCGGATCGCGCTATCACTAGCCTTTGTATCTCCGATGTGCCCTCATAGATCTGCGTAACCCGTTGGTCTCGGTACATCCGTTCCACCTTATTTGGCTTGAAGTACCCAACACCTCCATGTATTTGCAGCGCATTCGTGACGGATCTACCAGCTGCTTCTGAGGCGAATACCTTCGCCATTGCTGCTTCCTTCGTGTGAGGTAGATTGGTATCGCAAAGACTGGCAGCTCGATACGTCATTAAGCGTGCGGCATCTATCTCGGTGGCCATGTCGGCTATCATGAACTGAATTGCTTGGTGGCTGTTGATAGGAGTGCCAAATGTCTGACGATGGGACGCGTACGACAACGCTGATTCGTAGGAACCACGGGCAAGGCCAACGCATTGCGCAGCAAGCGATATACGACTGGAGTCGAGGGTCTCTAATGCTACGGTGTAACCGAGGCCTTCATCCCCCAATATATTTGACTTTGGTACTCGGCAATCGTTGAATGAAAGTTCTGCTGTCGATGAGCCACGCATCCCCATGCTGCCGGTCTGCGGATTAATGGTTAATCCAGATGTGTTTCGTTCTACAACTAGAGCACTTATTCCTTTGTAGCCTAGCGCTCTGTTGTGGGTAACAAACACCACAAATATATCGGCGACAGTACCATTGGTGATGAAGCATTTTGCCCCGTTCAATACATAACTGTTGCCATCTGATACAGCAGTCGTTTCAAGTCCTAAGGCGTCACTTCCGGTGACCGTCTCTGTCAACGCAAATGCCCCTACAGCTTTCCCTGATGTCATTCTCGGGAGCCAGCGCTCCTTTTGTATGTTTGAACCAAAGCGATATATTGGTCGCATTCCCAAGGAGACGTGGGTAAGGAACACGGTGCTTGTCGAGCCACAGGCGGCCGCTAGTTCCTCTATCACTATAGCGAGACCCTTATAACCGCCTCCAGAGCCGCCAAATTTTTCGCTGATGGTCATACCAGTGAATCCTAAGGTTGCTAAACCATTGAACCCTTCTTGTGGAAAAGCGGCATACATATCTATCGCTGCAGCTCTAGGTTCCAACTCTTTAGAAGCGAAGAGATTAGCTGTATCCCGTAGCATTCCCATACCCTGGGAGTAAAGTGTTCTCATTGATCGGTGAATGTCTTTATTCTGGTGTGTTTTTGCCGGCGAGGATTAACCTAGACAGTTCATAGCCTCCGCAAATGTAATACCAGTGGGACAAGAGGTGCAATGTCCGTGTATTGAGACTCTCTTTAACAATTCGCCCAGATCTCGTTTACCAAATGATGATCTAAGTCTCAATTAGGTTCGTGGGGACTTGATCACACTGCCGATCGGGACTCAACAGCGCTCTGAAGTTAACGGAGGGCAAAGAAGTAAGAATTAAGTTTCTGGTTGCCATCATTATTGGACCTTGATTGAGGGGAACCTTAAACTTTGTGTAATCTGGATCATTTTTTCCTGAGTTCTTGTGCCCATAAAATATTTGGGGGCGGCCAGTGCGGATTATCGGAGTGGACCCAGGTCTCGCCAGCACTGGATATGCCGTTATTGACGAAATCGGGCGCTGCCGTGTGCCCGTTGAGGGCGGTGTGTGTCGTACAAAGCGCAACGATCCCATCGAACGTCGCCTTATGTCAATTTATCTAGACCTACGCGATGTCTTGGGTGAGTTTCGGCCAGACGCAATGGCTGTGGAGGACCTACATACGAGATATAGAAACCTCAAGACGGCTATAGTTATGGGGCATGCTCGAGGGATGGTCTACTAGACAACGGGAGAATTTGGTATTCATGATCAAACATTTGCTCCAGGGCATATTATTGAAGTGCCAATTCACTTTAATCAAGCCTCCAATGTGTATTCTATTGCCAAACTTATAGGAAATCATTGTTCCCGTGAATATTTGGCCAAAGGCGAAGAATACAAATGTGAAAAATGTGGCGAAAGTACGCGCGCTCTAAAAAAAATGGTATAACTGAACCTCTAGAGCCTGCGACATTTCCATACCTTACTACAG
>CAZXXH010000001.1:27259-28140 GCA_964644645.1 uncultured Dehalococcoidales bacterium
GATATAGGAACCTCAAGACGGCTATAGTGATGGGGCATGCTCGTGGGGTGGTCTGCTTGACCGCGGGAGAATTTGGGATTCCAGTGTTCCATTATCAGCCAACTCGGGCGAAGAATCTGGTGACCGGATCCGGGAGAGCAGGTAAAGAGCAGGTTCAACAGGCAGTCGCTGTTCATCTCGGTTTACAAACCCCTGTGCCTGATGAACATGTAGCTGATGCCTTTGCGATTGCACTCTGTCATGCCATGATGGCGGACAGCCCTGTGAATGAATTGGCTAAATCCACGAGTGAAGAAACTCCACCCATAGCTACCATGGAATAGATTCATTGATCAGTTACCTGACTGGTACAGTCAAAATCATAGACCGAGACTCATCTATGGCCACCATCGTTGCCGGTGGAATAGGGTTCGAGGTGACGTTCCCCGCATTTGTGCTCCAAGCATTGATACAGGAAGGCGTTCAAGAGGGTTCCAAAGTCGAGCTCGAAATCTATTATCACGTCACTGAACGTAATCCACGACCGGTTATGGTTGCCTTCAAACGTAGGCATGAGAAGAGGTTCTTCGAACAACTACTAGAAGTAGAGGGACTTGGACCGACTCGGGCGGCTGCAGCGTTGGTGTTTTCTGTTTCCACGGTAGCGAGGGCCATTGAAAGTGAAGATTTACGAGTTTTAACAAGGATGCCTGGTATTGGATCACGCGGTGCCCAGAAAATCGTGGCTACGCTGCAAGGGAAAGTAGCAGACACAGCACTGCTAAAGGATGAGGGATTTGCTGCCGATACGGATTTGCCAGCTGGGGCCACAGTGAATAGCCGTGAAGAGGTACTAGAGGTGTTGATGGTACTTTAAGAAGAACACATCCTAATGGATCTGA
>CAZXXH010000001.1:28150-46367 GCA_964644645.1 uncultured Dehalococcoidales bacterium
GCTGAGGGGCCTAGGATACAAGAGTCACGAAGCACGTTCGAGGGTCGATGAAGCTTAGAAAAAGCGACCAGATCTGGGCACGGATGCTAGTGAAATTATGAGAGAAATATTCCGTGCACAGGCGGCTAGTTCACCTAAGCCAGGGCATATGGTATAGCGGGAGGGTCAGTATGCCACGAGAGCGGATGGTACACGGAACGGCTGCACATACAGGTTCGCAGTCAAGCTCGTCAGAGCGTTCTGCCCCTGTTATACCCGAACCCAGCGATGTGAATCGGCGTCTATCAGACAATCTGAGGCCTCATAACTTTGCGGAGTACATTGGTCAGGGCGCGATTGTAGATAGTGTGCGAATCGCGGTCGCTGCAGCACTAGGTCGAGGGGAAACCGTCGACCATACGTTGTTACATGGTCCACCAGGCCTTGGAAAAACTACGATGGCTCATATTATTGCCCGTGAAATGGGAGCATCGTTAACTCACACATCAGGCCCTGCAATGGAGCGTCCCGGAGATGTGGTGGGGTTGTTGTCTAACCTCAAGTCTGGAGATGTTCTATTCATAGATGAAATTCATCGGCTCTCTCATTCGGTGGAGGAGTACCTCTATTCAGCCATGGAGGAGTTTCGGGTCGATTTCGTGACAGGCGCGGGTGCTTTCGCGAAGACACTTAGTTTCCCGCTAGAGAACTTCACCTTAATTGGAGCCACTACTCGAGTTGGCATGCTTAGTGCCCCACTGAGGGATCGTTTTGGACTTGTATATCATGTCGATTATTATTCTGTAGAAGAGATTAAATTGGTGGTCGAGCGGTCTGCGAAAATTCTTAAGATTGACATTGATGAACACGCATCATCTGAGATTGCGCGTCGGTCCCGTGGCACACCACGAGTGGCAAACCGGCTGCTGCGTCGTGTGAGAGACTTTGCTCAAGTGAAGGGAAGTGGTTCGGCGGACAGAGTGTGCGCAGAAAAAGCCCTTGCGTTAGACGGTGTGGATGAACTGGGTTTGGACCGGCTGGACAGGTTGTACCTATCTACATTAGTCAATCCATACCGAGGTGGTCCGGCGGGCATTGAAGCGCTAGCAGCGAGCGTCAACGAAGAGCCCCAGACGCTGACCGATGTGGTTGAACCATATTTGCTCAAGATAGGATTTATTGTGCGTACACCTGCAGGGCGCCGATCCACGCCAGAAGGTGCGCTCCACATTGGTAGTTTAAACGGCGTTCAAGGGTTTACGGATCAGCAACGCCAACTTTTCTAGATGCTACGCGGGCAATTTTGTGCGAGCAGTTTCTTACGGGATATCATCGAACGAGGCGTAGTTTAGAGAATATAGGCGCGCATAGAGGCCGGCGCGAGCGATCAGTTCAGTGTGCGTCCCATGCTCTACGATGCGCCCGTTCTGTAGCACGATGGTTCGATCGCAGTTTCTGACTGTCGTAAGTCGATGTGCGATGATTAGTCCTGTGCGGCCGGCCAGTACGGTCGCCATTGCTTTCTGGATCAACTGTTCTGTATAGCTGTCTATACTGGCGGTGGCCTCATCAAGAATGAGTATCTTTGCGTCAACTAACAGTGCTCTCGCAAAACTCATGAGTTGGCGCTGGCCTACAGACAAATTTTGTCCTCGCTGATCCAGAACCGTATCGTAACCCTTGTGCAGCTCCATGATGAAATCATGTGCGCCCACCATTCTGGAAGCGTTAACAACCTCTTCTCTCGTGGCATGTACACTCTTGTACCGGATGTTTTCAAATACTGTGGCGGAGAAGAGGTATGGCTCCTGTAGGACCATGCTTATGTGATTGCCCAATGACTCCTGGGTTATATCTCTAACATCTTTACCGCCAACTAGCACAGTTCCGGCGTCCACATCGTAGAAACGATGAGTCAGCGCAGTGATGCTGGTTTTTCCAGAACCTGTCGGGCCGACTAGAGCTACGGTCTCCCCATGATTGATGCGAAAACTAACGTTTTGAAGAACCGGGCTATCCGCTTGGTATCTGAAGTCGACCTGTCTGAATTCTATCGAGCCATCTTCTGTTTTTAGTGGCAATGCCTTGTGGCGATCGGCGACACCAAGGGGTAAATCGAGAAGTTCGAATATGCGTTGACCTGATGCCATGGCGCGCTGCATGACGCTGTAGTGCATAGTTAAATTCCGCACCGGTTCAAAAAAACGCTGGACGTATAGCATGAATGCGACCATCACGCCCACATCAAGCGAGCCTCCCACTACAAAGGTCCCACCGATTACCACTATGATGGCTAGCGCAGTTCCGGTCAGACTTTCAACAACGGGTAGTAGAATCGCACTAAGTTGAGCAGATTTGATATTTGCTCGTTGAGCGTCTTCAACTTTGTGTTGGAAAGCATTGTAGTTGTAATTTTCACGCGCCATTCCCTGTATCACACGGACGCCGTTCACGTTCTCGTTCAGGGCACCATTTAATATGGATATGGTTTCCCTGCTGCGTAGGAAAGCGACCCGGGCACGAGGTAGCCACCAGAAGCGAACCAGGGCGAGCACTGGAACAACTGTAAGAGTCATCAGTGCTAGGCGCCAGTCAAGAACCAGCATGACTACAGCGATTCCCAATAACGTTAGCATGTCCACGACTGAGGAGACCGTCACCTCTAACGATTCCTGTAAGGCGCCGACATCTCCTTGTACCCGCGATATCACACCACCTACGATCATGCGGTCACTAAAGCTCATCCCCAATCTCTGCAGACGAGAGAACATTTCGGTACGCAACTTGTGGAGGACGCGTTGAGAGACACGTCCTATGAGGGTTTCGGACACATAATGTGTGATCCAATTGAGGCCTGCGGCGGCAACAAGCGCGACGATCATTAGGGTTAACAGGTTCAAACTGGCTGAGCCTACGATGGCTTTGTCTATGGTGATACGCACAATTAATGGGATGGCGACAGCGCTCAATGCAAAGCCGATTCCGGCCACTGCCGACAGCAGTATTGTGGTTTTGTAAGGCCGCAGATACGGAAGGAAGCGGCTAATCACCGCGCCGTTATAGGCTGTGGAGAAAGTAACCCCGGTATCACCGAACAAAGGTTTGTCATTGCCAGTGGAGGGATTGGGCTTAGGAGGCCGTGTTTTTGACTGTGAGAGATGTGATAGTGACAAAAGTATCTTTAGTCCTGTCACCTACAAGCGCGACGGCACGTTAGTCTGGCTCTCATCTACAGAGGAAACCGGCTTTGTCTGTAGAGCATACATATCACTGTAACGTCCACCCATTTGTAGAAGTTCTTGATGCGTCCCTCGCTCCACTATATGTCCATGATCAAGGACGAGAATTTGATGTGCTTTCACTAGCGAACTGAGCCGATGGGAAATAATGATCGTGCTCTGATCGTTCGTTGCCTTGGTTAGCCTTTCTAAGATTTGTTGTTCTGTCACTGTATCTATTGCCGCTGTTGAGTCGTCAAAAATAATAACTTTCGGTTTGATCAAGATACTTCGCGCCAGCGACAGCCTCTGGCGTTGGCCACCTGAGAGTGACACACCACGTTCTCCGACCATGGTGGCGTACCCGTTCGGCAATGACACAACATAGTCGTTTATTTGGGCAGTTGTCGCGGCGTCTATGATGTCCTCAATCGAGGCATTAGGACGGCCGTAAGCTATGTTCTCCTCTATCGTTGTCTTAAAAAGGAACATGTCTTGCTGGACTAGAGCTACGGTGTTACGTAGCGATTTCAACGTCACTGAATTGATGTTTTGGCCGTCGATTGTGATTGCTCCACTGGTGACGTCGTACAAGCGCGGCACAAGTTGAGCAATGGTCGATTTACCACTGCCCGGAGGCCCTACTATACCTAGGATTTCGCCTGGGCTAACCTCGAACGACAAGTCCCTTACCGCTGGTATATCTCCGTACCCGAACGACACGTTGTCAAATCTGACTACGCCAGGGCCTTTGGCCAACGGTTTAGCTAGGGGGCTATCCGAAATTTGTGGTTCTATGTCGAGTACTTGGAACAGACGTGCACCAGATGATGTAGCGCGAGCGTATGAATTCACCATCATGCCCAACATACGTACCGGCATTTGTAGTAAGCCGAGATACGCGAGAAATTGTGTTAACTGGCCCACTGATATATCGCCACTGATAACGCGAGCGCCCCCATACCCGAGCACACCTGCCCATGTAGTCAGAAAGATGAATGTCATCAAACTCGTGTCACGGACGCGCCTCGTCACCACCATCTCAGATAATTTGGTGACTGTACGAGAGGCGGCGTTAAATTTGTGAATCTCATACTTTTGTGCTGTGAACGCTCGTACGACTCTTACGCCTTCAAGGTTTTCCTGCAGTATCGTGGTGAGTGTTCCCATGCGCGCTTGTATACGTATCCATAGGGAGCGCAATGTGAGGCGAGTGTAGATTGCACGTAGTGCTACAGGGGGAACGAAGGCTAGGCTGAGAAGCGCTAGCTGCCAGTTCATCATAAACATGAGGATGGCACCACCTGCAATAAGCGTAACTAGATAGAATGTTCGCAGGAGGCCCGTATGAACCCACATGCGTACGCCTTCAATGTCCACTATTCCGCGAGCCATCAGGTTTCCTGTGTGAACTCGATCGTGATAGCTGAGACTTAACCTCTGTAATTTGTCGTAGAAATCTGCTCTAAGTTCGGAAGCCACTAGGTGGCTCACACTCTCACCAAAGTATTGTTGGCAAAACCCGAACAATCCTCGAATCACGCTTACCGTTAGGATTGCTGCTGCTGTTCCAATCAGCATATTGCGGGCGATGGCTTGATCCGTTTCTTCTCCCACCATGCCGAAGGCTTGATCTATGGATTGTCCGAGAAGGTACGGAACCCATAGCTGTGATGAAGTGGATCCCAACACGGCTAGTGCACCAAGTGTCAACCGCCATCGGTGGCGTGACGTGAGAAGCATGATGCGCCAAACGATGGTTGCAGACTGAGAGTCAACCTTTGTTCTAGGTGCTGGCACACTGTCATAAGCGGAAGCCCCGCTTAACTCAGATCTGCTGGTTTGAGCGTTCGTTGGATCAGTCCTTGTTGATCTCGACTGGGAGCAGAAGCCCCAGGTCCATGATTGGAATTAAGCTATCGTAAACTCTATGGATGCCTTATAGCTCGTGTATTTCGCTTCCAAATATGCGCAGTTTGAATTCGAGCGTGCGAGGTGCTGTCTGCGCGAATACTTAAATAGTTATGTGTGTTCAGAATAGAAGTATGGACTTTGTAGATGTGATGCGTGCTCAATCTCCCAAACCATGTATATTGCCGTCCGTGTCCATGCGTGGTTACCAAGTCCGCCGCGCGCATTTATCTGATTCGATTGTTATGCAGGACGTGGAAAAAGACGCGTTTCCAACTGTCTTCCCGACTACAAACTTTGATAAAGAACTTCGCAGATCAAATGCTGTGTACTTGATCGTTACGCGGCCATGGACGTCAGGCTCAAATTATGGGAAAGTCTATGAACATAAAAATGCGGCACCGGATTCGGGTGGTTTCATGACGATCTTGAGGCGTATTTGGGAAGGGATTTTCTTTGAGAACATACAATCACCCCCAATGATTCTGGCTAAAGAATACGTGTCTGGATTTGTCGGAGTATGGTTTGCTGGTGATGAAGCTCAAATTATTACGATTGGGACTAGATCGCGGGAAAGGCGTCGTGGGGTGGGCGAGCTACTGTTGAGATCTGCAATCTGTGAGGCAATTCATAGGGACTGTAGGGAGTTAAGCCTTGAGGTACGGAAATCCAACCACGCTGCCCAGCGCCTGTATTCCAAATATGGTTTTAATGAGGTGGGTATCCGGCATCGCTACTACGCAGACAATAGAGAAGATGCTCTGATTCTGAAAATGGACACACTTGGAATCGCGAACGGGCAGGCATGTCCGTGATGCGCTAGTTCCAAAAGAGATCTCCATCTCTGCCTCAAAGACTTAACATGTTCTAAAGTCAATTAATGAATTTTTGGCAAGGATGACTGTTTGAAGGACTAAGAAGCGGAAGGAATTAAACAACCGTTGATTGTCATATTGGTTAGGGAATTTGTAACGATCCTCACCAAACCAACGTATATGAGTTCTGGTGGTGTTAGGCTCGGATTGCCCATATTGATCGCTTGTTTCATCATTTCATGCTCAGCTTCAACTGATGCAGATTCTGAATCTTCAAATCATCTGGATGTTATTGTCTCGGCAACGATTGTAGAGTCGGCAAACACACCCTTAAAGTCGGATCAACCCAGACTTGGGGGCACGCTGAGAGTGGCACAGCCAGGCGACCCATCAAGTTGCGACTTACATATGTCTAGGGGTATGAGCTATCAGGCCGTTCATCCGTGCAATGCAATGCTCTCCCAGATAATCCGGGTGGATGCCCGTGATCATGGAATACTGCTTCCCGACCTTGCGATCCACTGGGATGTTGCTGAAGATGGAGTTACCTGGACATTCGAAATTCGTTCCGACGCGTCATGGCACGATGGGTCCGCTGTGACAACAGACGATCTAGTTTTCAGTTTACAGAGAGTCATTGACCCACCGCCTGGTGTCTCGGTCGGACGTGCTGGCTCGTTTGCCAGGTATGTCCCAAATTCGGACATGGTCACCATGGTTGATGATCGTACTTTGGTTGTCAGAACTCAGTACCCATCCGCATCATTTATTGCAAATATTGCAAGCGTGTATCTGTCCATTTATCCAAGGGATGTCACCGAGGCGCTTAAGCCTCCATCAATGGTCCAATTTGATCAGGTTGTCGGTAGCGGGCCTTTTATGGCACATTCTTCAATGCGCGGCTCATCCTACAAAATGAGGCGAAACGATAATTATTACGATTCTAACCGGCCCTATTTAGACGAGCTCTGGTATTTGGTAATGCCTCAGCCGGCGGTTAGACTGGCAGCGCAAACAGCACGCCAGGATGATATGATATCTATCATCACCGAGGCTGAGGCTAAGACACTTGAGCGTGAATACGGTGAGAATATCCGTGTCTTAGAAGCACCCTCTGCCGGGGGTAACACTCTTCAACTCAATACGCAAAGGGCGCCCTTTGATGATCCTCGCGTCAGGCGAGCGGTGAATTTGGCGATAAGCCGCGCTGATGCATCTATTGTTCTGGGAGGTGGGTTGGATGGGGCAATTATGCCCCCAGGCGGCCCATGGGCTCTGTCGGGTACCGAAGTTCTAACGTTGCCCGGGATGGGTGATAAGACTACCGAGCGTGAGGAGGCTAAACGCTTGATGGCCGATGCTGGTTATCCAGCAGGCCTGACAACGACTCTACACACGCGAGCTAATCCCTTTTTCCGGTCGCTGGCTTCTTTCGCTGCAGGCCAGCTCAGAGAGATAGGCATAGTGGCGGATGTTGTAGCGATGGAGCCAGTGGCATACCAGGATATGTTATTGCGCGGGGACCATATGTTGATCGCACACAGTCACTCGTTTCCCCTAGATGACCCAGACGCCATCTTACCTGATCACTATTCCTGTCGTGGTGTCGAGAATTTTCCGCGGATATGCGATATCGAGATAGACGACATGATCAAAAAGCAATCGAGAGAGCTAGATCGCGATGTCAGGAAATCGCTGGTAGATGAACTACAACGACGTATCTGGCATCTGGACGGGAAGATTTGGTTTCAGTGGTCTCTAAGGCGTACACCTATTTGGCGCAACGTAATCGGATTCGAAATCGGTGGTCCCAGCCTTTACCAAGGTCGTCGTATGGAAGACGTTTGGATTAAGTAGTTCAAGATAGGATTCCTGGAATTATCTACTCCAAATTGATCAGGAATTTCACCAGACGTTCTGTCTCTTCCGTAATTACCCTGTGGGTTGTGACATTAATAGTGTTTTTTTTGCTAAGGGTGGCGCCCGGTGACGCCGTTATCGGAGCGCTATCACAATCACCTGGTGAAGGGTTTTTCTCTGCTGAGCAGATTGATGCACGCCGGCATGAGCTTGGCATTGACCGTTCTTGGCCTGAACAGTACGCAACTTGGCTATACAACATAGTTCGATTGGATCCCGGTCGCTCAATGACCAGCGGGGCTCCTATTACAGACGAACTTGGCTATAGGTTGATAGTCACTTTAGAGATCACAATAATTGCCACTCTGCTGATTGTTTTCATTGGTGTACCGGCTGGAGTTATGGCGGCTGGTAGGCCTGGAACTATTATCGATCTGGCAATTCGAAGTTTTATGTTGACACTCCTGGCTCTCCCGGCTTTTTGGGTTGGCCTTTCTGCCATTTTGGCTATGGCGGCATGGTTCGGATATTTCACTCCGCCTGATTACGCTCAACTTTGGCAAAATCCTCTTCGTAATCTACAACAAATAGGTCCAGCTGCAGCAGTTCTTGCTATAGGACCGACGGCGGTATTAGCCCGAGTAACGAGAGTAGTTACGATCGAGGCCATGTACAGGGATTACACTAGGGTGGCTCGAGCTAAGGGTTTGTCCGAGGGAGCCCTGTTGTGGCGTCACGCTTTCCGTTCGGTGGCCCCTCATTCGCTAACGGTGCTTGGCGCTCAGGTGGTGTTCCTGATGGGGGGCGCAGTAGTAGTCGAACAGGTGTTCAACCTACCTGGTATTGGCCGTGGACTTGTGGATGCGGTGTTGCCACGCGATAACACACCTGTCCAGTTTATGGACTTTGTATTTGCCATAACTGCACTGACGGCGAATCTGATAATCGATCTGGTGCACATTTATCTTGATCCTCGGGTAAGCTCAATCTCTACGGTCAAGGCAAGAGAGACGTGATTCAAGCGGTATCACAGTGCTTTACTCGATCGACCTATGCGGCAGGCTCGATAGGCATTCTCATAACGATCACAATAGTCGCTACCGTGCTGCTGGCTCCCATGTTGATCGGATCGTCTAACTCTCAAATGTATACCGAACGACTTGAAGCGCCATCATATAGACACTTTTTCGGTACTGACCATCTTGGCCGTGACCAGCTGCGATCGATAGTAGATGGAGCTCGTCGCTCACTCCTAGTCGGCTTCGCGGTCGCCATTGTGTCAGGTGCGATCGGTGGGGTTCTGGGATTGGCGAGTGGATACTTGGGCGGGTGGATCGATCTAATAACGCAGAGGATGATTGATTCAATGATGGCACTCCCGCTGCTCGTACTGGCTTTGGCTATTGTCACTGTGGTCGGGCCATCAGCCATTGCGGTTACGATCTCTTTGGCAGTGGCCTTTTCACCTTTGCCAGCTAGAGTCGCACGAACAGGAGCGCTGTCTATTAGGGCAGAGGGTTACGTGCAAGCGGCCAGATCTATTGGAGCTGATCCACTATCTATTTTGATACGCCATGTAATTCGTAATGCAGCCGGCCCGTTTGTGATCGTAGTAGCAGCCCAAGTTGGAACAGCCATACTCAGTGAGGCGTCACTGAGTTTTTTGGGTTTCGCGGGTACGGGTCCATCTCTCGGAACTTTACTGGGGGGTGAGGTTCAATTTTATATGCATACCGCACCGTGGCTCATAATATTTCCAGGTTTGACTCTCGGTGCCATTGTGCTAGGAGTTAATCTCATGACTGATGGCCTAGCGTCGGCAATAAATCCGAGCATTCGACGCTTGAGCTCGTAATTAGGTGGTATTACCAGTCTCGGATGCGCTTGCAATCCAAATCACCACAAGTATCACAATACCAATGCAAGCTGCTGGCACGCCCCAGATTGTCCATTGTCGCTGAGTCTTCAGAAAGTGATCTTGATTTTCCCATCGTCTACTCTTCCACGCCCACTCGTTGCCTTTCAGCCCGAGCAATAAGGAGATAGAAATATAGAGGGCCAAGCGTGCCGGTAGCGGAATCGCGGGGATAAAAAATATCAACTGGACAAATCCCAGCCAAATCCCATTGGCGATACTCCACACAGGTGCGAGGAAACCAACTCCGAACAGAAAAGCACCCCAATTCCAACTATTCAATTCGTCAGGAACTATGCCAGATGGATCCGTGTTGGGGTCCGATCTCTGGTGATCTCCTTCGAGCGCTTGGTGTGTCTCAATTTTGATTGCCGACGGATTCGATTCACTTGGGTTAGATTGCTGAGTCGGTCGTGAGGTGGTCTGTCTAGCCCGGTTTTCTCCGGACACGCGTTCGGTTACTTCTGCTTTGTTTGGTGCCATGAATCCCGGCGTAGACGCCTTCCCACAGCCCCAGCAATAGAGAGCATCATAACGATTGGATGAACTGCAGGCAGGGCACTCTGCGAGCCCCTTAACCGGAGGTTTTTTCGGGTCAGGGGCGTAAATTCTTTCACCGCACCTCGAACACGAGTGTGCTTCTTTTACGTTAGCTGTCCCGCAGTGTTGACAATACACGGATCACTTCGTTTGTATGATATATCGCTGTAGATAGTGGCTATGGGATAGAGGACAATTGTCGCGCTCGGCATCCTTGCTTGCACATAGACAAGCTGGGAACCAAGATCCAACGCTTTGTCGAGATTCGGCACGGTCTCACCATCCGACCTAACGTGATGTTTACCGAACTACTGGCAATACTAGGTGAGATGAATGATGACGATTATGATAGACCGTGTTCGTGGCGACGAATAGGCGCCTATTCTGACCAATTGCCTCACCTGTATTGGGGTTAATGTCGAAACGGGGGAAATTCGAACTAGAAATATCTAGTCTCACGCGGTGTCCGATAATAAAAAGATTGCTTGTGGGGTAAAGAGTCACTTCGATTTCTGCTATTTCTCCTCGTTTCATGTGATTGCCTTGTTCCGGCCCGTATCTATATCGTAAACGAAAAATCGAATCAGAGAGATTTAGAGCGTAACCCCGTGGATATGAAGGCGATGGAGGGTACACATCAATGAGTTTTGCTGTGAAGTCTGTGTCGAGCGCATCAGATGTGACCCATAATCTAACGCTTATTGGTCAAGTAACTTCTAGGTCTACATCCAGGCTAGCGGTTTGGAATACGAGTACGTCAGATCGAGAAGATAGTGGTAGATAAGGTGCCTTGCATCCGAAGAGATCTGATCGTTCTGTTTGATCATATCCACCTGGAGAGATCAGCTCACTAACGCGCGCTGTTCTGGGAACTAGGGCCGGGTCTATGATTCCTTCGGGAAGCGGCCCGTATTGCACATGTGAAGACACGTTGCCTCCTATGGACGGGACCGGGTTTGAGGGGTCGAAAGTAAAGCTTGTACTTGAAGCGTTCTCGGCAGGTGGGGTCTCGAGTAACGACCCGTCCGCATGCAGATAATAATTCGACGTGATGCTCCTAGTCGGCGGCCACTCTTGCTCATTTCTCCATTTGCCACCATGATGCAGTCGGCCAGTGGAAGAGCGGGCGCCAGAACCACCTCCCATCACATATATTCGCACTTTTGGATCGTTTTCTACACCATTCGCAATGCCCTTTAACCATCGGTCGAACCAGCGCAAATGTAGATCCATGAATGATTCAAGAGCGGCATCGCGAGTAAATTGAGTATCTCCGGCGTAGTCTCGCTCAACAGTATCTGAGCCATGTGTCCATGGTCCTACTAGCACGTGCACTGGACCCTTTTTGCGTCTGGAAAGGCCGATAAAATTTTCAAACGTTGACCTAGTGTAGGAGTCATACCATCCCCCATCGAGCAGGATGGGTATATCTGGGAATGCATCCCAATGTTCAGCAGGACAAACACTAGGATGCTTCCAGTACTCGTCATAATCTGAATGTGTAAAGATCTCAAATGCCCATTTCTCATATGGTGGCACTAGATTGAGCTGAGTCTGACCGGGCCTTATAGGCATTCGGGTGAGCCAGTCCCCAAACCGTGTTTCACACGAATTAAGAGCTGGAGTGATCCAAGGTTCGGACTTTAAGGCGGGTTGTGTGTTATAGGCTGAGTGCCAGAATGCCCATGCTAGGAAGCGCACCTCGAAAGCACCACCATGTCGTACTGTGGATTGGTGTGCGATTGAGCCACTCATGTAAGGAATCATTGCGGCTAGAGATTATGGCCCCAATGCTGCCAACGCGGATTGTACCCATCCGCTCCATGAAGTTCCCCACGTGCCGACTTTGCCGTTGGTCCAGGGTTGCTGATCGATCCATTGAAGGGTATCGAACCCATCTTCAGCTTCCGGGAAAAGATAATTTACTTCGCCCTCGGACTTGAAACAACCTCGACAATCTTGCGCTACTGCGACATAACCATGTCTTGCGAACCAAGTATTGAGTCCGTGAGTTTCTTCAAACTCGTCCTTGTTGTACGGTGTTCGAAGGAGTACAGCTGGCAGAGGGCCATTAACAGGAATTTCTCCAGCTGCTGGTAGATATAAGTCAGTCGCAAGGCGCACGCCGTCTCGCATTTCAACCATCACGTTACGGGTGGTAACAACATCGTGTAGCGCGCGAGGGCCACGGTCGGTGTTTCTCATCTTGCCTCCGATATTACCGATCTGAGCGTGTGTTGACGCTGTCAGATGTGGTTAGAAGTGTAAGACAGCTGCCAGATCAGGTCCCTTTTTCCTCTAGATTCATGGCACCAAGAATGTCTTGAAGTTCATCCAGGGTTGCTTGGTCAGCTTGGGGCGTGGGTTCCCTAACGGCGGGTGAGTCCAACAGTCCTCTTAAGTGCATGATGTGTTTACGTATACTGAGGCCTATGCCAGTTTGATTTTCATATCGGATTAGCGGCAGCCAGCGATAGAAAATCTCTCTGGCTTGCTCAACCATACCTTTTTCAATGCAACGGTGAACGTTAACCAGCACTTCGGGGTATGCAAACCCTGTCATAGTACCGATTGCTCCACGGCGCAATTCCTCAAACAAAAATGCCCCGCCCAGACCGCCGAATACGCCGATCCTGCTCTGGGTTGCTTCAAGCACTCGCGTCACTTTGGGTGGAGTCGGTGAATCCTCCAGCTTCAAATAATTGGCATGGGGCAACTTTTCGTTGAGATGGGCGATGAAAACTGGGTCTAGAAACACACCAGTCTCTAGGGGAAGATCCTGCACTACTATTGGGATATCGGTGCTCTCTTCTATGTCCGCAAAGTAAGCAAATGTGGCTGCCGGGTTGGGCTTGCCAAGACTTGCAGGGCAAGCCATAACGGCCGACGCTCCAGCGTTCGCAGCATCTCGTGTGCGTTCTGCTGCCTGGTGACCACTTTGCGCACTAACACCTAATGTCACGGTGAGTTTTCCATCAGCTTGATCCAGGACGGTATTCATCAAGAGGGTTCGCTCAGCATCGCTCAGTCTGTGTGCTTCACCCATGATTCCAAGAGCTACAACTCCTCTGCATCCCGCGTTTACGGCACATTCAATTAAACGAGGTATGGGGCGAACGTCTACTTTACCGTTTTCAGCAAACGGAGTGGGGAGCATGAAGTGTATGCCGTTCAGTTCAGAGCCCAACGTGCACCTTTCCATATCGTGTTTATTTCGGTTGACTCTCGGATGGTACAACGCGCCGTTGCCCTTGTCGCTTGTTCGCGGGCGATGCGGGTGTTCTGGAGTGATATCGGTAAGTTGTCGGTCAATTTTATATATCCTAATCTTGGATTTTTTAGATAATACCGATCCACGAGAGTTTGTTTTCCTTGACACTTGAAAGACGCGACCGCTAGTCTCGCAGACTATGAGAGCGTAATCGGTTCGCGTTCGTATGCTAAGTTAGCGCACTCATTAGTAACGCGCCGTTATCAGCCATCCCCGTATGAGTTTCGAGTCGGCATCTGTTCGTCGAGCCTTTATTGAGTTGACGGAGGCGATCAATATGACTACCGAGAGTGGACTTGGTTCGCGATTGCGACATGTGATCCCAATTGAGCCAGGCGAAATTGAGGACTTTGAAACTCAGGTAAAGCGCTTTCGGGCAGGTGAATGGCAGGAAGCCGCCTTTATGGCGTTTCGTCTGCGCCAGGGTGTGTATGGGCAACGTCAACCCAATGAACAGATGATCAGGATTAAGGCCCCATATGGTGGTTTGACAGCTGATCAGATGGATGCGTTAGGAGACGCGTCAGAGAAGTACGCCCCCCTAAAAAAAGGACACATTACCACCCGGGAGAATGTTCAGATTCACCACGTTAGCCTAGACAAAACAGCAGAGATGTTGCAGATGCTGGCAGGCGTAGGATTAAGTACACGGGAGGCTTGTGGAAACACGGTCCGTAATGTGACCGGATGTGCGAAAGCTGGTGTATGTGAGCGGGAGCCATTCGATGTGAGCCCGTACGCTGCAGCTTATGCCCGTTACTTTGTTCGTCACCCCGTTAGCCAAGGTATGCCGCGCAAGGTTAAAACAGCCTTTTCCGGTTGTGATGTCGATTGTGCTACCACTCCTATCCATGACGTAGGTTTTATACCTAAGGTGCAAGACGGGAAGCGTGGCTTCGAAATGGTTGTCGGCGGTGGTTTATCGATCATGCCGCGGCTCGCGAGCACTCTCTATGACTTTGTATCTGTGGAAGATTATTTGCGGGTTACAGAGGCTTGCTTGCGTATATTCGATCGCTCTGATGAGGAACGTAAGAACCGTATGAAGGCACGTATTAAGTTCATGGTTCATAGACTCGGCATTGATGAGTTTAAGCGGCAGGTTGAAGATGAATTGAAACAACCTTGGGCCAAAAAGGATATCGACCTAGACTCGCTCCTATTTATAGATGATGAGAAACGAGACGCTCCTATTGTGAAGGGAGACCTACCTCGTACAAATGACGAAGGTTCTGATGCATTTCAGGCTTGGTTGGCGACGAACGTGGAGCGACAACGTCAACCCGGATATAACCTAGTCCACGTATCCACTGTTCGCGGAGATGTTTTCGTTGAACAATGGCATCAGCTAGCAGCAATAGCGCGGGATTTTGCGGGTGGTCGCGCTAGGCTTGATCAACAACAGAACTTGGTTTTTCGCTGGGTTAACAACGCATCACTGCTACCCATTTTTGCGAGGCTTCAAGAAGCGGGACTAGCAGATGCCGGACGGCATGAAATAACAGACATCGTGACTTGCCCGGGAACTGATAGTTGTAAGTTGGGGATAACGTCGTCTATGGGCCTCAATATGGCACTTAGAGAGGCGCTGAATGATCTCAACCTGAACGACGACCCACTTATTAGACGTATGCACATCAAGGCTAGTGGATGTCCTAATTCCTGTGGGCAGCATCACATAGCAGATATCGGATTCCATGGAGCGGCGATGAAGGGTGGGAAGGGCCAACAAATTCCCGCTTACGAGATTTTCCTTGGCGGTACTTATGATGCAGGCAAGGTAGATATGGGTGTGCGTCTAAGGGCGCGCGTTCCTGCTAAGCAAGCCCCTAACGCACTGAAATCTATCCTGTCGTTTTATCAAAAGAAGCGGAGCGAAAGCGAGCATTTTAGTAATTTTGTGCAGCGTGTAGGTAAAGAGACGTTCGAGGATCTGATCAAAGCGGGGGTCTCAGTTGGACCATTGAACCGTGACAACGTGGATACCTACATGGATTGGGAACGTACTGTTATATACAAGCTCGAGCGGGGTGAGGGGGAATGTGCTGTTTGAGACGGTAGATTTCCTAGGCTACTACCTTGCTATAGCCTGATCAACGGGTGATTCATCGAGATAGGTTCGGCCAGGGTCGTTTGGTGCTCTCAGACGTTCAGTTCAGAGACGTATGTTCTGTTTTGTCTCGTGCTCAGCACGGCTGCTGTTAGGTGTTGTTCCCAGGGGTAGACGACTCATAGTCGTAATCATAGTTTAATTTTATGTATTCCTGCTGATCGTCCGGCGCCTGATCTTCTGGATAGATAGCGGTTTCAGGACACACTGGTTCGCAGGCTGCACAGTCGATGCACTCTTCCGGGCTGATAAAAAGTTGGCGATCACCCGGTTTAGAGTAAATGCAATCTACAGGGCAAACATCCACACATGCCCCGTCTAGGATGTCAACACATGCGTCACCGATGATGTAAGTCATACTCTAGCGGTCCTCCTGTCGGCGCGCGCCAATTAAAGTCCATTTGACGCGGTCGACGAACAACTGAACGTGGCACGCTCCACGCCCAAAACTTTCTAACCTATATCTCATGTCCGAGCGGACTTTAACGTTATTTGATGTCTTAGTGCAAATGGACTGAACCCAGAGTCTGAGTTCAGTAGACAGTGTAAATATCGAGTAATTTAGGGGGGCTCCTAGCTATATGTGTTGAGCGTGTGACACTGTATCGCGAATTTTTCTGGTCGCTTCTACTACGGTGAGCAGAACAGCTGCCAGTACTAAGTCAATATATGATCTCGCAGAATTGGAATTTGATACTTTGGCGGGTTGTCGGTCGTCTTTGTTCTAATGGCCTGAGCCGCACCCACAATTCCCACTTCCACAACCTCCGGTAGTTTGTTGCACAACAGGGTCCGCATCTAGATGTCCTGAGCCGGCACCACCACCACCGCATCCGCAACCCCCGCCTCCGCAACCACAGCCGCCCATCGCTGGGAAATTAGGATTAGAAATCACGAACCCAGATCTTTGCATCCCTTCGACGTAGTCAATCCTAGACCCGATCAGCAACGTGGCGCTGTCTTCGTCCACGAGAGCTTGCACGGCACCGGATTCAACGACTGAGTCGGTGGCGCTGGGTTCGGTATCGAGGCCGAACTCATATTGCACGCCTCCACCAGCCAAATTAGCAATTATTCTGAGATACGACCCTTCGGCTTTTTGTTCCGTCAGGACCTCTGCTATTTTGTTGACAGCTTCATCGGTGAATTGGACTAAGTCGGTGCCACTAGCGTTACCAACAGACGTTTTGCTCATTTATTACTCCATAATTCGGGTGAGCTGGCACGAACAAGGCGATATGTTAGGTTGTGAACTAGCCCGCGGCGTTCCCAACAAACTTATCGTGTAAAGGGATTTTACGCAATTAACCCTACGGTCTGCACGGGGCAAATTGTCACAGTGGTGGCGGAATATCCCGCTATATATGTCAACGTGGTTCCATTGATCAAATAGGTGTATTTGTTCATCAATCGTCTGTATCTGTAATGGATTGGGTATTTTGACAGTCTAGGATTCGTCGGTAACATGAATGTTGGCAGCGATGGCGAAATGTAGCAGGCCTTATGGGGCTTTTGGGATGCTAGTTTTAACGGTTAATAGCGTCTAGTCCGGTGTTTCTAAAAGTCGCCTGATGAATGTGTTTGAATGGTGCAGTGATTTAAAATGCTTTGTGGAAAGGGTGATATATGGATGAAACGGACAGGAGCATTGTAGGTATTCTTGAAAAAAATGGGCGTGCCTCCAATGCGATGATCGCTAGAAGCGTGGGGGTTAGCGAAGGTACTATTCGCAGGCGCCTAAAGCACTTGATTCGGGAAAAAGCTATTGTTATCACGGCGGTGCCTGACCCGAAGTGGATGGGTTATGATTCAGAGGCCCTCATTGGGGTCCAAGTAGATCCAGATAATCTCGATGAAGTGGCGTCCAAACTTTCATCACTGTCCAACACGCGCTGGGTTGCGATTACTACGGGCTCATATGATGTATTTGCTTGGGCGACTGTGACAGATGCCCAAGCGTTGGGGGCATTCTTGCGCGAGGAAGTAGGGACTATAACAGGGGTGCGCCGGACTGAAACGTTCGTAAATCTGTCTATCATGAAGCGTCAATATGGAATTCCGGTGTAGCTCTGGTATTAGTGTTTGTATTCGTACGGGATGGCACATGTCCTGCTCGTAGGATACTAGGTCGGTGTCGGTCAAATGATAGATTGTCAACCTGTACCTTTGGGATGTCTTTAAGGATCCCTAACCTGGAGAAGTAGATGCAATCAACTACCATGCCAGCACCCAGCTCCACATACAGTAGGATCCCGGCTTGGCGCCTGTTGGGGTCCCCCAATGTATCGTTGATGGAAGCGTTGCTGCCCAACATTACGTTGATGCAAAAGTCGATGGTGGCCGCCCTATTTATTGTGCTGACGATTGGATTGGCACAAGCGAGATTTTATCTGCCCGATAACCCGATCCCTATAACATTTCAAACTTTCGGGATTCTACTTATGGGAGGTGTTCTTGGATGGCGATGGGGTCTAGTATCAGTGGTGGGATACTATTTGCTGGGGATGGCAGGAGTTCCAGCGTTTCAGGGTGGAAATGGTGGTTGGCAATATGTCCAAGGTGTGACAGGTGGTTATCTTTTAGGCTGCGTGCTAGCGG
>CAZXXH010000001.1:46377-73953 GCA_964644645.1 uncultured Dehalococcoidales bacterium
GTTGTTGGATTTTTGGCACAGCGTGGGTGGTATAGAGGCAGAGTTCTTTGGCCTATGTTGATTGGGAACCTGTTTGTATACCTGCCGGCGCTGATCTGGTTGTCAGTACTCGATTTTTCTTGGCCTGCAGCCGGCGAGTTGTTCTCTGGAGCGGTTTACCCTTTCATTCCGGGTGATTTAGTTAAGTTAATCCTTGCATCACTAGTAGTAGGTATTGGGTGGCGAATCGTTGACATTCGCGACCAGTAGCTAGTTGCCGGACAAGGATCACTGGTTCGGGAGGGATCGGCAAATCTGGGGTTTTGATCAGCCGGTTTGCCCACCGGTATTCGGGCATCCTTGGTGTGGCGTTATGAAACGGACTCAATTACATGTTTAGGGATACTGACTGCGGAGCGCTGCGCAAGAAAGATTCAGGCAGAACTGTGACGGTGGCTGGCTGGGTTCACCGCCGGAGGGATCATGGATCGTTGACGTTCATCGATCTTAGAGATCACTCTGGAATTCTCCAGGTGGTTTTCAACCCTAATGTGTCAGAACATGCTCATGATCTATCCGGTGCCTTGCGCCAGGAGTGGGTGGTCCAGGTATCGGGAACAATAGAGATCAGGCGATCGGGAGCCGAGAACCCTGATTTGGTAACAGGTGATGTTGAATTGGTTGCTACAGAACTGCGTGTACTGAATCAGGCCAAAACTCCACCGTTTGAGATCGTTGACGATGTGGCTGCTGACGAACAAACCAGGCTGCAATACCGCTTCCTTGATCTACGCCGTAACCGAATGCAGAAGAACTTGATGCTCAGGCACCAAGTTACAAAGTTAATCTGGCAGTTTTTGGACGCCAACGGTTTTTTGCAGGTGGAAACCCCAATCCTGATCAAGAGCACACCTGAAGGTGCCCGTGACTACATTGTTCCTAGCCGTGTCCATCCAGGGCACTTCTATGCGCTCCCGCAGTCGCCCCAACAACTTAAGCAATTACTGATGGTTTCTGGGGTAGATCGATATTTTCAAATAGCACACTGTTTTAGAGACGAGGATTTGAGGGCTGATCGCCAACCAGAACATACTCAACTGGACCTTGAGATGAGTTTCGTTGATCAAGAAGACGTAATGACTGTGGTCGAGGCTCTCTATATCAAGATAATTCAAGAAGTGGCCCCGCAAAAAAACCTAACCACACCATTTCCACGTCTTAGTAACAGTGAGTCGATGGCCAGATTCGGAACTGATAAGCCTGACTTACGCTTTGGACTAGAATTGGCAGATCTCACCGATTTGGTATCTACATCCGGTTTCGGGGTGTTTAGGGCAGTTGCTGACCAAGGAGGAACGATCCGCGCGTTTGCAGCTCCAGGGTGTGGTGATTACACACGGAAGCAGACTGACGAGTTGATTGAATTAGCGAAATCAAGCGGAGCACAGGGGCTCATTTCTATCGCGTTATCGGATCGACTAAGTTCGTTGGATGAATTGACGGATGCAGACGTTCGCTCAGTGATAACCAAGCACGTCCCGTTGGACGTTATTCGTCAAATTATTACTGTGACTGGAGCGTCACCAGGCGACTTGATTCTGATAATCGCAGGGCCATCTGGGATGGTTAACACGGCTCTAGGTAACCTCCGTAACGAAATGGGTAGACGGTTGAACTTATGTGATCCAGATGTTTTATCTTTCTGTTTTGTGGTAGATTTCCCGCTTTTCGAGTGGGATGAGGAATTGAGTAAGTGGGGAGCGATGCATCACGTATTCAGTTCGCCGAGAGAACAGGATTTGCCATATATCGAGTCGGAACCTGGTCGCGTGATTGGTCAACTATACGATCTAGTTTGTAATGGAACGGAACTCGGCACGGGTAGTATTCGCGTACATGATCGAGATGTTCAGGAACGGATCTTTAACGTTATCGGATATACGAATGAAGAGATTGAGCAGCGTTTCGGCCACTTATTGAGAGCATTCGAATATGGCGCCCCTCCTCATGGAGGGATGGGGCTTGGGCTCGATCGTTTGGTCGCCACTCTTGCTGGCGAGCGCTCAATACGAGAAGTAATTGCTTTCCCAAAGACCCAGAGCGCGATAGATCCACTTTTTGAGTCACCATCTACGGTTACGGACAAGCAATTGAGTGAATTACATATTCAAATTGCTGAATAATATGGACAAGTAATCTTTAGATGGCACAAGTGCATGACTTGTATTTGTAGAGCGGCTTCATCTTCTATGATTGATAGATTGCAATTTTTGGTAAGAAGGATTTCAACTGAGCGCGTGGTATGATTAGTGGAGTTCTGGGCTCGCTCTTCCTGCCTTTGCGCGCCCACCTTTGGAGGCCCGCGTGAAAGTCACCCAGGACGCGGTGGTCAATCGCCAGACCGTGCTCCACATAGAAGTAGGTTCAGATGAGCTTGAGCGACATCTGAATCTTGCTTATAAGAAGATTGTTCAGCGATCTAGTATCCCTGGATTCCGCAAGGGTAAGGCCCCGCGCTCAGTTGTGGAACGCTTCGCCGGACGATCGCAGTTTATAGACCAAGCTTTAGACACATTAGTTCCAGAAATTACTAATCAGTCAATTCAAGATCACCATCTGGAGCCATCCGCATTGCCGCGTGTGGTTATTGAGCAGAGTGAGCCAAGTATTCGCCTATCCGTGACTGTCCCACTGAGCCCAATAGTTGAACTTGGCGATTATATGTCGCTTCGGTTTGATGATCAGCCAGAGCCAGTTACAGATGAACATGTTGATCAGGCTATGGAACAGATTCGAGAATCTCAGGCGGTTTGGGATCCAGTGAATCGTGGGCTTCAGCTTGGGGACATGGGAGTGGTCAGTGTGACTGGGCGTGTCGGTGAGAAAGTGATCTTGACAGGAAAAGACAGCGAGTATGTTTCGGAGGAGGGTGGTACGACACCTATGCCGGGATTTGCTGAGGCTTTGGTTGGCATGTCAGCTGGTGACTCTAAGAAATTTACCTTGCCTGTCCCGGACCATTTTACGGACACTGAGATAGCTGGAAAAGACGCCGAATTGGAGGTGGAACTTTCCGAAGTTAAGAGGAAGATACTTCCTCTTCTTGACGACGAACTCGCTGCCAGTTTGGGTGAGGGATTTGAGTCCGTAACGGATCTGAGAGACAGGATTCATGAGAATTTGAAAACGAGAGCCGATGAAGTACATCGACGTACGTTGGAGGAAAAGACCATCGACGCATTGGTTGATGGAGCCACTTTCGAGTTGCCTCCGCTTTTGATTGAATACGAGACGGAGCACGTCCGTCAAGAGCAACAGCGTGGTTTGTCAGCCAACAACGTGTCAGTAAAGGCCTATGCTGAGCGACTGGGGAAGAACGAGGCGGAGATGTTGGATGAGTCGATTAAACTAGCGACGCGCCGCTTGAGGCGTAATTTGGCGATGGATCGCGTGTGTGAGTTGGAAAAAATCGATGTGCCAGAAAAAGAGATTGTTGACGCTGTGGAGGAGCTGAAATCCTTACGCGGCACTGAAGATGGCGCTCCGCTGGACAGTGAAAGGGTTAGGGGCTCGGTGATTAATGCGTTGAGGCGGAAGCACACAGTAACGCGTCTGTTAGAGATTGTTCAGCAGACTGGAGGTGAGCGACGATCTGGATTGGTACTTCCTCCCGGCGCGTCTACCATCTTAGAAGAGACTTCAGACGATTAACTTTGGAATCTACCCACGGGTTAGACACTAACCCATAGGTGGGCTAATAAACGAGTCTTAAGCAAAGGGCAGGTGACATGGTGGAACCAACGAGCAATATTATCCCAATGGTGATCGAAACCGGTGCCAGGGGCGAGCGTGCGTTCGATATCTACTCATTATTGCTGAAAGAACGAATAATATTCTTGGGGACGCCCATTAACGATCAGGTAGCAAATTTGGTAATTGCTCAGTTGCTATATCTGGCTAGAGAAGAGTCGGATAAGGACATCAGTCTCTACATAAATTCACCTGGCGGTGGCGTTTATGCTGGTTTGGCGATTTACGACACAATTCAACATATCCCATGCGATGTAACCACTATATGCGTCGGACTGTGCGCCAGTTTTGGAACTGTACTTCTGGCATCTGGAACGAAAGGCAAGCGTTATGCTTTGCCTAATTCGACGATTCACATGCATCAACCTATAAGTGGAGCTCAGGGGCAAGCCTCAGACATCGAGATTGCGGCCCGTGAGGTGTTGCGGATACAAGATAGGTTGCGACAGGTTATTTCAGATCACACGAATCAGCCGTATGAACGAGTGGCTCGTGACACGGACCGAGACTTTTGGATGAATGCTGATCAGGCGGTGGAGTATGGACTAGTCGACGAAGTACTTGTGAAGCCACCTGCAGCTAGCAACGGCTCTGGAACCGGATCGTAACCATCTATGGTTATGACTGGGAACCAGCGAGGTAATGTTGGCGATTTCGCAGAGAATTGAAGGGAATTCCATGTCTCCCGATACAACCGGTAATAATAATCTCTCCGACAGTTATCAATGCTCGTTCTGCGGGAAGCACCAGGAATCCGTGGGTCGCCTAATTGCGGGCCCATCGATGATCTTTATCTGTGACCAGTGTGTGATGCGTTGTCAACAAGTAATCGCCGCGGATAAGCCTAGTCGCCCGTCAGGGCCGAAGTTAACCACGCCTGAAGCCATATTCAATCGCCTTAACGAGTATGATATTGGTCAGGAACGAGCCAAGCGAGTCATCAGCGTTGGTGTCTATAATCACAATAAGCGGATTTGGCGCGGTGGTGATGATCAGGAAGTAGAACTCCACAAGACGAACTTAATGTTGGTTGGTCCCACCGGTTCCGGTAAGACCTATATGGCCCAAACTCTTGCCAAGATACTTGACGTGCCATTCGCGATTTGTGATGCGACGTCCCTCACCGAGGCAGGCTATGTCGGAGAGGATGTTGAGAACATACTTCTTAGCCTCATTCGGGACGCTCAGCTTGATATGGGGCGCGCCGAACAAGGGATAATATATATAGACGAAATAGACAAAATAGCTCGCAAAGCTGCCAACCCGTCAATCACTAGAGACGATTCGGGAGAGGGTGTTCAGCAGGCACTTTTGAAGATCCTAGAGGGCTGCGTCACCAATGTGCCACCCCAAGGTGGGCGAAAACATCCACATCAAGAGTTCATTCAAATTGATACCGCCAATGTGCTGTTCATTTTGGGCGGCGCCTTTGAGGGTTTGGACGACATTGTTAACAGACGATTGACACGGGATCGTACGACTATGGGATTTGGGTGGAGTGAAGCCAACAATAGGGGTGTTGAGGCAGGCAACAATGATCTCCATGGCGTATGTGCAGAAGACATTATTCAATATGGTTTTATACCTGAGTTCGTAGGACGAATCCCTCTAATCGTTAGCTTGGCGGACCTCACGCGCGATGAGTTAATCCAGGTGTTGAGTCAACCCAAGAACGCTCTAGTACGTCAATATCAAACGCTGTTTAAAATGGATGGTGTAGACCTGGAATTTGAGGACGGTGCTCTTAGTGCGATAGCGGAACTTTCCATACAACATAAATCTGGGGCACGTGGTCTCCGTGCCGTTTTAGAAGAAACTCTGTTGGACGTTATGTATGAGCTACCTTCGCTTGATGACGTCGCTAAATGTCTAATAGAGGCTGAAACTCTCACTGAGAGTAAGCCTCCGATTCTGCTAGACCAATCAGGTAATCATCTTGTTGATCGTTTGCCAGCGACCCGTTCGGCGGCTTAGGTGGGGTGCCATTTATGTTGGCTCAAATACGCCTGATTCCACATCAATCGTGAGGTCTATTGGTGACGCAGCGCCAGCACTCGTGATGTCGATGCGTTTTTCCGATATGGCCTGAAGGGTCGCAACTAGAAATGGTTTCTCACGCTTGAGTCCGGCTTGTCTAATCGCCTGAAAAAGCATCAATGATTGGCCATTTATTCTCTTTAGTTGTTCAGAGTTTAGTTGCCCGATCTCTAGCCAGTGCGGATCGAAATCAACGCCGGTGATGGGGTATTGACAATAGGATAATACCGGTCCTCCATCCACATCTTCCGTTACCATGTTCATCATCACTCCGGACTCTTTTGCGCGATGATCAAGTTGATTCCAGATAACATCTTGCCAACTGCCGGTTGGCCCTCCGGGAAGCGCTGGATGGAGGTTGATCATACGGTAGTGTTTGCAAATTAGTGGCGAGATTAGCATGTACCCTGCAGTTACCGTTACATCGGGCGAGAACGTCGATACAAGTTGCATGGCTGCGTTATCGAAGCACTCTCTCAATTCAGACCAAGGACGTCCACCATGTTCACGTCTAAACCGCTGTGATGAGAGTGTAAGTGCAGGTATCTGATGTGACTCTACTACGTCTAGAAAATGATCGGTAACGTCGTTTTGCCCACGCTCACGGTTACAAAACACGAAATCGATGCATGCAGAGAGTTGACCAGTATCTATGGCTTTGAGGGCTGCTTGCAGTAACCCAAGGGAGCCCTTTCCCCGACCACTAGAGAACCAACCTAATTTCAGTTTGGAGGCTTCTACCGTTTCGTTACGTTCGTTCTGGCCCCGATCAGTCATTGGATCAGATCCTGGACAGCATCGTCGGGCTCAGGTTTGTCATCCACTAGGTGAATCTGCTTGTCGAATTCAGTCTTCAGGCGGCTGACCCTAAGCTCGGCATTGGCAAGCAACTCGTTACATTGGCGCGCCAGATGCATTCCATTTTCAAACAGCCGAGTCGCGTCGTCCAACGAGAGTTCAGTATCTTCGAGCTGTCTAACGGTTTCTTCCAGACGTGTGAACGCTTTTTCGAAACCATGTTGCTCTTTTCCGCGATTAGAATCAGCTACACTCGAGTCTTCCCCCATGACATTATTACTCCATTCATATTTGACCCAACTACATATCGCGATTGGATCGACGATGCAATTAGTTTGATCCTGAATTCACCCAATAGCCCAGTCTAGTGTGATTGGGAGGGTACGCCAGTCAGTACACATGATCACATGGGTAGTATAGGAAATATCCGTTCTGTGCCGAAGGTTCTTAAGAAGAACGTATCATCACACTTGATGGAGCGTACTATTTGATGGCACATTTAAATAATCTACAGCTAACAGCGGCGATTTTGCACTAATGCGGGCACTCAGGACCACTGGTGCTTTAGGGGAATGCCTGCTTCGATGTACTCAGTCTTTGTGCTTTGCGGATGGTTAGTTTGTTTGGCAGGTCATGCTTCGGTAAGTGAGACTCGCTTGCCTGTGGAGCTTTTTGGCTCAATAACTAAAGTGAACATATCACGTATGGACAGTCACGCGTCACGCACGTGTCGCGATGATTTTGTTGTCGCCTCTATTTCCCCTGTTGCCAGAGTAATGTTCAGTTGATCACCAGGGATAATCGAGGTTGCGTCTTTTACGACTTGGCGTGATTCGCTTAACCGGACTATTGCGTACCCACGCTCTAGTATTTTCTCCGGGCCCAGCGCCGAAATGGCTGTTTGCAACATTTCAATCTGTCCTTTATACCTTTCTATAAAGTGGTTCATTGCTAGGCGAGCTACCCTAAGAAGTTCATCCACGTCATTACGGCCCCCTACTATATTCGGTGATCGCGTCAGTAATCGGTCCGTGGCCAATTCTAGTTCCACATGCCGCTCACCGAACGAATGCTCAACGTTCAGCGCGGCTCTACTGATCATACGGGCGATATCTGTGGCTATTTCGGTTTGATCAGGGGCCACTAACTCAGCGGCAGTAGACGGAGTTGGAGCACGTGCGTCAGCTACGAGATCCGCAATGGTGAAGTCGGTTTCATGTCCCACCGCGCTGATGATAGGCGTTCTACTTGCATAAATGGCTCTAGCAACCCTCTCTTCATTGAAAGGCCATAGATCCTCGAGTGATCCACCTCCCCTAGTCACGATGGCGACGTCGAAATTGGCGTGTTTGTCGACCACACTTAAAGCGTCTACTATTCCATCTGCCGCAGCTGCTCCCTGAACAGCAGTTGGGGCCACCGTGACCTCTACAAGGGGATAGCGTCGTCTTAGAACGTTCAATACATCGTGCATTACCGAGCCGTCTGGTGAGGTAATCAGGGCGAGCCTTTGTGGAAATTTGGGCAGATTTCTTTTGCGCGAAGGATCGAACAGTCCTTCGGCACCAAGCCGCCGCTTTAATTCTTCGAATGCCTGCTGTAACGCGCCTAAGCCTTCTGGCGTGACGCTATCCGCGTATAGTTGCAGGTCACCTCTAGCGGTGTAGAACGAAACGCGCCCATGCACCAGAGTTTGGGTGCCGTCCGATAAGAACTTATGTCCCACTCCAGAGCGGAACATTACACACCTGAGTACACTGCTCTCATCTCTAAGCGAGAAGTAGCTGTGGCCCGAAGCGGCCCTATGGTTGTTAGACACCTCACCTGTTACTTGAATGTCGGTGAGCGAAGGATTAGATTCCAGTATCTCCTTGATGTATGCGACTAGGTCGGAGACGGTAAAAATCGTTGTGGGCAACAGGTTAAGGGTGTTCTCCTCAAGATTGGTGTTTATGAGGGAGTTATCGGGTGTGAATCGATCATGGGAGGTCATAACAGAAGCGTGGGCACGACTTATTTTGCCCGCTCCAGGAATTCCCCGGTCCTCGGATCAACCTTGATCTGGTCGCCTTCATTGACGAGTAGTGGCACCTGCACGCTTAATCCAGTCGTGGTGCGTGCTTCTTTGGTTAAGGAACTGGCAGTATCACCCCTAACGGCTATTTCTGCCCAATCTATAGTCAACTCTACAGACGCAGGGAGCTCTATGTTGATCGGCTGGCCCTTGTACATGAGGAATTCGACATTCTCCCCTTCGATCAGATAATTAATTGAGTCTCCGAGCATTTCGACGGTTACTTCGAATTGGTCGAAAGTTTCGGTATCCATGAATGTGAATAGGTCGCGGTCCACGTAAAGGTATTGGGCTACGAGCCTCTCCGTGTCAGCTAGGGTTAGACGATGGTTCCCGGAAACTTTTTTTTCATATGTGTTGCCACTTTTTACGTGACGAAGCTTCAGCGTTAATGTAGGCGGTGCTTTAGGGGCCTTTCGATGATTCCACTCAAGTATTTGGTAGACTTCGCCGTCTATTAGGATTGTCGTGTTACGTCTTATTTCACCCGAGCTAATTGTCACGAGTTATCTATATCTCCCCAATAAGTACTGCTTAAAAAGCGATGTGAACCGACCAAAGATTACCAAATATCCGATCTCGATAAATTTTTTCGAAACTCTTAAAGGTTCTCAATTTTTCGTGATCGGCTCAACACCCGCGCGCGACCCGCTTGTAGCATGACTATGTCCTCGATCCTGACACCACCCCATCCCGAAATGTATATCCCTGGCTCTATAGTGAAAATCATCCCATCCTCCAGTTTCATAACAGCGTTCATTCCGACTCCTGGACTCTCATGGACTTCAAGTCCTACACCGTGTCCTAAGCTGTGGCCGAATTTGTCACCGTAACCTGCCTCATTTATTACCAATCGCGCCAGCTTGTCGGCTTCTGATCCCGTCATTCCAGTGGATATTGTTTCAATTGCGGTCAGTTGTGCGCCGAGCACGATGTCATACACACGCTTGAACTTATCGCTAAGTTTTCCGAGATAAAACGTCCGTGTTAGGTCACTACAATACCCCTGGTATCTCGCTCCCATATCAATAACTATAGTTTCACCCTCTCGGATTTCCCTATTCCCGGCTCTATGATGTGGGCGGGCGGCATTTGGACCACTACCCACGATTGTAGGAAAAGAAGGTGATTCCGCACCCTGTTGACGCATCGCTGTCTCAACCCGTAGTGCTACGGTTTCTTCAGTAACGCCAGGTTTCAGGTCAACCGAAATTTCATCCATTACGTTGTCAGCGATGTCGATAGCCTTTTGTATGAAAGCCTGCTCGACTGCGTCTTTTATTGCCCTCAATCCGCTTACGAGCCCAGTGGTTGAGATCAATTTACTGGTCGTACCACGATCGACAATTTCGGAGAATGTAGAGCGTATCCTGTTATATTGCGCTACCGTCAGGTTGTCAGCCTCGAACCCGATATTGGAAACGCCCATTTTCAGCGCGAGTTTCGGCATCCAGTCCAGTTTTGACGTTATTTTTTCGATAGCAAAATTAGGCGCTTGTTGCTCTGCCTGCTCGACATATCTGAAGTCAGTCGCTAGCGTCTGCTGCTCACATGAAATCAGCAAGAAGCCTGCTGTGCCAGTAAACCCGGAAAGATAACGTCGATTTTGAGGACTCGAGATGATGATGGCGTCTAGCTTGAGTTCTTTCAGCTTGGCTCGGAGTTGTGCTAGACGGGTATCGATTTGGGGCGAAGGCGTGCTCACTGGTATTTCCTACAGTATGGAACGTTTGGTGCTGTTCGCGCGGTTGGCATTATCCGGTGCATCATAATCAATGCCCACTATCAGATATCAAGTGGTATAGGTAATCCAAAGCGTATAGATATGCGCGCCACCCGACCCCACATATTTGGCCCCGTGCCATAGGTGCAATCACCGAGTGACTCCTGAATTCTTCTCTAGCATGGATGTTTGAAAGGTGGACTTCTACAACGGGAAGACTAGTGTCAATAAGGGCGTCAAGGATGGAGTACCCGACACTTGTGAAAGCGCCTGGGTTGATAATGACTCCGTGTGCATTTGATCCGAACTCCTGAACAAAATCGACAATAGCACCTTCATGATTAGACTGGAGAGACTTAATAGATATGTTTAATTCATTGGCGCGTTGCTCTATGGCGGTTTCTATATCTACAAGTGTCTTTGAACCGTATAGTTTGGTAGACCGCTTACCCAGCGAATTTAGATTAGGTCCGTTCACAATCAAGATCGTAGGCATTGGTGCCTCCGTGTTCGTTTGGCTTGATAACTGTTGGGATTTTCAAACATTTTGCTGCGTTACGCGATTCTTCGCTCTTATATTTGTGAACAAGGTGGCAACTATCAATCTACTTTGTTATCTATAAACATCGCGGATAGCCTACACCCGATTTCGACCTTCCGTTTCAAATATTGCCAGAAAGGTCATATTCTCATGGCACGTCACTTAAACAGTCTACGACATCGTTACATGGGGCAAGGTCTGGACGATGGCGACATGGCCTCTGACCCTCTAGTTCAACTTAACTTGTGGATAACGGACGCGTCCGCTGCGGGAATCAGACTGCCAGAGGCCATGGTGTTAGCAACCGTTGGATCTAATGGTCAACCCTCAGCGAGGACGGTGTTGTTAAAGAGTGCTCATAATCTGGCAATTGGTTTCTATACTAACTATCTCAGCCGCAAGGGCAAAGAATTGGCCTCAAACCCCAACGCTGCACTGGTTTTTTTTTGGCACGAGATTAATCGGCAAGTGCGTATAACGGGCAAAGTGCAACTTGCGTCTCCGGACGAATCGGACGCATATTTCGCGAAGAGAGAGAGGGCTGCGATGATTGAGGCATGGGCATCTCCTCAAAGTGAGAGAATCATAAGCCGGGATGCTTTAGAGACGAGATTTGAGGCTTTTGAGCAGCAATTCGAAGGGAGTCCTGTTCCACGCCCCAAACACTGTGGTCTCTACAGGTTTTTACCCGATTCTTTTGAGTTTTGGCAGGGACGCCTCAATCGTATGCATGATCGATTGCAATACTCTCTGAATTACGGTGGCAAAACCTGGCGTATTAGACGTTTAGCGCCGTAGAGGGGGCACCGGTGATTTGATCCGACAGTAATAATGGATGTGATTTTTGTTGATTTGTTTTTTACTGAGACTTATTAATGGCTGAATTGTTTTTGGCTGGGTTTGCCTTATTGCGCTCTGCGCCATGCTGCTGAATGTTCGGTTTCCGACGGTGGGCTCTAGGATGCGCATGTAGGTATGTGCTACGCGCCTTGGCCAATGACACTTGGGTGTAAATTTGTGTCGTCTGAGGGCTCGAGTGCCCAAGAAGATCTTGTACCACCCGCAAGTCTGCTCCTCCATCCAGTAAGTGAGTGGCGAAGCTGTGCCTTAATGAATGTGTGTGAAACGAAGGATCTAGTCCGGCTATGAGAGCATAGCGTTTGATGAGTAATTGTATTGAGCGCACTGACAGTCTGCGCCCTGAACGGCTCAAGAAAAGAGCATCACCGCTTCGTTTGGAGGTTAGAGTCGGCCGTGTCTCAGACATATAGTGTTTCAGTGCTGATTGAGCCTGAGTTCCGAGAAGAACAACTCTGGTCTTCGAGCCCTTGCCGGTCACCCGTGCTTCAAGGGCTTGGAGGTCTAGGTCTATTAGGTTTAAGTTTGCTGCTTCGGACACCCGTAGCCCTGCTGCATACAGCAACTCTAGTAAAGCTCGATCACGCACACCGGTATGCTGGTTCAAATCAGGACCTGAGAGCAAACGATCGATTTCTTCCGGCGCGACAGGGGAAGGTAGGCGTTTTTCGATCTTAGGGGCACTGACTAGCCTGGTTGCGTCCTGAATAACCACACCGCGTTCCAGTAGAAACCGATACATAACTCGAAGCGCAGAAAGCTTTCTGGCGACACTGGCTCTTACGTATCCAGTGTCAACCAACCACGCCAGGTAACTCCGTAAGAACTGGCGATTGACGGCATCAAGACGGCGTAGGTTTTGTGTGTTTATGTATTCGAAAAACGAAGTTAGATCACCTAGATAGTTCCTGATAGTCAGTGGCGCCAGTTGACGCGTTACACGAAGATAGATCGCGAATTCCTCAATAAGACGAGCATGCGAAGTACCCCTCACAGCTGTCCGAAGTCTGGGAGCGAGCACGTCCTTAGGGTTAATGGTATTCGCCCATCTTCTAAAAGTGATTGTTGGGGGTGTTCTATGCCGAGCCCGCTTGCGACGTTACCGATCGGTCCTGTTCGGCGCTCTTGCTTTTGGATTGATATTCGCAAGACGTACATCTGTTTCCCCTGCCGATCGATACCATCAATCCGTCGCATTCCGGGCAGGGTTGTTCCAATGGCTTACGACGCGTGCTGAAATCGCAATCAGGGAAATTTTCACATCCGTAGAATTTTCTGCCGGTGCGACCCTGTTTTTCCAATAAATCACCACTATCCTGCGGGCATTTCGCCCCTGTGCTTATACGAAGCGTGCGGGAGTTACGGCATTCCGGGAAACCAGTACAGGCTAGGAATTTACCGCGACGGCCACTTGCGATTACCATTGGGCGCTCGCACTTTTCGCAGGATTCTTCACTTTTCTCAGCTAGTTCTGTCCAGGTAACCTTGCGCGCTTCGTTATACGCTTGGTTTATCTTGGCATCAAATGGTTCGTAAAACTCGCCTAACATCGGCGCCCACTCGATTGCTCCATCGGCAACTGAGTCCAGCTTCGATTCCATACCGGCCGTGAAGTTAAGATCCATGATGTCAGGGAAATTCGTAACAAGTAGATCCGTCACGGCAAGTCCGAGACGGGTCGGTTTAAATTTCCGTGCTTCGCGTTCAACGTATTCTCGTTTTTCTATCGTGGAGACGATTGCGGCATAAGTGCTAGGACGCCCAATCCCCTTCTCTTCCAACGCACGTATTAACATTGCCTCTGAGTACCGGGCGGGTGGCTGTGTGAATTTTTGCTCCGATCCCACTTTCGCCAGTTCAGGCTGATCTCCTTCACTCATACGAGGAAGATCTTTTTGCGTTTCCGCATCGTCTGAATCGTCGTCCCTACCTTCTGTGTAAAGGCGGCGAAACCCGTCGAATTTAGGTGACCAACCTGTAGCTCTCAAAACGTATTGTCGCTTTGACGGAATCGCTGTCGCAGTGATGTCGATTGACGTGGAGTCTGCCAGTGAGTCGGCCATTTGACTTGCAACCATACGGTTCCAGATTAATTGGTAAAGACGATGCTGGTCAGTGGTAAGTAGGCTCGAAATGCTCTCAGGCGTACGGGCTATCTCAGTTGGCCTGATCGCCTCATGTGCTTCTTGCGCGTTGCGACTGCGTGTCTTATATGTACGTGGCTTTTCTCCGTACTCATGACCAAAACGCTCCTTGATGAACCGGTTTGCTTCAGTGAGGCTGACAGCAGACAAGGTAGTAGAATCAGTTCGCATGTATGTGATGAGGCCCACTGGGTCGCCCGAGCCCAACTGGATTCCTTCGTAAAGTTGTTGCGCGATCTGCATTGTCCGCTGTGCGCCAAAACGGAGCCTGCGGGCTGCCTCCTGTTGAAGAGAACTGGTAACAAATGGCGGATGTGTCCGAGACTTCACTTCCTTTCTGTTGATTCGATCGATCACAAACCGAGCAGATTTAATATCCGAGGTAATTTCATTAGCCTTTTGCTCAGTGTTTACCTTAGGCTTCCCTTTGACCCCATCAATAGCATGAAGGATGGCCTTGAACGTAGGAGATTTTTTACCTTGAGGGGTCAACAGGGCCGACACGACCCAATATTCCACCGGGTTGAAGGCTTCGATTGCCAGCTCGCGGTCAACGATTAAACGAAGAGCGACTGATTGAACTCGTCCTGCAGATAACCCGCGCTTAATTTTCGCCCAAAGCACAGGGCTGAGTCGGTAGCCTACTATTCGGTCAAGGACCCGTCTTGCCTGTTGAGCATTCACTAGTTGCATGTCGATATCACGCGGGTCATTGAAGGCTCGTTGCACCGCCGGCGCCGTAATTTCGTGGAACACTACCCGTTTCAGCGGAACGCTTCCCACTCCCAGTTCTGTGGCCTCAACTATGTGCCAAGAGATGGCCTCGCCTTCCCGATCGGGGTCTGTGGCTAGATATACAGCGATTGCGTTCTTGGATGCCTTCTTGATTTCTCTCAACGTAGACTCACGTCCGGGCACTTTCACGTATGTGGGGGTAAAGCTGTTGGCAACATCTACCCCCATTTCCTTTCGCGGCAGATCGCGTACGTGACCCATGGAGGAGAGTACTACGTAGTCGGACCCCAGTAACCGGCCTATGGTCCTCGCCTTCGCTGGGGACTCGACAATCACAAGATGTTTTCCGTTATCTTTGGGCAATCGTTATTCTCCGCAGTTCGAAACCGTTGGGGCAACATGTACACGAAACCGTTACTGTTGCCGGCTGGCGGCGTATATTGATATCACTTTCGAATTCTGGACAACCGTGCGCTTGACAGTCAACAGGCTGCCGCTATCCATTTTGGTCCAATTTACTATTATGTTTGGTTTTTTTGTATCCGCCTAGGACTTGACATTTTTTGAACGCGAAACTGACCAAATGTCAGCAACAATAACTTGAAAGCGGAGAGGGCGGGATTCGAACCCGCGGTCCCAGTCACCCGGGACACGCGCTTACCAGGCGCGCCTATTCAGACACTCTAGCACCTCTCCCAAGAACCACACACGCGAAACTTATCCGTGTTCAAGCGCAACTAACGCCGCAATCTTGCACATTGGCGGAGAGGGCGGGATTCGAACCCGCGATACGCGATTAACGTATACCGCTTTTCGAGAGCGGCGCCTTCAGCCACTCGGCCACCTCTCCGTCGGCGAGTATAGCATCGGGCAAACAGTATGATTCGCTATACTGAGTTCAAAGACCACCGTTTAGGTTTGTCGGTTATAAGTAAACGTTTGGCAGTATGTGTTGAATCTTTTAATTTAACTGTTCGTAACTATCTCAAGCTGCTTCTTGTACAACTTGACACTAAAAAAAAACGCCCCCTAACATGTGGGAAGCTAGCTTGAGCCGCATTGGTCGTACCTTAATATGTTGATTACAGGGCCGTCCTTCTCCCCGTAATATCGGAGAAAATGGGCGGCTCTGTTTATCTAGGATTTTGCTCCTTGTTCAGCAGTTTAAACGAGTGATTAATATGAGTTGGACAGGTGTCATTCTTGCCGCAGGTAAAGGGTCAAGGATGAATTCCAAATTATCCAAAGTTTTGCATCCTGTTTGCGGTGTACCTATGGTCTCTTACGTTGCAGCATCCATAAGAGAGGCCGGGGTAAACCGTTTAGTTGTGATTGCATCGCCCGACATTGCTTCGGCAGAGACACTGCGTTCAGCTGTCGGTGATGATGCGCTCATAGTAGTTCAGCAAGAGCAGTTGGGTACGGCCGATGCCTTGTTACAGGCGCGAGAATCGTGTCAGGATGTCGATAAAATCTTGGTAGCCACAGGTGATGCTCCTCTGATTTCTGGTGTAACGCTTGAGAAGTTACGTTCACTACATGAGAATTCAACATCTACCATCACATTGCTTACCTCAGTTCTTGATTCGCCAGATGGCTTGGGCCGTGTTTGTCGAGGAGACAACGGATCGCCGGCAAAGATTGTTGAGGATATTCACGCAGATGAACCCACGCTTGCGATTAAAGAAGTTAACAGTGGTTTTTACTGCTTTGATGCTAAGTGGATTTGGTCGTCGTTAACCAAGATCTCTCCCTCCCCGTCGGGAGAGATCTACTTGACAGAAATAGTCGAACTAGCTGCTCTAGCGGGCCGACCTGTCAGTGCCTTGGGCGCGGACGATCCTACTGAAGTTATCGGTGTAAATGACCGGGTACAATTGGCAGTTGCTACGGGGATAAAACGAGAGCAGATAAGGCGACGTTGTATGTTGGCAGGTGTGACGCTAGAAGATCCGTCAACAACTTATATAGATGCCTGCGTAACCATAGGCGAGGATACTCTGGTGAGACCCGGATCGCATCTACTTGGGCACACAACTATTGGTTCTGGAAGTGAAATTGGTCCAGATACTGTTCTAACCGACGCGACTGTAGGGCACCGTAGTAAGGTGATTTGTTCTAACGCGGAATTCGCGACTATCGGTGACGAGGTATCTATTGGCCCGTATTCTCATTTGCGGCGCGGTACGATAGTAGAGAACAATGCATACATAGGAAACTTTGCGGAGATTAAGAACAGTCGAATAGGTATGGGTACTCGTGTTGGTCACTTCAGCTACGTTGGCGATACAGTGATAGGTAGCAATGCGAACATTGGGGCAGGAACAGTCACCTGCAATTTTGATGGGGAATCCAAGCACAGCACTTTAATAGGGGATCGAGCATTTGTAGGCTCCGGTTCGATGTTGGTCGCCCCGTTAGAAATTGGGAAAGATTCATCTACCGGCGCAGGGTCTGTGGTAACCAAAGATGTATTACCCGAGACGGTGGTGGTAGGTGTGCCAGCTCGGACTATAGATCGAACCTCTAACAAGTCAGTTCCAGATAAGCATGATCTGAGAGTCGAGCGAAAATGAGTTCAGAGGAATCTGAGCACCATAGGATACCAACGTTGGTTCGACAGGCGTCGCAATGATTTTAACCGTCTACGGCCCATCAATTGCGTTGTTCGTATCTTTAGCTGTCTACGGGGCTATGGTGCTAACTACGATTGCACTTATGGGTCCAATGGATTTCGCGCTAACTAGCCGAGTTGCCGATAGCGACACCAGTGGACCAGTAAAACAGTTCCTTTCTCCGAGAGCCGCCTTCCTGTGCCGCATTATGTACGTGGCCTCACTACTTGGTGTTTTCGGATCGGTCCTAATGTTGATTCAACCACTATCGGTAGGTGAACGAGACGAGATAAACATCCTGGTACTTGTAGTTGCTGCTGGCTTGGTTTTGGCGAGTGTTTGCTTGATTTTGGGTCTTGCCACGTACAGCGTATCTAGGTTCTCGCAACTGCTGGGCCCTGCGCTTAGGCAGATTCGCCGCGTACTCGAGGCGGTGGCGTCGCTCCCATTAGTACGCTTGGCTCTTCCATCCGGCGGCCAGGCTGAAACAGTGGAAAATGGGCATGTTAACCCCACGGAATTGGAGGACAACTTAGATTTGTTGGAGGCGGTGGGAATTAAGACACGCGAAGGAGAACTTCGGATGATACGAGGCGTCCTCCGTATGGACTCTGTGCGCGTTCGTGAGGTCATGCGCCCGCGCGTGGACATGGTGGTTTCCCCTGTGGAGGCCGAACCGGACGCTGTTGTTGATCTGATGGCGGTAGGTGGTTACAGTAAAATTCCAGTTCACGGCGAAACGATTGATGACATTGTGGGCGTCGTTTACTCACGTGATTTACTAAAGGCCATTAATGAGGGAAAAATTGAAGAGGATCTTCTGAAACGTCTGGCACGGCCCGCAATATTTGTGCCTGAAGCACAAAATTTGGAGCATCTATTGCGGGCATTCCGATTGCAGCGTACTCACCTTGCGATTGTGGTGGATGAATATGGAGGCGTATCTGGTCTTGTGACGGTCAGCGATCTTGTTGAGGAGATAGTCGGAGAACTGATGGACGAGTTCGACGTAGGTCCTCCTGAGCTTCAGCGCATCCGTGATGGTGAATTTGTGATAGACGGAACTTTCTCAGTTGAGGACCTTAACCACGAGCTTGAAACCAATATATCTGCTAAAGGATTCGACACGATCGCGGGCCTAGTGTTTAAGGAACTAGGGAAAATGCCGGCGCTAGGGGATCGTGTATACGTCGATGGACTTAAAATAACGGTCCAGTCAATCGCCGGGCGTAGAATTCGCAGGTTGAGTGTGATACAGGATTTTTCAAACAGCGATAGGACAGATCTGTCTAACCAAACAGCCTAGGATGGCATCATACGGTCGATCTTAGCAAGCTGACACTGATTTGTTCCGTTTGAACCCACTGGGATTAGATGCGGGATGCTTTACCTACGGGTCGAATTTATCGTAGGTAAAAAGGCAGTGGAGTTATATCTTCGTCCGTTCAGACAGCGTGCCTTTAAATAATGCTGTGCACTGAGACGAGCTAGCTGTCATCTCTACCTACGTGCTCAATCGTTCTATAACCCTATTGCGCACGCGTAAGAGCCCCGGTTCGCACCGGGGCTCTTAAACAATTTCGATGTTACGTCCCGTTGGGGAACCTAGTCTGAGCTATCCTTATTAGTGACGACCACAACACCAAATCCAACGTTGCCGCCACTACCTGTGGCCGTGATCGTGTAGGGCCCGCCTACTTTCATAGACGATGGAACCGTCACAGTGGACAGGAACGCACCATGTCCGTTCCCTTGTCCGCTACCAAGAACGACATCCTTGCCGTTGATACTAACGGTGAGGGCGATCAGTTCGGATACTTCAAACCCGCCGCCCAAGATATCCATCTCAGTGGTCGAGGACTTGATTTCCACGGCTCCGGCCACGTTATTGGCCGTGTCGTGGACAACCAAGACGGCTGCTGACCCTCCGGCTTCACCGGCTGGTCCTTGCTCACCTTCAGCACCTTGAATTCCCTGTGGTCCTTGCTCACCCGATATACCCTGGGAGCCCTGAACGCCAGAAGCGCCCTGCGCACCCGTCGGGCCTTGTTGCCCTGCTGCACCGGTCGGGCCGGCCGGGCCCTGAAGCCCGGGGACACCCGCTGAGCCTGCTGGGCCTTGTGCTCCTTGTGACCCGGACGGACCAGCTGGTCCGGCCTTGCCAGGAACACCCTGTGATCCCTGTGAGCCCGTTGCGCCCAGAGGGCCTGTGGCTCCACTGGAGCCTTGCGATCCACGACCACCCTGACTACCTTCGCAAGCGATGGCTGCGACAAGGATGGCTGACACTATAACTAAGAGAAGGGCTGTGCCCCTCCTCCGGAACAGACCTGCCATGTGGCCGTTTCCCCCTAAAATGCTTAGTCCTGCTACGCGGGCCGGAACTAGTAGTCCAGCCGTCGGTCTCAAGATTGACTTGCGGATATAAAAGCTTACGCGCCACTGGAGCCGCTCACTCCGGGGCGCACCACGTGACATCTTATGTGTGGCGTTTCTGGCCTGTCAAGGCAGTTAGTGAACTATAACGGTCTCTTTGCACAAATGATTGAAAATATAGGGTTTCATACGATTGTGTACAAAAAGCCTGGTCAGTAGTGCTCAGATACCGCATTAGGGTTAATGAGGAATCACGGTAGATTTCGTGTGCCGCAACTCGTGATATGATCTTTACGTAATAAGTAATGTAGTGATTAGGAAAGCGCTGGACATTTGAGAGGTCGCGCTATAACCCCCCCCCCGTTCCTCTACGGGAGTACGGAGATTCATACAGTTGGACCCTGCTGACCGTCGTCGGATCATTAATGAGCATCAAACACATCCAGGCGATAGCGGCTCTTCTGAAGTTCAAATAGCCCTCCTCACGGCTCGCATCGCCAGTTTGACGGAGCACTTCCGTCAGCATGCGCACGACCACGCGGGGCGACGTGGCCTGCTGCAGTTGGTGGGTCGTCGTCGTCGTCTGCTTAGCTACCTGAGCCGAGAGAGTGTCTCCCGGTATCGTGAAATTGTTTCTAGGCTGGGCCTCCGTCGGTAGCCGTATCTGTAGATATTATCCCAAACCGGATGCGTCATCGGTCCGGATTTTTTTGCACAACTTGCATGATTGGAAATTTTGGAAGGACCCAAATTAAATGATTTCTAAGTTTGAGATGGAGGTTGGTGGTCGACCACTAACGTTTGAGACTGGTCGTTTGGCCGCACAGGCGAATGGAGCTGTAACTGTGCGTTATGGGGAGACAATACTCCTGGTAACCGCGACGGCAGGATCTGTTCGATCCGGTATAGATTTTCTCCCCTTAACCATCGATGTGGAGGAAAAAATGTATGCTGCCGGCAAAATCCCTGGCGGATTTTTCCGGCGGGAAGGGCGACCAAGTACTGATGGAATACTCATGTGCCGGCTTGTTGATCGGCCGGTAAGGCCACTGTTCCCCAAGGATATGCATAACGACTTGCAGATAGTTGCGACTATTCTTTCGTCGGATCAGGTGCACCCTCCGGACGTACTGGCTATTTTGGGCGCTTCTGCGGCTCTAGCCATTTCCGATATCCCATGGGATGGCCCAATTGGCGGCTGTCGCATCGGCTTGTTTGAAGGAGAGTTGGTGGTTAATCCCACTTACGAAGAGATTCCCAGCAGCGATCTGGATCTTGTGGTTAGCGGCACAGGCGATGCGATCATGATGGTAGAAGCTGGAGTTCAAGAGCTCAAAGAGAATGTTTTGGTGGACGCTTTGCGCCTAGCTCAGGAGGTTAATGGCGCGATTGTAGATTTGATAAGTGAGATGCAGGCGAAAGTAGGAAAGCCGAAGTGGACTGTTGAACCTGATCTCATTGCTCAATCTTCCCGGACTGCCGCTCTAGAGTGGATTGGTGATTCGGTGAAGACGGCACTAGCTAAGCCCGGAGATAAACAAAGCCGGCAGGATTCTCTGAGCGCAGTGTATGACAAGTTATTAGAAGCGCTCGGTGGAGATCATGATCCGGTACATTTGAAGTCAGCTTTCTATAAGGCGGAATCTGATGCAGTGCGTGGGGCGATCTTGCAGAACGGACAGCGGCCCGATGGCCGTTCTGCAGAGCAAATCCGACCGCTCACTTCAGAAGTTGGACTACTCCCTAGAGCACATGGCAGTGGCTTGTTCACACGTGGTGAGACGCAAATCTTGAGCGCGGTTGCTCTCGCCTCGCTTGGTGATCATCAAAGGATCGACACTCTTTCACCGGTCGACAAAAAATATTTTTTACATCACTATAACTTCCCGCCTTATTCGACTGGCGAGACTGGGCGTATGTTTACAGGTCGTAGGGAAATTGGGCACGGCGCCTTGGCGGAGCGAGCGTTAGCAGCGGTCATTCCTGACCAAGCGGATTTCCCATACACGATGCGTGTCGTGTCGGAAGCGCTCTCGTCCAACGGTTCCACTTCTATGGCAAGTGTTTGTGCCTCGACGCTGGCCTTAATGGATGCTGGTGTTCCTATCAAAGCGCCTGTTGCTGGAATCGCCATGGGACTGATGACTGGTGAGGACGGGGAATCGGCTATTCTGACCGATATTCAAGGAGCGGAGGACCACACAGGCGATATGGACTTTAAGGTTGCCGGTACGGTTGATGGTGTAACGGCTCTTCAAATGGACATAAAGATCAAGGGTCTGTCATTCGAAATCATGGAAAAAGCACTCGACCAAGCACGTGATGCCCGGTTGAAGATCATTGATCACATCAAGGAGACGCTGGCAGGTCCGCGTGAGGAGATGAGTCCCTACGCGCCACGAATGATTTCGATGACTATCCCTGTTGACAAGATTGGTGCGGTGATAGGGCCGGGTGGCAAAGTAATTCGCGGCATGATCAGTGAATTTGATGTATCAATAGATGTGTCGGACGATGGCACTGTCATGATAGGTTCCTCTGATCAAGAAGGAGCGGACAAGGCGCAGGCGCAAATTGTCGCAATGACCAAGGATGTTGAAGTTGGCGATCGATACACAGGCAAGGTAGTTCGCATAATGCCTTTTGGTGCCTTTGTTAACTTATTGCCAGGTAAGGATGGTCTAGTTCATATCAGTGAACTCTCGGAAGATCGAGTTCCGTCTGTCGAGTCAGTGGTCGAACTCGGAGACGAGCTCGAAGTCTTGGTGATCAATGTGTATCGCATGGGTCGTGTAGATCTCTCAGTACGTGCTCTTCAAGAGGCGGATGGTGGTGCCAGTCGACTTAGTGACGGAAGCGATGATAATAGTTCAAGGCCAGAGAGACGGGGGCCTAGACGACCTTCATCCGGCGGCCCTCGAGGCGGCCGTAGGCATGTGGGAGGATATTCGGGCGATGGTGGTGGTGGTGGCAGGCCTCCTAGGCGTGGCTAGTGGCGTTGGGTTTTACCTTGCGCAAGAAGTTTCCACGAACCTCTGTTATGGTCCTACGACCATGAGACAGATGGACTGATGTTGCCCTTAGTAACGCGCGTGTGGGTGGTTTTTATATGACCACGATCGGTGTCATTGTTAACGGCGCTCTTGGGCGTATGGGGCAGACCGTCCTTGAGGCGGTCGCAGGCGCGTCAAGCGTCAGTCTACTGGGTGGTGCAGATGCAGCGGCTGCAGATGGAGATCTGACCTTGGCTGGCCGGTTTGGCCACTTGCCACTTCGGCGCGACATTGGAGACCTTATAGGTGAGACTAACCCGCAGGTCGTTGTAGATTTCACCAGCGCTCAGGGTTTGATGTCAGCGATCAGGGTTGCTCTGCCCAATAACGTACGCGTGGTGTCCGGCTCAACAGGTCTGACCGATGTTGAGTTTGACCAGGTGAAAGATCTTGTCGAAAGGCACAAAGTAGGGGTGGTTTTGGCGTCGAATTTCGCTTTGGGAGCGGTAATGTTGGGTCATTTGGCGTCCATCGCGGCACGGTACTTCGAATACGCAGACCTCATAGAGAGTCACCATGAATCGAAAGCTGATTCTCCGTCTGGTACTGCTTTATCGTTAGTGTCTGCTATGTTGCATGGGCGTCAGGAACCCTTCGAGTCCACAATTTCAAACAAAGAGACCCTCGGTGGCACGCGCGGTGGGTTGAGTGGCGGCGTTAACGTACACAGTGCTCGTATGCCGGGGCGTATCGCTCGTCATGAAATCGTTTTTGGTACGCAAGGGCAAACCTTGACACTGGTTCACGATACAATTAATCGAGACTGCTACATGCCTGGTGTCATTAAGGCGATCGAGCATGTGGTGACGACAGATACCCTTATCGTAGGACTACAACAAGTGCTTGGCCTCAATGCCAAACTGGAAAACCCGTAGCTCTAGCGATGCTCTCAACATGGCGATCAGTGCGGTTCATCTGATAAATGGTTCGATCATCCGAACTTAATATAGCTGTAGTTGGCGCGACGGGTGTGGTGGGACGGGCGTTGTTGGAGTTATTAGAACAACGCAGCCACCCGATCGAGCGCATTGCAGCCTTTGCATCATCTCGGTCTGTTGGAAAGACTCTGCCATATTTGGATGGAGCCGTTTCCATCAAGGAAGCTTCATCTCACTCGTTTATAGGGGCAGATGTTGCTTTCATATCCGTGAATTCTTCTATCAGCCTGCAATTAGCACCGTTGGCTGTTAAGGCCGGCACGCTGGTTATAGATGACGGAAACGCGTTCCGTATGGACGCTAAAGTCCCATTGGTTGTTCCGGAAATTAACGGCAGCGAGGTCGAATGGCATAGTGGAATAATATCAATTCCAAACTGCACCACTACGCCGTTGGCGATGGTTCTGGACGCGTTGCGGGCCGCGTCTGACATAGATAGAGTGACTGTCGCAACCTACCAGGCGGTTTCTGGTACTGGTTCTGCCGCTGTAGCAGAGCTCAAACGATTATCAAGGACCGCACTTGATGGCGATGGTTCCCTATCTCACAAATATTCGGATTGTTCTAATATCGCATCCGCGAAGGTATATCCGCACTCGATAGCGTTCAACGTGATCCCACAGGTGGAAGATTTCAAAACGGATGGGTACAGCGTAGAGGAACATAAGATGGTTAATGAAACCCGGAAGATACTGGGTCTTGCCGATCTTCGTATTTCGTCGACTTGTGTGAGGGTTCCCGTTTATCGCACCCACAGTGAAGCAGTACACATAGATTTCAAAGATACGGTTACACCCCAGAAGGCTCGCGCATTGCTAGCGAACTATCCTGGAGTCGTAGTTGAAGATGATCCGTCAAATTCGGTTTATCCTATGCCGAGTATGGCTACGGGTCATTCGCAGGTGTTCGTAGGCCGGATTCGTCAGGACATCTCCAATCCTAGTGGGTTGGTCCTTTGGTTGGCTTGCGATAATTTGCTAAAAGGGGCCGCATTTAACGCGTTGCAAATTTTTGACGAAGTTGTTCGACGTGGCGTGTTAAGGAAAAAGACTCAAACGAATTAATGATCCCTCGCATGTGCTTTGCTGATAGTGATGTAACATTTTGAATTCTGTGCGAGATTCACAATAGATCCGCCTTGCGGAACGAGTGGCGGTATCACCGCCTGTGGAGGGGATGCAATGGCCGAAATCGGGCGCCTGTTAACCGCGATGATTACGCCATTTGATGATGAGGGGCATGTCGACTATGGGCAGGCTCGGAAGCTCGCAAACGGCCTTCTTGATTCCGGTAGTGATGGCTTGGTCATCGGTGGTACAACCGGTGAAGCGCCTTCTATGTCTACGGACGAGAAATTACGCTTATTTGCGGAAGTAAAGGAGGCGATTGGAGAGAAAGGGGCCGTGATAGCCGGAACAACAGACAATTACACAAAGGGTTCAGTGGAGCTGTCTCGGGAAGCGGAACGTGTTGGGGTGGATGCACTTCTACTTACCGTTCCCGCTTACAATAAGCCGCCGCAAGAGGGCTTATACCGACACTTCAAAACAATCGCCGACAGTGTGGCTATACCGGGGGTTTTATATAACGTTCCCAGTCGAACCGCTATTAACATGACCGCCGACACAACCCTGAGGCTAGCGCAACAAGACAACATAGTGGGCGTAAAAGAGGCTTCCAGTGATGCGGATCAGATCACGTCGATAATCACCAACGCGCCTGACGGTTTTCGAGTCTGGAGCGGTAATGACAATGAAACATTCTCAATTATGTGTACCGGTGGCTATGGGATAGTCAGTGTTGCGTCCAACATAATAGGCAACCAGATCAAGTCGATGATTAACTTGATCTCGGAGGGACAGCGCGAATCTGCTGCCGCAGAGCATAGGCGTATGTTACCGATCTTCAAGGCATTATTTTGGGTTACTAATCCGGTGCCGATTAAGTACGCTGTGAATCGTGCAGGGTTCAATGCCGGAAATCCAAGGCTGCCTATGGTAGATCTTGCGGAGGCTGCTGGCAGGGAAGTGCGGGATAGCTTCGACAGGGTCCTTGATGGCTACACTATGGACTTGAGAGCGGATTAGGATCAACGATTTCTTTTGGGAGTCGCTCTATACCAGAAGCGTACATAGTCTTGGAGACTCCCCGGGGTTGCGAGTTTGGTAGCTGGCGGCTTTTTCATTTTCATTCAAAGGATCTGGGCACTACAGGATTGGACGGAGCACTATCGTCTCTTCGCGCCGTGGGCCGGTTGATATGACGGATGCTGGCACATCAAGCAAGTACTCTAGACGTTGAACGTAGGCGAGCGCTTCAGCCGGCAGTTGCGCACCTTCAGTTAAACCGGCTGTATTTCCATCCCAGCCTGACAATGATTCATAAATCGGCGTGCAGTTTTCCAGAAGCGTCGAGTCTACGGGGAATTTCTCTATTCGTTTCCCTTCTAGTTCATATGCCACGCATACTTTTATCTCGTCCCAGCCGTCGAAAATATCCAACCGTGTAATAATCATCGAGTCAAAGCCGTTGACGCGTGCACTATAACGGCCTGCTACCGCATCGAACCATCCGACGCGCCTGGCCCGGCCGGTTGTTGTTCCGAATTCTCCGACAGGGCCTGCATTGCGAATCCGTTCGGCCTCTAAACCATCAATTTCGCTGGGGAAAGGGCCTGATCCAACCCTAGTGCAGTACGCCTTATATACACCGGACACGCCAGCGAAATTTTGTGGTCCTACCCCAAGACCTGTCAGGGTTCCACCGACTGTGGGGTTTGAAGACGTCACGTACGGATATGTCCCATGGTCAAGGTCGAGGAGGGCACCCTGGGACCCCTCAAATATGACGTTGTCATCTTTGGCAAGTGTCTCAGCAATTAAGTCCTCTGTGCGACGGATATAAGATTGAAGGCTGTCCGCCCATATTTTTGTTTTTTCGAATACTGCTTCTATGCTGAGAGGTGTGCCGCCGTAGATTTTGGTGATAATTTCGTTCTTAAACTCAACAATATTTGGCAATCGCAAGGCTAGGTCATCTGGGTCTAGTAGCTCTCCCACACGCAGTCCCTGTCTGCCGACCTTGTCGACGTAGGCGGGTCCGACACCGCGCCCCGTAGTGCCCAGGGCTCCTGGCCCGCGGCGTTGTTCTTCCAGGATGTCTAACTCGATATGGTAGGGCATTATCAGGTGAGCGCGATCGGAAATGGCTATCTGGCCTGGAAGATTTGATTCCTTGACCATATTGAGTTCTTGAATCAAAACATCCGGATCCACCACCACACCGTTCCCTATAATGTTGATGGTACCGGGCCAGCAGCCCCCACAAGGGATCAAGTGGAAGGCGAATTTACCGTGTTCATTCCACACGGTGTGCCCAGCGTTATTGCCACCTGAATAACGCGCTACTGCAACTGCGCCGCCGGCGAGGAAGTCAACGATCTTCCCCTTTCCTTCGTCGCCCCATTGAGCGCCGATCACGGCGAACGCCGGCACAGGTCTCCCCCCAATCGCATGATTAAGCCGTCCCGTGTAAATATTCGAAACGGTCTGTCAAGTTCTAGGTCATTATGGCCAATTATATCAACTGCAGGCAATCGATAGACGCCAATATTAGTACAATCTAGCGTCGAGTGGCGTTGACTGGCGCGACAGGTGGGCGGTATAGTCCATGGGTTGGGTACCTACATCATGGATGCGTACCTGAACTTGTTGGCCGGTTTTGGCCGACGCTTTCTGGACTTTAACAACTGAATATTGGTTCCGATTCGCCGAGAATCATGTAGCCGATCCTTAATGTGGGTCAAGCTACTAAGGGCGCATGGGGGATGCCTTGGCACCAAGGGCCGATGAAGGGCGTAGCATGACTGCGATACGCCCCGGTTAGCTGTCTAGCG
>CAZXXH010000002.1:0-30551 GCA_964644645.1 uncultured Dehalococcoidales bacterium
GCAATCAGTTCCCAGGATGATTGGATTTCAAGCTAAGGGAGCATCTCCATTAGTTCAGAATAGACCCATTGAAAATCCCGAGACTATTGCTTCGGCTATACGTATCGGTAATCCAGCCTCTTGGAAACGCGCCGAGCGTGCCAGAGACGAATCAGGTGGGATGATCGAGGCGGTTACTGATGAGGAAATCGTTGCAGCCTATTTATCTATTGCCCGGACAGAGGGAGTGTTCTGTGAGCCAGCGTCAGCCGCCTCTGTGGCTGGGCTTCTTCGGCTTCCTGAACTTGGTGTCGATCTTACAGGTAAGACCGTGGTATGTATCATTACAGGCAACGGTTTAAAGGATCCAGGTACAGCCGAGCAGCGAGCTTCCATTAAACTCGAGTACGTTGATTCGGATATCGATCAATTCGAAACACTTCTAGAAAACGGTAACCAATCCAAAATCTAGATGTTTACAGGCGTGTAGTAGGACATTGTTTAGGATGTGTAATGTGATGTCGAACGACCATGTTATACAGCTGATTCCGTTTCTATGATCGTATGTCATAGTTCTTTTGGTGCGATTGCCGGTTCGTGGGATTCTGTGTTTGCAGAAACCGCTGACGCTTCTGTCTTTGACTCCCATTTGTGGCAGCAGATTTGGTGGCGTCATTTCGGACGCGGCGCGAGTTTAAGCATTCTGGAGTTCAACAACGGAGAATTTCGAGGCATTGCTCCTTTGATGCAACTTGGTGAAACGGTTTCTTTCTTGGGTGGTAACGATCTGGTTGATTACCATGATTTTCTTTTAAGTCATAATAATCGGCGTGCTTTCTATAAGGCCGTTGTAGAGTATCTCGGTTCAGAAATTGGTATCTCCAGAATCGAACTGCTATCTATTCCCTCCACTTCACCTACCATTGAACTTCTGCCGGAGATTGCACGCAGCCAGTCTTGGACAGTTGATGTGACCGTGGAAGATGTAGCACCACGTTTGACCTTGCCCGACTCGTGGGACGCATACCTCACACTTTTGAACAAGAAACATCGTCATGAATTGCGACGCAAGTTGAGACGCCTGGAGAATGCTGGGGAAGCGATTCACGGCGAGTTAAGCGAGACCACCGATATAGTCGCATGTCTAGACACATTTTTTTCGTTGATGCGACGTAGTTCGCCAGAGAAGGCAGTGTTCTTGACTCCGGAACGGGAAGCATTTTTCCAGTCTCTAATAATCGAGTTGTCTCAAGAAGGCTTGGTAAAGCTTGGTTACCTGGATATCGATGGCCAGCGTGTTGCAGCATCGATATATTTCGTAAACCGGGATGTAAAATTCTTGTACAACAGTGGCTACGACCCTGATTTTGCCAATTTGTCCGTGGGATTGCTCAACCACGCATACAATATCCGCCGATCAATCGAGCAAGGCTTCAGTAGTTTTGATTTCATGCGCGGGGCAGAATCGTATAAATACCATCTGGGCGCTGCTGACGTTACCCTTCACAAAATCATAATGATCCGTAATTCTGTTGAATAGGTGTCTGTTATCTCACCATTTTTTGGGATCATCAGCCTTATTTTTATTGTGAGATCATTGAGGAATACTGCGGAGCCAAGAGTTTGCGAATAGCGGTTCTGAGTGTTCACGGTTGTCCGCTTTCCAGAGGTGGCAGGAAAGACGCGGGCGGTATGAACGTTTATGTTTTAGAGACATCCCAGCGGTTCGCGGAGCGCGGTATGAAGGTGGATGTTTTTGTGCGCCATCATGACGTTTCAGACCCACTGATAGTAACCATTGGACAGCAAGCTCGTGTAGTTCATTTGCCTGTAGGGTCCCCATCTGATGATAAGCAGGATCTCTTTGTCCATATTCCGGACTTTGTGAACGCTGTCGAAGAATTTAGGCGATCTGAAGAAGTCACGTATGACCTAGTGGTAAGTCATTATTGGCTTTCTGGACTCGCTGGTCTGGATTTGTCAGCAGAATGGGATGTACCTCACGTTACCAGTTTCCACACCCTTGCCGAAGTGAAGCTTAGGGCGAGGCCAGGGGAGCGCGAGGCTCCAGAGCGGTTGATCAGTGAAAGACAGATTGCACGTGGAGTCGACCGCATTGTGGTCTGGTCCCAGAATGAGCAGCGTTCCCTGACCAATTTGTACGGAGCTTACGCTTCAAAAGTGGCGATTATTCCTCCTGGTGTAGATACCAGTAGATTTATTCCGATGGACTCTCTTGAAAGTCGTCAGAAACTGGGATTGGGGTTGGGTAGGAACATCCTGTATGTAGGGCGACTAGATAAGCTCAAGGGACTTGACATCTTATTGCGAGCGGTCGCCCGCTTGGAAGATATGCCAGATGTTAGGTTGTTGATTGTGGGAGGTACTGTAGGAGATCTTCTGATGTATGTGTACTCCCGTCACATTATGAGAGCTTTGGATTTGCCGCACTTGAGGCCGCTGCCTGCGAAAAGCCGGTTGTAGCATCCAACGTTGGTGGGCTCCCTTCTGTCGTATTGAGTGGTGAGACAGGATACTTAATTTCCTGGCGATGCCCTGGCCCGTTCGCGACCTGTCTCGAGTTGTTGCTAGAGAACGATTATTTGCGGCGAAGCTTGGGCAGGGCAGCGAGGGAACACGCGACAACGCTCACCTGGGATGTTTCAGTCGATGCTCTGATGGTCCTGTATGAATCTCTTGTTTCTGATAGGTTGTCCTCGTTAACGGTTGCCTGAGCTACATTTATATTCGCAACTCGTACCAGATGATTTTAGACACGCGTTGAAAGCCGAATTTGCTGTATAGACTGAGGGCCGGTTCGTTCTCAGAGTCAACTTCAAGCTCAATGTTATGAGCACCACGCTGAGCCAGATTCCGAATAGCGGCGGATACTACTTGTCGCCCCTGTCCTTGTACCCGATGGTCTGGTCTGACTCCGGTCTTTGAGATCTCCCCGTCGCATACTTGTTCGCTAGGCGGCATAGCGGTCCAAGCATAAGCGACAAACTCATCTTCTACCGCTAAAAAAACAACTCCTTCTGGTCCATAGACCGGCAAGTCAAATTTCTTTCTTACTTCCTCCACGTTATTTGGAGAGAATCCCCAACTGTCTGAGAAGGCCAGGTTTTGGAGATCGGTCAGTAACTCCATGTCAGTATCTGGATAGAATGGCTGAACTTTTACCCGGGGTTGAAACTGGTGGTAAGCCATAAAAAGAGTATTAGCATTTGTTACAGTCGTTCGCATACGCCAGTAGTTTCGGACTGGCCGCATACCTGATGCTGAAAGAAATGCAGCAGTGGCTGGATCACGCACATGTTCGGGGACATGTAACTTTTTTACTCCAATGGTCTTGGAGTAGTCTGAGACCATATTGAATAACGCTGACGCTACCCCAGTTCGCCGGTTTGATGGCTCGACGTAGATCCACAGTACGGCCCTATGGATATTTATCTCAAGGTCAATTTTCGCATAGGCGATGAGTTGCCCGTTTTTTTCGGCCAGCAGAACGTTCTTGGCGGGATCAGAGCGCGGCTGATGCAACTCTGCCGTCAGGCGTGATCTCATTCGATCTGTCTGTCGTGGGGTTGTTTTGTCGTCCGGGTAAGCTAGCTTGAGGAGTGCTTGTAAATCGTGCCAGACGAAGGGCCGTATAGAGATGTTCACATGGGTGGTGGTTTAGAGCAGGTACGATTGGGTCGATCGGAAGGGGTTCTCTAAGGTTGGGTCTGTGTTACAGTCGGCAGCGAGTCTAGCATAACCACCTCATATTTTAGCTCGATCGTTATCTCAGTACCGTTGCCCATATTCTGAAGTTCGTGCTAACCTCGGTGATGTCTGTGAAAACGCTACGACGGGGAGTAGTACTGGACGGATTCGGCATTAGAGAATCGGCGATGGTGGGAAGCCGAAGCCTGAATCCCATGGGAACTCGCCCCTGAGCGGTCTGCCCGATCAGTGGCTTGCGCGCGATGGAATGTGAAGTAATCTGGCGCGCGACAGCTCTACTAAGGCTAGAACGTTTTGCCTCGTTACGGCACTGAGTGGCTTGGCCGTTTCGACGGTCGGCAATGAAGGTGGTACCGCGGGACTAAGCGAGTCTCGTCCTTTGGGGGCGGGACTTTTTTTGTTTATTGAGATGCCGCAGCTCTGTGGTAGTGGGTTGGGTTGGATCTCACTAGGACGGTGATGATATGGCAAAGGTTGAAAAGACAGGCGGTCAGATACTGTGCGAAGCTCTTGTGCGTGAAGGCGTAGAGGTTGTTTTTGGCGTGCCCGGTGGAGCCATACTACCTCTTTACGGCACACTCTCCCAATATCCACAACTGCGACACGTGTTAGTTCGTCATGAGCAGGGTGCATCGCATGCCGCTGACGGTTACGCGAGAGCATCGGGACGGGTAGGCGTTGCGTTGGCAACATCAGGTCCGGGAGCCACTAATCTGATCACAGGCCTAGCGACTGCCATGATGGATTCATCACCGGTTGTGGCGATTACTGGACAGGTGGCACGCTCCACGATTGGTCGCGATGCGTTCCAGGAGACGGATATTACAGGCGCAACGTTACCAGTGACTAAGCACAATTACCTAGTAATGAACGCGGCCGATGTGGCCCGCACGGTGCGTGAGGCTTTTCATATCGCCAGAACAGGACGGCCTGGTCCGGTATTGGTGGATGTGCCACGCGATGTGTTCCAAGAAACTACGATATTTGATGAAGACAGTTGGGAAGAACCACTGAGCCTCCCGGGTTACCATCCTCCGTCCACTGCAGTTCTGGCGGATGTGGAGCGAGCCGCCTCACTTATTAATTCGGCAAAACGACCGGTCATTCTAGCCGGCCATGGAGTTATCATTTCCAGGGCCTACGATGAGTTGAAAGAGCTAGCTGAAAAAGCACAGATCCCGGTAGTTGCAACATTACTTGGTATAAGTTCATTTCCAGAGGATCATGTGCTAAGCCAGAAATTCCCGGGTATGCATGGTGTGGCTTGGGCGAGCATTGCCTTGGATGAAGCCGACCTTATCATTGCGATAGGTAGTCGCTTTGATGATCGTATCACTGGGGATACCAAGCGATTTGCAACGAGATCTAAGAAGGTACATATTGAGATAGACCCTGCAGAAATCAACAAAAATATTTGGGTAGATGCTCCTGTGGTCGGCAATGTTAAGGATGTACTAGGCCAGCTGAACCCACTGATTAAGCGCACGACGCACACTGCATGGGTACGTCGGATGGAGCAACTCAAATCCGAGCATCCATCCCTGAACATCCGGAAAACTAATGCTCTGCTGGGTCAACATGTTATCAAGGCGCTGTGCGAGGTTACTGATGGGCGAGCCACAATTGTCACTGGTGTGGGTCAACATCAGATGTGGGCTGCCCAACACTACCGGTTCGCTAGTCCAAATACACTCATCACTTCGGGTGGGCTTGGCACCATGGGTTTTGAAGTGCCCGCTGCCATGGGAGTTAAAATCGCGCGCCCAGATGGAATAGTGTGGTCAGTAGCTGGCGATGGTGGTTTCCAGATGACGATGTCTGAGTTGGCCACGATAGTAGAGAACGACGTGCAGGTAAAGTTCGCCATAATGAACAACAATCACTTGGGGATGATTACGCAGTGGCAGGAGTTGTTTTATAGGAGCGATTACCAAGCAAATGCATACACTCGTAACCCAGACTTCGTTAAACTGGCGGAGGCGTTCGGCTTGAGAGGCATTAGAGTTGATCGTCAAGATCAAGTGCACGCTGCTATTCACGAGGCTAATTCTTTCCCTGGTCCAGTATTGGTCGATTTCCTAATCGAAACTGCAGAGAATGTCTATCCAATGATTCCTTCCGGTCAAAGTGTTGCGGAACTGATTGAGGAACCACTGTGAGGACTTCTGATACACGTGCAAGAAACTTGTGAACTTAGGCATGACTAACAATTCCAAATTACAAAAGATTGCTAGGCGTACGGTGGTTGCGCAGGTTCAGGATAAGCCTGGTGTACTGTCACGTATCGCTGGGCTGTTTAGGCGCCGCGGGTTCAATATCGCCAGTCTGTCCGTGGGGCAATCGGAGTTATTCGGGCTATCCCGTATGACATTCGTTGTCGAAGGTGATCCAGATATTGTGGGTCATGTAGCAGCGCAGCTTGACCGATTGGTTGATGTTGTTTCGGTTGAAGACATTACTGACCAGAACATCGTGTGGCGTGAGATGGCGCTAATTAAGGTTCGCGCTACGCCCGAAATCCGCATCGAAATCTTGCAACTAGCAAACATTTTTCGAGTTAACGTGGTTGATGTAGGCATTGAAAGTCTCACCATGGAAATCACAGGTGACACAGAGAAAATCGATTCTCTAATCGAGCTTTTGAGACAGTATGAAGTCAAGGAAGTGATGCGTACGGGGCGCGTGGCGATACTGCGAGGCACCCTTGTGCCTGGTGGGGCTGACGGTGCTTTTCACACCGCTTCGGATTGAGTCAGATACGACAACGGGCCCATTAAAGCTGTGACAATCGAACGGAGTTTAATTTGGCAGTTCTTCACTATGACAAAGACATAGATTCTTCACCTCTTGATGACAAATGTGTGGCAGTTATCGGTTACGGTAGCCAAGGGCATGCCCATTCACTTAACCTCAAGGATTCTGGGTGTGAGGTTGTTGTTGGGCTTTATCCTGCCAGTAAGAGTCGTGAAAAAGCAGAGGCTGATGGCCTTGAGGTGTTGGACACAGCCGATGCAGTCGAACGATCAGATGTAATTATGTTGGCGTTGCCCGACACAGTGCAGTCGTCCGTGTACACGGAGGATATAGCTCCGCGATTAGTGGCTGGCAAGACCCTAATGTTCGCTCACGGTTTCACGATTCACTATGGTCAAATTGCTGCCCCACCAAGCATAGACGTGTCCATGATAGCGCCTAAAGCGCCTGGACATCGCGTTCGAGCAGTATTCCAGAATGGTCTGGGGGTACCATGCTTGGTGGCAGTACACCAAGATGCTAGTGGCAGCGCTAAGGAGTTGGCGCTTGCTTATGGAAAAGCTATAGGTGGTGGTAGGGCCGGAATTCTTGAGACTACGTTTAAAGAGGAGACGGAGACGGATCTTTTCGGTGAACAGGCAGTGTTATGTGGTGGTGTAACGGCTCTTATAAAAGCTGGGTACGAAGTTTTGATAGAAGCTGGTTACCAACCGGAATCCGCATATTTTGAGGTTCTTCACGAACTAAAATTGATCGTTGATCTGATATATCAGGGTGGGCTCGGTCACATGCGCTACTCTGTTTCGGACACTGCTGAATATGGAGACTACTCGCGTGGGCCGCAGATCATAGACGGACATGTCAAAGACAACATGCGAAAAATTCTCAGGGATATCCAGTCAGGTGAATTCGCTAGGGAGTGGATTGCGGAAAACGACGAAGGTCTGCACCGGTTCCGACAGTTGTCCAAGCAGGACGCAGAACACCCGGTAGAAGAGATTGGCAAAGAATTGAGGGCGATGATGCCGTGGCTGGAGGCCAGCACATAAACCACCGATGTGTTTAAGTTGTTCCGACAACATGACGGTTAGTTGGAGTACTAAGTAGATAATGGCTCATGGAGCAACTGATATGGCCAATAAACCAGTGCACAGAGTAGACCGGGTTCGCATATTCGATACAACATTGCGTGACGGGGAGCAATCAGCTGGAGCAGGTCTTACGGTTGATGAAAAAATTCGTATTGCTCGCCAACTCTCCAACTTGGGCGTCGACGTCATAGAGGCTGGGTTTGCTGCCAGTTCTCCGGGTGATTTCGAATCGGTCCGGAGAATAGCCAAAGAGATAGAGAGAACGAGTGTGGCCTCGCTGGCTCGAGTAGTGCTAGATGACGTGGACGCAGCAGGGCGCGCCTTAGATGGCTCAAGTAACCCTCGAATCCACACATTTGTGTCCAGTTCTATGATTCATATGGAACACCAAATGCGTAAGGATCCAGAAGAGATATTGGATATGGCAGTGGAGGCGGTTCGACGAGCTAAACATTATGTCGACGATGTTGAGTTCTCGCCAATGGATGCTACACGCACCGATCAAGAATTTCTTTACCCATTGCTTGAGGCAGTTATAGCAGAAGGTGCGACTACCGTTAACATTCCTGACACGGTTGGCTATAGTACTCCGGCCGAATTTGGAAAATTGATCCGTGAGACGATTAAGCGAGTCCCGAACATCGGGGAAGCTGTTATCAGCGTACATTGTCATAATGATCTTGGATTGGCTGTGGCTAACAGTCTGGCGGCTGTGGAAAACGGCGCTCGTCAGGTAGAGGGTTGTATCAACGGACTTGGTGAACGAGCGGGCAATGCCGCACTGGAAGAAGTTATTATGGGTCTACAGACTCGGAATGATCACTTCGGCGTCACTACAGTCATTGATACCAGGGAGATAGGTCTTACGAGCAGACTGATAATCAACATTTTTGGATTCCCCATCCAATCCTATAAGGCGATTGTTGGCCAAAATGCCTTCAGGCACTCATCAGGAATCCATCAAGATGCATATTTAAAGGAGCGCTCCACCTTTGAAATCATGGAGCCTGAGTCGGTCGGTTGGCGCGGTGAAGCCTTGGTGCTCGGTAAGCTTTCTGGTCGTGCGGGCCTCAGAGCCAGGTTGAGTGATTTGGGGTATCACTTGACGGGAGATGAATTGGTGACGCTTTTCCCACGTTACAAATTGCTGGCGGATGAAAAACGTGAGGTTACGGATCTGGACTTGGAAGCTCTGATGTCTGAACAGAATCGTGTTACTGATGTGCAGAGCTTATACAAGCTCGAAAGCATCAAGGTAGTATGCGGGAATCTTGATACCCCAACAGCGACGATAATTATTGTGTCTCCAGATGGCTCAAAACAGGAAGCAACTGAAACCGGAACCGGTCCAGTGGACGCCGTGTGTAAGGCTGCAGACAGTATATTCGAGCGTTCTGTGAACTTGACCGAATTTGCGATCAGCGCCGTTTCTGAAGGGATCGTCGCGATTGGGGAAGTTACGATACGTGTACAGGCTGCGGATGGCGAAATCTACGCCGGACGTGGCGCTGATACAGACATAATTGTGGCGTCGGCTAAGGCGTATATAAACGCAGTTAATCTAATGTTTACCATGGACGAGCAAGGTTCACAACCGCTCGGGTCAATGGTGAGGGAACAGTAATACAGCGTGGGCTGTTGGTGATAGCTACTATATGCCACGCGCCAACCTGCGATGCGGTAACTAGACCGCATTCTGGTAACCGCTCAAATCTTGTCTGCGCCAAGTAACATAATCTAGAGATCCCTCCATCCTGACTTAGATAGTAAGCGATACACAATGCCAAAAACTCTTTTCGAAAAAATATGGGATTCACATGTCGTCAGTGAAACTGAAGACCAACCGACGTGTCTTTATATAGATCTACACTTGGTTCACGAAGTGACGTCACCACAGGCTTTCGATGGGTTGCGCATAGCCGGAAGACCCCTGCGACGACCCAATCTCACTATCGCAACGGCTGATCACAACGTCCAGACGACTGACCGATCAAAACCGATCGAGGACGAGATATCTAGGCGCCAGGTCGAGCTGCTTACGGAAAACTGTAAAGACTTCGGAGTAAAACTTTTTGGTATGAATAGTCCCGGGCAGGGCATCGTGCATGTTATAGGCCCGCAAATGGGTTACACGCAGCCTGGCATGACTATCGTTTGCGGTGATAGCCACACTAGTACCCACGGCGCGTTTGGTGCACTTGCTATGGGAATTGGCACGTCTGAAGTAGAACATGTCATGGCAACACAAACGTTGTTGCAACGCAAGCCCAAAACCATGGAAATAAAAGCTGACGGTGAACTGCCCTTCGGGGTGCGTGCAAAAGACCTGATCCTTGCCATAATTGGCGCGATTGGAGTCGATGGGGCTAGTGGACACGCTGTGGAATATAGAGGCGCTGCTATAAGTGGCCTTTCGATGGAGGGCCGCATGACAGTTTGCAACATGACAATCGAAGGTGGTGGTCGTGCGGGAATGATTGCTCCTGATGACACCACGATCGAGTACTTGGAAGGTCGAACACATGTGCCTTCAGGGAGTGCTTTTCAGCAAGCCGCAGACGCATGGTTAGAACTTGGCACCGACAAAACAGCAAATTACGACAAGACCGTAGAGATTGACGCATCCACGCTTGAACCCCACGTCACTTGGGGCACAAATCCAGGTCAAGTGATGGGGATTAGTGGGTCCGTGCCGGATCCACTAAGCTACGGTGATCCAGGAGATCAAGACAACGCGGCTAGAGCACTTGAGTACATGGCTCTAGAGGCAGGTACTCCTATGACCGAAATCATGCTCGACAGGGTGTTCATTGGATCTTGTACTAACGCACGTATTGAAGATCTACGTGCAGCTTCTAAGGTTGTCTTAGGCCGTAGAGTTGCACCGTCTGTTAGTGCCATGGTGGTGCCAGGGTCTACTGCAGTTAAGTTGCAGGCTGAGAAAGAAGGTCTCGACACTACGTTCCGACAAGCAGGATTTGAGTGGAGAGAAGCAGGATGCTCGATGTGCTTAGGTATGAATCCGGATATCCTCATGCCTGGCGAGCGTTGTGCTTCCACATCCAATCGTAACTTCGAGGGTCGTCAGGGTAAGGGAGGTCGGACCCATTTGGTTGGTCCAGAGATGGCTGCAGCATCCGCAATCGCAGGGCGTTTCGTCGATATTCGTAAATGGGACATAGATCTTTGAATGCGACGGGCCCCTCGGGCTCATCACTCCGCATGAATAAAGATAATCGACGCCTTTCCCGACTGCAAAACAAGCCTCCTAGGCGCGCTACGGCGGGCCTGTGGGGTCGCTTTAGTGGGCGCGAGGAACTTGAGCGTGCAAAGGCGCAGCGATATGAACCGTACGGTTACGAATCAAATAGTGTGCACCTGAAAATTCTTGTGGTCTTAATGGCACTTTGGGTTTTAATGTGTTTAGCACTCGTTATCAGCACACAGTCGACAAGTTCACTGCTAGAACGCTGGCAAACTCAAGGATTTACTCAGGCCCCACCTGGAACCATGGAACTCGAAAACATGGTCGAGTTTGCACTGATGCACTCAGTAGACTGCGGTTCCGTCGATGCAGTGTTAAGCCGTACGTCCGGTTGTGCTCAGGTAGAGCGATTTAGCATGGAATATGAAGACGCTGTGACAAAAGATAGCCTACTTTTTGTCGGACTGATGGCGATTATGGTTGTTATTGCTTTTCCTTTCACCTGGTTTACCCACCGCGCTTCTAGAAACCTGCTGACATTAAAGTCCGAGGGCCAAAGGTTCTCGCCCGAATGGGCTGTAGGTTGGCTATTTATACCGGTTATGAACCTATTGCGCCCCGCACAAGTGTTTTTTGAGTTATTCAAAGCTAGCGAACTAACGCAACTTACTCAAGGGATACCGAGAGACTGGCCTAACAACCCGCGCCCTGTGCTTGTGTCAGTCTGGTGGCTCAGCGTTCTGGTCGCACTGTTTTTCAGTCCATTTATTTGGGGTCGAACACTGCCCAAATCTAATATCATGGATCTTATTCAATCCACGAGCATGATGGGCTGGATGTACCTCGTGCTGGCCATACCGGCAATAACAGCGACGGCAATGCTCTATGCTTTGCATCAAAAGCAGCAAGCGAAATTTGCGGAGGTTGGTCCCAACACCGTTACGCCCCCTAGACCTAAGCTGGACCCGCTAGAAGAGGCACTCAGTAAACTGCGCCATGAAAAGTCCGAAAGCGAACCTCAAACAGAGGTTGATCGAGGATCATAGATATGGAACCGTTCGTCAAACTTACAGGGCTTGTAGCTCCCCTAGATCGATCCAATGTCGATACCGACCAGATCATACCCAAGCAGTTTCTCAAACGTATTGAGCGTACGGGTTTCGGCCAATTTGCTTTCTTCGATTGGCGGTATCTTTCAGATGGTGCCCCGAATCCTGAATTTGTTCTAAATGCAATTTGTTATAAGAAAGCTTCCGTACTTGTCACCGGTCGTAATTTTGGATCAGGGTCGTCTCGTGAGCACGCGCCGTGGGCACTGTTAGAGTACGGTTTCCGAGCGATCATTGCCCCGAGTTTCGCCGATATATTTCGGAACAACTGTTACCAAAATGGTATCTTGCCAGCCATTCTAGATAAGGAAGATGTGGACGATATCATGGACCGGGCTCTGAGTGGAAATGGATATTCAGCCACCGTAGATTTAGAGTCACAGACAGTGAAGGACGAGTTCGGCCTACAGGCTCATTTCGATATTGATCCGTTCCGCAAGAATTCGTTAATGAAGGGTCTAGACGACATAGGCAGGACTATGGAATTGGAGCACAAAATCACCGATTACGAGCGCAGCCATCCCGCTCGATTTTGATAGATTGCTGTAGTTAGGAGAATCATATTGCGTGCAACCATAGCCGTTATTGGTGGAGATGGGATAGGCCCCGAGGTAACAGCCGAATCTGTCAAGGTCTTGGAGGCCGTAGCAGAGCGCTATAGCCACACGTTCGCTTGGCGCACCGGGACGATGGGTGGCAATGCGATAGACCGATTTGGGATTGCTCTGCCAGATGATACGCGTGAGATAGTAGCCAGTTCAGAAGCAGTTCTGTTTGGAGCGGTAGGGGGTCCGAAATGGGACGATCCGGAAGCTCCAGTCCGTCCGGAAGATGGAATTCTGGAGCTGAGGAAACGATTGGGTCTCTTTGCTAACTTGAGGCCCGTAACCGTGTACCCCGAACTGATTTCGTCCAGTCCATTGCGTCCCCATCTCTTAGAAGGGGTAGATATGATGATTGTCAGAGAACTGACAGGAGGGTTGTATTTCGGTAAGCCGAAGAAGCGTTGGGCTAACTCACGAGGTAGGAAAGCTGTAGACACCTTGTCGTACTCTGAGCGTGAGATCGAACGAGTTATCCGAGTAGGCTTTGAGTTAGCACGCTCTCGAAGGAAACGCCTCCATTCCATCGACAAGAGAAACGTGCTTGAGACCTCTCGACTATGGTATGAGATAGCCTGTGCTGTCAGGACAGATTATCCGGATGTGGAGTTGCGGCATCTTTTGGTGGACAACGCAGCGATGCAGCTTGTACGTGCCCCGCAAGAGTTTGATGTGGTAGTAGCCGAGAACATGTTCGGAGATATTCTCTCAGACGAAGCCGCTGTGATAGGTGGATCGATGGGCATGCTGCCATCCGCCAGTTTGTCTAGTCTGCCACCTTCCTCAGAAGGCAGAATCAGTCGCAGGCGTAGTAAGCCAGCCCTGTATGAGCCAATCCACGGCACAGCGCCAGATATTGCAGGCCAAGGTGTTGCCAATCCAATAGCGTCCATACTGAGCTCTGCCATGATGTTGCGGTGGTCATTTGGTCTTCACATGGAAGCGGGAGCTATAGAAGGGGCTGTGAATAGCGTGTTATCAGACGGCTATCGTACCGCCGATATAGCGCGAGATGGTGAACCAACGTGCTCTACAGGGCAAATGGGAGATTTGATTGCTGGACGAGTTGCTTAAGGATTTCAGCGTTATTTGTTGTTATGCAACTGCTGATCTGATAATGGGCAGTTAACCAAACAGGGCTGATTGGACAGTTGTACAGCGGCGATATATTGTTTCGTTTCTAACGAAAGACATTCAAACAGGTTGTCTTCAGGTTGTCTGAAGCCGCTTGGGTTGCCCAGTGTTTCTAGGGTTACGTTTAGGTGCTGAACCCCAAATCTTACGATCTACAATCCGCTCTTCCGGATCTGACTTCACCTTTTCATTTGTCCCAGTTGAAGGGTCGTGTGGAGGTTTTCAGGGATAATTGGGGCATACCTCACGTTCGAGTTGGCTCAGAGCGGGATGCTTTTGTAGCACAAGGGTTTGTTACTGCTCAGGACAGGCTATGGCACATGGACCTAGACCGACATAGGGCCTTGGGACGTAGAGCTGAATTTCTGGGACAAACGCGATTGCCGCGCGATCGGGTTTTGAGGCGTATGAGGATCGAACGGGCAGCGCGCGCTGATTATGAAACGTCGAGTCCTGCCGCACGAGCGATGCTCGACTCCTTCGCGGATGGGGTGAACGCATTTATAGATTCCACTAAAACGTTGCCAATCGAGTACTCGATTCTCGGTACTTGTCCTGAATTTTGGGAACCTTGGCACGGTTTGGCGACTTACAAGATTCGCAACATGTTGATGGGCACATACGAGGGAAAACTTTGGCGCGTTCGTGCCGCTCGGGCGCTCGGTCCAAAGAAGGCTGCCGCACTGTTCCGCGGATACCAAACAGGTCATTTGATCACTATTCCTTCTGGCAAGGTTTTTGATGGACCGGACGAGAACTGTGTCGAAGAGTTAGTAAGAGGCGTTTCTTTGTTGGAGGAGATAGGTGCAGGTATCGAGGGTGGAGCGGACGCACTTTTTGACAGTCTTGGTCTGTCGGCGGAACTGTTTGGCACATTGTCACAGGCAGATGCAGGTAGTAATTCATGGGTGATTGCCGGAAACCGCACACATTCGGGTTTGCCGCTGGTAGCTGGGGACTCACACCGTGGGTTAGACGTACCAAACGTTTACTATCAAATTCATTTGACCTGTCCTGATTGGGCGGTAAGTGGATATTCCGTGCCCGGACTACCTGGAGCACCACACTTTAGCCACACGGAATTTGTGGGATATGGCATGACCCATGGACAAGCCGATTATCAGGATCTGTTTGTGGAGAAATTTCGGGAACGAGAAGGGCGTCTCGAATACTTTTTCAAAGGCCGTTGGCTGGTTGCAGATGTGTCTGTGGAGGAAATTAGCAGTTTAGATGGCGGGAAAGAAAAGGTAGAGAATTTTCCTACACATCATGGAGGAGTGATAGTTGGTGAACCTCGTAAGGGGTGGGGGATTGCGTTAAGTACAACCGGTACGAACCAGGGGACACCATGGGCTGATTCCGTTTACCTGGCTCTGAGGGCTAGGTCGGCAGATGACCTGGAACACGCGATGCGCGAGTGGACGGAGCCAGTTAACAATTTCACTTATTGTGATGTTACCGGCAATTTTGGTTATCGGTTACGGGGTAGGATACCTGTAAGGCATACCTCGAATCGTTGGTGCCCAGTTCCAGGTTGGGACGGTAAACACGAGTGGTTGGGGATGATTCCGTTTGACGATATGCCCGCTGTTCGTAACCCGGATTCCGGTTACGTTGTGACTTGCAACCAGCGCGTTAGTGCAAGTAGTTATCCACACTATTTAGGTATTGATTTTGCTCCCGAATATCGGGCGAAACGTATTACTGATCGTCTATATGAGCTTCCCGTAGGTGAAGCTAATGTTGCAGATATGTCAGGTATACATGGAGATCGAATATCCATTCCGGCTCGTGCGTTCGTTGACATTGTAAGATCTCTAAGCCCAGAGACCGGCTCACTAAGCGATGCACGGCAGCGCCTATGCGACTGGGAGTTTTCTATGGACCGCGGCGCTGCTGCCGCTGCGATCTACAGTGCAGCGATGACTCATTGGTTAATTGCGGTTGTTAATGGACAACTTGGAGCGTTAGCGGATGAGGCGTTATCGGCTAATGGACGAGGAGCCGCCGTCACTGTTTCACAGATTTATACCAGGGCTGTGACAGCAATGACGAAAAGTGATAACGGACCCTTGGAGGCCGGAGGAAGCTGGGCTGACCTAGTTGAGGAGTCTCTAATTGCGGCTGTTCGTGATCTCGAAGTTCGTTTGGTCAAAGACATGCGTAGTTGGTGTTGGGGAGATATTCACCATACACGACCTGTCCACCCGCTCGGTCAACTGTATCCAGAATTATCCGAACTATTGAACCCCAAGCAGGTTCCAGTTGGGGGCGACCAAGATACCCCTCAGCAGGGAGGATATTCCCGTAATGATCGTTTTGTGGCTACAGGAATGTCTGTCAACCGCTATGTACACGATCCCGCAGACTGGAGTCACTCAAGATGGATTGTGCCCTTAGGTTCATCTGGTCACCCCGGTAGTCCACACTACGCTGACCAGGCGCATATGTGGGCCGCGGTTGAAACGATTCCCCAATTGTGGGACTGGGATGAAATCGAGAGAGTTTCTGAGTCTCGACAACTTCTTGAGCCACAATCGTAAGACGCCTCCCGATAATCAATCGGATGTGTTCAAGATGGCCTGGGGATATTAACTGAAAGGAAGCAGTGTGAGGTTCGGCAGGTTCTTTGAAGATTTTATTGTTGGAGAGATCATCAAGCATTGGCCTGGTCGTACCATCACGGAGGCTGATAATACTTGGTTCTCCCTACTGACACAGAATCAGCATCCTCTTCACATAGACGACCATTATGCACAGTCTTCCACTCATTATGGACGTCGTGTAGTCAACGGAACACTGGTGTTTGCAATCGCGGTTGGTCAGACCGTGGCTGATATTTCAGGACGTGCGATTGCCAATCTTGATTATGAGTCAATAATGCACCACGCACCTACATTTCACGGGGACACAATTTACACCGAGAGTACGACATTGGACGTGAGTCGCAGTTCAAAAATGGATCGTGGTGTTATACGAGTGGAAACTCGTGTAACAAACCAGCAGGGCACATTGGTTATGACCTTCAGAAGGCATGTGCTGGTGGCCATGCGATCACACGCAACACTCGGTGCGGAAACGCTTCGAGACTGAATTACATTTCACGAGCTTTCGAATCAATAAATCCGAGTCAACCCATAAGACGTTCGTTTGAGTATTTTGACATGACTACAAACCGACCGCCTCTACACGGGGTACGAATACTTGCAGTCTCTCAGTTTGGAGCAGGGCCGTTTGGCACTATGGCGCTTTCTGATTTGGGCGCGGAGGTGATCAAGATAGAAAATCCCGCAACCGGAGGAGATGTGGCTAGGTATGTACCGCCAAGTGCCGGAGAAGGAGATTCACTGTATTTCCAAGCTTACAATCGGGGCAAATAATCTTTGACTTTGGACTTAGACTGTGAGTCGGGGCGTTCGGTACTATTTGATCTAGCCCGAAAATCGGATGTTTTGTTTAACAATCTGCGTGGTGATCTTCCTGCCAGACTTGGCCTCCAATACGAGGTATTAAAGGGAGTCAATCCTGCGATAGTGTGTTGTTCGCTATCTGGATTCGGTCTCAACGGTCCACGGATCGCAGAATTTGGGTATGACCCATTAATGCAAGCATATGCGGGGCACATGTCGATGACCGGAGAACCTGATGGAGTCCCCACGCGTTCAGCGATTTCTTATATCGACTTCACTGCGGGTTATGTTGCTGCGCTGGCCATAATGGTGGGTCTGTTCGACGCGCGCCGCACGGGTGTGGGACGCGATTTAGATGTGTCACTCTTCGATACAGCACTAGCAATGTTGACTCATCAAGCAGTGTGGGCCATGAATAGTGACTGGGAGCCGCGTCGTGTCGAACGATCTGCTCATCCGTCGTTAGTGCCCTCTCAAATATTCCAAACCAGCGATGGTTGGATTGCAATTTTCTGTGGGAAGGAAAAATTCTTCAGAGCACTGGTGGATAGACTTGATTTGGGCGGTTTAGCTGACGAACCTCTTTTTTCATCATTCGATGCACGCTTCGAAAACAGACAAACATTAATCGAACAGTTGCAAGTCAAATTCATAACGGAATCGACGAGTGAGTGGATAGAGCGTTTGGGGGAAGTTGTTCCATGCGCCCCTGTGAACGATATTTATGATGCTCTATACGATAAACAGGCGCGTGCGCGTGGGTCTATATCATCTATAGATCACCCGAAATTTGGATCGATTAAACAAGTATCAGGAGTAGTACGTACGACGGGTATCCCCAACAAAATGACGCCCGGACCGGTATTGGGAGAACATACAGATGAGTTGCTTACCGGTCTACTCGGCTACCAGGAAAGTCAAGTCAAAATACTCAGGGACTCAGGCGTAATCCTCTGATTTACGTACATTCTCACTGGAGCCAATCCTCTAGGCCGGTTAGCTGGTTATTGGAAATCAACCTCGGGCAGCGTGAAGTAAGAAACGGTTTGTCCTAGGAGTACTACCTCCCTGTCCGTGTTGTGTCAGCCTGCTACATAGCGCTTATAGTATTTTGCATGTCTGGTCCTGATATTCACTACGAACTAATTGACAGTGGGATTTAAACTTGATGCGTCGACGGGTAGTATCTAATAGAAGCGTCGGCACCGACTGATGGACTATTCTGCCCAACATAAACTGGTGCATTAATGGAGTCTCAATTGCAGTTGACAATACCTAAGCGGCAACTGGCTGAGATCATATCTCACGCTTACGAGACTGATCCAGAAGAATGTTGTGGAGTTCTGTTTGGCAGGGATGGAACAATTTTACTTAGCCGTCCGATTCCCAATGTTCACCGTAACAGGATAAGCCGCTACATGATGGATCCTCTTGTGCTTTTGCAGGCGGAACGGGAAGCTGACACACGCGGTGAGCAGTTAACTGCGATTTACCATTGCCATACATACTCACAAGCGTACCCATCAGAAATAGATACCAAAAATGCTGTCGAATCTGGTTGGACGGACCCCTTCTACGTGCTTATTTCACTTGTTGAGAAGACGCGTCCTGTCGTAAGGGCTTTCAAAATTACGGATGACGGGCAGGTATGTGAAGTGACAATTAAAACCGATGGGGAGCAGTATATTGGTGGTCATCTATCGGACGACACGCAGTCAAACTAAATCTGGGCACACCGATACGCATCAATTTCTGGCGTGCTATCGCTGTAGTGATTCCATCCTGTCAATGTGTGCACCAATGATCAGAGTTATTTAGTCGAGCTAGGTGTGTCTAGCTCGATGTCTTAAGTTGTCTTGTAAGCCACCATTCCATGGAGTCTGCCAGTGCCAGCCAACTGGCTTCGACTATGTTTGATGAGGCGCCAACTGTATGCCAGATTTCTTTGTCATCGGCTGATTCTATGGTTACGCGTACTCCTGCTCCGGTAGTTCTTCCCTCGCTAACCACCCTTACTTTGTAATCGGTCAATCGTACGGCCGATAGTTTGGGATAGAACTGCAAAAGAGCTTTGCGAAGGGCATTGTCAAGCGCATTTACCGGACCGTTGCCTTCGGCGGCAGTGTGGAGTTTGTTTTCGCCTACGCGTACCTTAATCGTCGCCTCAGAATAATATGGTCCAACGTCGTCGCCGGAGATGTTCTGGCGATTTTGTATCACGACCATAAAATCAATTAATTCGAAGGGTGGATCATAGTTCTGCAGGCTACGCCGAACAAGAAGTTCGAAAGAAGCATGTGCTCCTTCGTAGGCGAAACCCTTGTTCTCACGCTCTTTGACCAATTTGACTAGGCGCGATGCGTCGTCTTTAGTCACATCGTCACTCATGCCTAGTTCACTTACTCGTTTCAACACGTTACTTTTCCCCGACAGCTCTGAAATGACTACTGCGTTATGGTTGCCTACCATTTCAGGATTAATGTGCTGATATGAATCTGCAACTTTCTGGACGCCTTGAGCGTGCAAACCTCCTTTATGGGAAAACGCGTTTGCGCCTACGTAAGGTGCAAATGGGAAAGGCCTACGGTTAACGATTTCGGCAACGAATAGGGAAGTTTCGGTAAGATCGGCAAGTTGTTCATCGGAGATAGCTTGTATTCCTAACTTAAGCTGTAAATTGCTGATGATGCTCACTAAATTGGCATTTCCACAACGTTCGCCATAGCCGTTTAGGGTTCCTTGGATCTGTTCCGCACCCTCCTGAAAAGCGGCCAATGCTCCCGCCACCGCGGTGTCGGTATCATTATGTGTGTGAATGCCGAGACGAACAGTCACAGAGGATCGAACTAGCCTTGTAATACGAGCGATCTCGTTGGGCAATAAACCTCCATTCGTATCACAGAGGGCCACACATTCAGCTCCAGCCTGTGCAGCCACATGGATAGCTTGCATAGCATATTCACTGTTACTGAGATAGCCATCGAAGAAATGTTCTGCGTCAAAAAAAACGCGGCGACCTCGTTCAATTAGATGTGTAACGGACTCTTCAATCATCGAAAGATTTTCTTCGAGTGACGTTTCAAGAATTTCAAGTACTTGCATATCAGAGGCCTTGCCAACCAGCGTTATGACTGGAGCCTCTGTTCTCAACAATGCATTTATTGTTGCGTCACCAGACACATTGCTTCCAGGGCGCCGAGTATTGCCGAACGCGGTCACTACAGAGTGGCTGAGCCTCAGTCGACGCGACTTGGAGAAAAACTCATCCTCTTTCGGGTTGGCTCCAGCGTAGCCTCCTTCGATATAGTCGATTCCAATGGAGTCTAGACGCTCTGTAATTGCCACTTTATCGTCGACCGATAGTGCAATACCTTGCTGCTGAGCTCCATCCCGCAGTGTCGTATCGTAGAGTTCTACAGTTGACATCGACTAGCCTCCTGGCTGCACCGTAATTATCTTGATCAATTTGCTTTTGGTAATCACACTGCCCGCGAAGAGGCTAAATTATGTGGGCACCTTAGCAGTTATCTGATCTCGTCAATCGCTGGAAAGAGGGTTGGCACTTATACGCAGATAGTAGCTCAGAATACTCGTGTCCGATTGGCTGACCTTTGAAATCGGTACGATCATTAAAGTTGATACGCATATTCATTCTGGACGCTGCTCGACCAGTTACCACTGTTTCATATTATCGTTTAGACATCCGGCCATAAGTAAATAGCTCATTGATTGCCACTATCCCATAGAAGTCACTCCTAAGGGTAGATACATATCATGTTGCTTAATTGCCAGAGTGGCACCTGTACACCATAGTTGAAAAAACATACAAGTGTTCAAGAAGCAACACAGCATCGGATCCTTAATTTTATGTCCGCATTGATTTCACCACTTAAGTTTGGCGCTTTGCTCGTTGATAGTAGGTTACTTATTCAACATGCTCGGCTCGCTGAGAAACACGGATTCGACTTTGTGGCCGTGGGCGAGCATTTGATGCGTCATACTCCGAGTGGACCAACTCTCTCCGCTTTGCCAGCTCTCGCAGCGGCTGCTGGTGCGACTACCCGACTAGGTCTTCTTTCTTCAGTCGTAATTGCTCCTCTTCACAATCCCGTTCGATTAGCCAAAGATGCTGCTGTCGTGGATGTCATTTCAGGCGGCCGATTGACTTTAGGCTTAGGAATCGGGGGGGAGTTTCCACGAGAGTTTGAGTTAGCCGGCATTCCGGTGATTGAACGTGCTAGTCGTACAGATGAATCCATCCCACTCCTAAGGCGATTATGGATGGAGCGTGAAGTGAATCATATTGGACATCATTTCAAAGTTAATACCGTAACGCTCGATCCCTCACCGGTACAACGAGGCGGACCTGCGATCTGGGTTGGTGGTAGAACAGATGCTGCCATTAGAAGATCTGGCCGCTTCGGCGATGGTTGGATACCTTACCTATACACTCCTGAACAATATGAGGTATCTGTTCGTAAAGTAAGCAAGGCGTTCGCAAGTAGTCATAGGAAGAGAGGACTCGGTCATCAAAACCATGCAGAACGGATCTCAATTGATCCTTCAAAACCGGTATTGGAGGGTATGAGACCGTTCGCTTGGGGTTTGCATCTGATGACCACGATTCGAACGACATATGAAGAAGCATTAGTGGATACAGTATCGTCGCTTTCATCAGCTTACCGATATGGTGGCGATTATGCCCATCTTGCTGCTCGGTACACATTGCTCGGGAATCCAGACGATTGCTTGGAGATGCTGAGAATGTTTGTTAAGGCAGGTGCTCGACACATTCTGCTTGCTTGGCAGGGTGATCCGGACAGTGTATCTGACCAAATCGCCCAAGCCGGCGAAGAGTTGCTGCCTGTAGCTCGTTGTATCACAGTCTAGCGATCGTAAATCTCACCGTTGAGAGTGAATTACTGGATGGATGTACACCTTGATCAACAGGGTCATGGTTCTTGGGTAGGATATGTGCATCCAGTTAAGATGGATGAGTCTCAGTAACCGATCGGATCAAAATAATTAACGGAGAGTATTTTGAGCGCAGATGAATTGCTCGACCTAGGCTTAGCGGAGTCAATTGTGCCTGAAGCGATCGGACGGCCAGGTGAACGTAAATTCAAGATCACGGTCATTAGCCACAGAGGATCAGCAATTATATGGATGGAAAAGGAGCAATTATTTCAAGTGGCGGCTGCCCTCAAGCAATTTCTCTCTTCACGATCCGCTATCTCGAACGCTACGCATTATGTCTCACGCAATGAGGGTCCGTCGTCGGCTATCTCCGCGGAATTCAGGGTTGGTGAGATGTCGTTAAGTCATGATGCGAGGTCGGATGTCTTTACTGTGGCGGTGACTGACATAGAGTCCGAGCATGAGGGGGACGACGAGGAAGATGCAGTAGCCGTGCAATTTAGCTTTACACGCGTCTCAGCAGATAAGATAGCGGATGTGGCGCTTGAAGTGGTGGCAGCTGGACGCAAACCCTGCCCTTTGTGTAGTGCGCCTCAGGATCCCGAAGGCCACTTCTGCGTGCGGACGAATGGACATCGTAACTCACATATTGATGAAGTTTAATCACCCGTTTCAATTTTGAAGAGAGTTTTTGGGCCAATAGTCGATCAAAAGGAAACTCTCGAATGGCTAAAGCATTGGCCGATTGCCGCGTCAGCGCTTCATCCGGGTGGTTCTAACTACGTCTTTATTGTTGAACTCCAACCGGCAAGTGGAGCACTGAAACACAACTCCATTTACGCGGTATATAAGCCTAGGACCGGGGAGAGCCCGCTCCAAGACTTTCCGCCTAGTGGGTTGTACAGGCGTGAACGTGCGGCATATCTACTCAGTACGATATTAGGTTGGCCACGCATTCCGCCAACGGTAATTAGAACAGGCCCCCATGGTCTTGGCAGCGTCCAGCTCTACATAGAAGCGGTATCAGGTGAAAACTATTTCACGATGCGTGAACGGAACATGGAGATTTTCGAATCGATCGCAGTATTTGACACTCTTGTGCACAATGCTGATCGTAAGGGTGGTTCGTGTTTAATGGACGGAAGTGGTGCAGTATGGGCAATAGACCATGGGTTAACCTTCAATCCATTAGCACGTGTCCGCACCGTGATGCTCGAATTTTCGGGGCGGTCTTTTTCAAAGCCATTGGTGCAATCTTTGATCGATCTAAACAAAAAATTCCACTCTGAGGCCGGAATCGTAAATGATTTTGCCTTGTTACTTGGAGCAGACGAACTTGACGCCCTACGGAGCCGTTTGAACCGTCTTATTGATGAACCAATCTTGCCGAGTCTAGATCCTAACGAAAATGTGCCTTGGCCGCTCCTGTGAAGCGATAGGGTTGTCTCCACGTTTATTATGGACGGAGTGTGATTGGCCCGGCGGCATATTTACAGGCCTAGCGATTGCCTCACAATTCTAGATAGTGACCGGTTCTTAGGTCTTAGGTTTTTACTAATGAAGTTGGTAGTAAATTCAGGCCCTGAAATGACGGGCCTCAACCATGTCCTGATGTTCTTTGTGGTTTCGAAGTCGTGAACATATGGTTGTGCGAAAGTTTCGAGCTTGTGCCAACTTCCACGTGAGTCAAGAGCCAGACTAAGGCCACCTGCTTCTGACACAATTAGCGAACCAGCAGCGAAATCCCATGAATTAGCTGGTCCAGAGATCGCGTACTGCAACACCCCAGATGCAACCATGCAAAGTTCCAACGCCACGCTACCTAACGTGCGGCGGGCGCCCATGTATTGGCGTAATTCTGATCCAATTCGATACCTTTCGTGCAGGGCTGATGGTAATGCCACAATGCTGCTTGGTGATGGAGAACCGCCGTTTGTAACATTCATTACTTCTAGCTTGTTTTCCCCGTTCCAAGCTCCAGCTCCGCGTCGAGCGTGGAACACATTTCCGCCTGCGCTACCAGACAACCCTGTCCACACCGCACCGGCCATAGGCACCCCTCTGTATAGTGCTCCAACGGATATTGCGTAAATGGGTAAACCGTTGGCGAAGTTGACAGTGCCGTCGATGGGATCGATGACCCATATCCAATCAGTTGCTATGCGCTCATCACCCTCAGGGTCTTCCTCTCCGATCACAAGATGTTCTGGAAACGAGTGATTCAAATATTCGCTGATCAATTGTTGGCTTTTTCGATCGACGTCTGTAACTAAATCGCGCCCTGCCTGGTCTTTGGCGTTGACATTTAGATTGCCTCCAAATCGTGACGAAACGAGGTCCCCTGCTTTCCTAACTGCTTCGTGGGCAACTTGCTCGACCTGAGCAAGGTAATCTACGTTTGCTTCTATCTTTGTATCCACGGGTAGTTCAGGTCACGTTATCAATGTGCACTAGGGTTTAGTTTGACCATCGGATAATTGGCAATTCGTTGCAAGATCTTTCATCAGTCTTTTTTCAATGTCAACGCGGAACTTGTCCTCATTTGACTCGAAATCGCTTGTCCTTTGAGCGCCCGTTCGGCAGCATCGCTGTTGTGTTGATTCATGAGGTGAAGATCGGTCTACAATCTGCGATGTTCATCCGGTGGACATATATTCTCATATTAGTACATACCAGTTGTCCTTGATCCAATGTTCAAGAGTGCTGAGGAATGGCATCAAGTTCATCGCGCATGTTTTTGTTGGTCATACTGCAGCAAATTTGGGTTAGAAAAAAATCGTTTTTTACGGGGGATTATGTACACAAGAATTTTGTTAGATGCGCATTGTTTTGATGAATATTTTGGATGGCAAGCTACATTTCCACTAAAATCAAGGACGGGCTCTATTGAGCACCGGTATTGTTCATAGATTGATCAGGTCGTTACGCGGGTTGAAATGGCTACCAACCTTCTTTGAAAGGAGTTACACGTGGAAACTATACCGACTCAGCGTCTTCGTCGGGACCCAGGTCTGGTGACCCGAATGTATTTCACCATGTTTCTGCTAGGTGTTCTTTACGCCATTTTTGCACTTATCCTATATCGACTAAACTTTGGCATGGTGCCTCTAGTGGTAATCGTGGGAGTGATGGCGTCCGCACAGTATTTCCTGTCTGACCGGATGATCTTATGGTCAACAGGTGCCAAGCAGGTGTCAGAGGATGAAGAGCCTGAGTTACACGCGATGGTGAATCGACTAGCGATACGCGCGGGCATACCGAAACCCAAGATAGCAGTAATGACGAATTCTATACCGAACGCGTTCGCTACTGGGCGTAACCCAAGCAATGCTCTCGTAGCGATCACCACTGGTATTCGAGATCGCCTAACTGAGCGGGAGTTGGAAGCAGTGATAGGACATGAACTCGCCCATGTGACCAATCGTGATATGAGGGTTTTGGCAATCGCCAACTTTCTTGTGATGCTTACCAGTTTTCTGATGACGATGTTATTTTGGAACATGATGTTCGGAGGCATGATGGGGCGAAGGGGTAACCAGGCCGGGCCGATTATGATCGTTTACCTAGTGACAATTGTCGTCTATTTTGTAGGCCAGTTGCTGGTACTTGCCTTGACTAGGTATCGCGAGTACGGAGCCGATCATGGTGGGGCTGTAATAAGTGGGGATCCGAGTTCATTAGCATCGGCTTTGGAGAAAATTAGCGGCTCACTTGCGCGTATCCCAGAAAAGGATTTGCGTAAGGTTCAGACTGCGAACGCTTTCATGATCATTCCAGCATTGAGCGGTCATGGGACGGCTAACCTGTTCTCGACTCATCCCCCGGTCGAAGATAGGGTGCGCCGGCTTAGGGATATGGAGCAACAGATGCGGTACGGGGATATGTAATTCATGTGCCGTATCTTTGGTGTAGGGGTGGACAAACAACCCAAGTCAGATTGGGAAGTGATGTCCACGTTATCGAGCGCTGACGTCAGGCTCAACAAAGATCGGGTTGCTGCGAAGCCACATCGGCGGGCCGGGCTGGTGTACAAACCCAACGGGTCGCCGTATCTGGACAATATAGAGCGGGAACTACGCTCGGTACTATATGAGGGGATCGGTGCAACCAAGACCTCGTTCAATATAAAGGACGATCAATACGGTACGCGATGGGTCGTACTTGAGGACGGAAACTTTGATGATTTGGTTTCGTCCGTGTTTACTGTCGGTAATGCAATTGTGTCCAATGGTGGAAGCAAGGACCTATTGGCGGCCGTATTTCTATACCATTACAAGGTGAATACGAGGGAGAAATTGGGTGCTGCTGACTCCAATGTTTATTGGATTTATACCTACCGGCGCAAGGCTTTCTATCCGTTTGTACCTTCAGGAGCACAGGAACGGGACCGACCTGCCGAGCTACATCTAGCTAAGGTGATGAAGAAAATAGGCCTACACGTCGACGAGTCTTTGGAGGACTGGTACGGTCTATGGGGCATCCCATTTTGAGAAATTGTATTACTCGATATATGTCAAGATACTTTTCGACGTCCGGTCCGCGGTCATGATAGGTCATCATCTCTATTGAGCACGACAAGCCCTAATATTGGCATGTTTAGTCGTTATGGCATCGACTGTACTCCTTATCGAGATGCAATTACGCGTTTTGGTGCTAATGTCTTTACCATCGGGCCTGATGACGCTTTTCCTGCTCAGGTAACTGGACTCATGTTGTGCGGTAGCTGGACAGAAGAACCACTGAAACGAGTAGAGCTTGATTTACTCAAGGCAATCATTGCCAAAGCAGTTGAATGCGGATTCCCAGTGCTTGGAATAGAGTCGGGATTGCACTTAGTTAATACAGTTTTTGGCGGTTGTGTGGGCGATCTTTTGTCAGCTCATGGTGACGATCCTTCAGTTGCCGACAGTGAATCAGAGCACAAAATCTTCATCTCCCCAGGTAGCAAATTGGCGCATATTTTAGGTGGCTCAGGGCATGTAGGTATGATTGGGACCCACAGAATTTCTCTCCAAGAGAGACATAAAGCACCCTCTGTGCTCGCTTCAGCGTACTGTATCGACGATGGAAGTATCGAGGCGATCGAAATGCCGGGGCGCTCCTGGGTTTTGGGGGTTGGCTGGCCGGTCCATCAGAGAGATCGTTTGTCTTCCCGTTTTGAGAATCTTCTTTTGGGTTTTTTGGAACGTGCAAGCGAAACTGTGCCGAGCCGACTCGCGTAGTTTTTTTGCAAGATGGCAAGGTCGCAGACTGTTTAACGGCGCAGTACAGGTTACTGTAAGGACGCGATATGGAGCCTCACATTCTGAGACATGGCAGATACCTACGAGCCCTGAGAGCGACTTCGCCCTAAGACGTCTAGGTACTTGAGGGCCGAGCCTGTGTTAAGTATTAGTACACGCTCACCATGATCTATCTCGCCAGACTGGATCAGTTTTCTTAGACCAGCTACTGTTGCCCCACCTTCAGGGGCAGCGAAAATACCCGCCAGTCTGGCTAGGTCAGATACGCCGATTAGCATCTCGTTATCACTCACCCTTATTGCTGTCCCGTTGCTGTTTCTTACAGTGCGAAGGATAAGATAGTCACCGATCGCTGCAGGCACTCGCATTCCAGACGCTATTGTGTGTGGATCCATGACTGGATTTGCAAACTCATCTCCGTTTTCAAATGCGTTGACTATGGGGGAACAGCCTTCAGGTTGTACAACCACCATGCGGGGTCTTTTTGTGCCAATCCATCCCATTTGCTCCATTTCATCGAAGGCTTTCCACATTCCAACGATGCCAGTGCCACCACCTGTTGGGTAGATGATCACATCCGGAAGAGTCCAACCCAGCGACTCAGCGATTTCAAAACCCATAGTTTTCTTACCTTCTAGGCGGTATGGCTCCCGTAGTGTACTAACGTCGAAGAGGTCTAGACTTTGCGCCGCTGCAGCGGAAGTTTTTCCCGCGTCGGTGATGAATCCGTCTACAAGTGATAGGTGGGCCCCATATGCGAGGGACTCCTGTTTGTTAGCAGATGGTGCATCTTGTGGCATAAAAACATGGGCTTCCAACCCGCCTGCAGCGGCGTAAGCCGCAAGCGAACCAGCGGCGTTGCCGGCTGATGGTATGGTCACCCTAGAGATGCCCAGTTCCTTTGCCTTGGATACCGCAGCACAAAGTCCCCGTGCCTTGAAGGACCCGGTGGGATTCAATCCTTCATCTTTAACTAACAACTCGTGAAGACCAATGTTGGAGGCAAGCCTCGGCGTTTCAATCATTGGGGTGAAACCTTCGCCTAGCGAAATAATGTTTTGAACATCCAAGATTGGCAGAATTTCGGCATAGCGCCACATGTCAGTTCTTCTGGTACCAAGATCGACTTTACGAAGCACTTGGGATGCGGCTTTTAGGTCATATCGGGCGAAAAGTACCTTGCCACAGTCGACACAAGTGCGCTGTGGCAACTCCGCTCCCGTGGTAATGCCGCAATAACTACATTCGAGGTGTGTTAGGAAACTGAAACGCATGGTAGGAATATCCGTTGTCGTGCTTCCGCTCGCTATAGGAATGCCAGTGTCGACAGATCATCAATACTGCAACATCCCGTTACATTTGAGGGGCTTTTGATTCAGGAATAATAAGGCCGGTAGTTTTGATCTGGCAATGATTGTCTTGATGAACATGCACTTTTTTATCCAAACCACCTGATTGGGACACAATTGTGAGTTGGGAAGCAGTTATACTTAAGCAAGCTCAATCTAAAGGTTTTTCGGAGCATTCACTATGGTCAGCTCTGATCTAGGTACTGTACGCCCGATAGGGATCGAAGACGAGATGCGTAGTTCTTATTTGGACTACGCAATGAGTGTAATTGTGTCGCGTGCTCTCCCTGACGTGAGAGATGGTCTTAAGCCGGTACAGCGCAGGATACTTTACGGAATGCTCGATCAGGGCATGAGGGCGGGGACTCCTTACAAGAAAAGTGCCCGACTCGTTGGTGATGTTCTGGGCAAGTACCATCCACATGGGGACTCACCGGTTTACGATGCAATGGTTCGTATGGCTCAGCCTTTTTCATTCCGATACCGACTAGTGGACGGGCAGGGAAATTTCGGTAGCGTTGATGGTGATCCGCCGGCAGCGATGCGCTATACCGAGGCAAGGCTTGCGCAGATTTCCGACATGATGTTGGCCGATATCGACCGTGAGACCGTAGACTGGGCCGATAATTTTGATGCCTCACTGCAGGAACCAACAGTACTTCCTTCCCGTCTTCCAAACCTCTTGGCTAATGGCGCTAACGGTATAGCTGTTGGTATGGCGACCAGCATACCCCCGCATAATCTTGAGGAGTTGTGTGACGGAATTGTCTTGTTGATCGACAATCCCGAAGCCACGCTAGATGATTTAATGCAGTACATCAAAGCACCGGATTTCCCAACTGGGGCTCACATTTGGGGTAGCGAGGGCATACGGTCTGCGTATGCATCTGGGCGCGGCCGTGTTCTAGTTCAGGCCCATCATGAGATTGAGGACATCAAGAAGCAAGACCGAGAGCGAGTCGTGTTCACCGAAATTCCATTTCAAGTGAATAAGGCATCGTTGGTCGCGAAGATAGCAGACCTCGCTAAATCCAAGAAGGTTGAAGGCATATCGGAAGTTCGGGATGAGTCGGACCGCAAGGGTATGCGTATAGTCGTAGAGTTACGGCGAGGCACTTCGGCTGATGTTGTATTGAACAATCTTTATAAACACACAGCACTTCGATCCGCGTTTTCTGTGAATATGCTGGCACTTGTCGATGGTATTCCTCGCGTTCTCAGTCTGAAGCAGGCTCTGCGCCACTTCATCGATTTTCGACAAAAGGTGGTTGTGCGGCGTGCTGAATTTGACCTGCGACGGGCGCGTGCACGAATCCACTTGCTTGAAGGGCTCAGGGTTGCGCTTGAGAACCTAGATCGAGTTGTGCAACTCATCAGGTCTTCGGAGACAGTCGACAGTGCGCGTAACAGTCTGATGGCAGAATTTGATCTGTCTGAGATTCAGGCGCAGGCGATACTCGACATGCAGCTTCGCAGGTTGGCAGCACTGGAGCGTGAGAAAATTGAGAAGGAGTACCAGGAGCTTCTCAATTTAATACAGGATCTTGAATCACTTCTTGCTGACCCTGCGAAGATTTTAGGGGTGGTGAGAAAAGAGACTCTCGATCTAAAAACGCGCCATGGGAATGAACGTATGACCAGGGTGCATGAAGAGGAGATTGGCGAGTGGCGTCGTGAGGACACAGAGCCCCACGAGGAAGTCGTAATAACTCTGAGCAAAAATGGGTACGTTAAGCGTGTCCGGTCGACAACGTTCAAGAGTCAACACCGTGGTGGCAAGGGCGTGAAAGGTCAGCGAATGACCAAAGAGGATGATCTTACGCCTTACCTGCAAGTAGCGGATACACACGATACTCTGCTTTTTTTTACCAGCCGCGGCAGAGTCTTTGCAAATCGGGTGTTTGAGGTGCCTGCCAGCTATTCAAGGAATACTAGGGGCACACCTGTACAGAACATCATTAGACTTGAACCTAGGGAACGGGTACAGGCGATTCAATCTGTGTCAAGCCTAATGGAGGACAACTATATT
>CAZXXH010000002.1:30561-48700 GCA_964644645.1 uncultured Dehalococcoidales bacterium
CGTGTCCCAATTGGCGAATCTGCGCCGAAATGGTCTCAATGCCATGAACCTGATGGCCGGAGATGAACTTGTTTCGGTAGTGTTAGCGGACCGTGAAGACGACATCATTATGGTCAGTGAGTTGGGTATCGCAATCCGGTTTAGATCAGTGGAGGTGACGCCACGTCAACGTGCTGCCGGAGGAATGAAAGGCATGACACTTATGCCAAAAGACCGAGTTGTAGCCACGGACGTCGCAGGTCCAGAGGATCTGCTACTTATCGTTAGTCAGAAAGGGTACGCAAAACAGTCTGAATTGAGGCACTATCGACAACAGAGACGTGGTGGTAAAGGTCTGATAACCCTGAAAATTACTCGCAAGAATGGGCGCATAGCTGCCGCCCAGGTTGTTCGGGACGAGACAGAACTATACTTGCTTACCGAGCGCGCTATGATTCAGGATATCTATCTGACAAATATTAGGACAACCTATCGAAATACACAGGGTGTGATAGCTATGAAGCTTCAGCCACGGGACCGTGTTACCGCAATACGGGCTCTGACACCCCGCCGGACGCCTTCAAAAACGCTAAACGTTGTTCAAGCCGCAGCAGTTACAGCGGATGCCACCGAGCCGTTAAGTGAGGATGAGGAAGGGCTTAGGACGGATGGCGACCGAACTGAAACAGAACATACTGGCCTATCAGTAACTGAGGAGGAATCCGATTAAGGGACTGAGTGAAGATCTTCGGTCCCCTCACGGTCGTTCCGATTCAGGGAGCAACCATTAGCTAGAGTTCACTGACAAGCAATCATTAGTATCAAACAACTGTGTAAACAGATAACTGTGGTTTCAACGGGCGCGTGCGGCTCTCCGATGTTGTTTGTAGTTGATCTACGTGTATTAGGAGCTTTTCCCGATTGACCCTCAGGCGGGCTGGCCGATAACATAGTCGGGTTATGGTGCATGATATGGACTATGCGATTATAGCCACCGGCGGTAAGCAATACCGAGTAAGGCCGGGGGATTCAATAGAAGTAGAAAAATTACCCGGCGAGGTGGGCGATACTATATCTATTGCCGATACGTTGCTTATTTCCGTCAAAGGTAAGGTCACGATAGGGGCCCCTGTCGTGAAAACTGCCAAAGTGCAGGCTGAGATAGCGAGTCAAGGTCGTTCAGACAAGGTCACTGTTTTCAAGTATCACTCGAAGACTCGAAGCAGGATAAAACGCGGCCATCGTCAGGCCTACACCGAGTTGACTATTAAGAGTGTTTCGTTGGGGCGACAGCGTCAATCAACGGGCAAGAAATCGGAGTAGCTATATGGCTCACAAGAAGGGTAGTGGAACATCCAGAAATGGTAGGGACAGTGCAGGGCGTCGGCTTGGGGTCAAAGCGTATAGTGGTGAGACTGTGTCTGCTGGAACGATAGTTGTTCGTCAACGTGGCACGCGAATACACCCGGGCATTAACGTCGGTCTTGGTCGCGATCACACATTGTATGCCTTGGTGCCAGGGACAGTGAAGTTCGATTATGGGAATCGTGGCCGCCGTCGTGTGAGCATAGCACCGTTAACTCTGGGCTCCGACTGAATCTGCCAACAATAGCAACCCTGAGATTAACAATTGAAAGCAGATATACACCCTAAATACCACGACGATGCTGAGGTAACGTGCTCATGTGGTAACACATGGACCACTGGTTCGACTAAGCCTAAGTTGTCGATTGAGCTCTGTAGCGTCTGTCACCCTTATTACACGGGAGATCAGCGCATCGTAGACACGGAGGGTCGAGTCGAACGTCTAATACGCCGCTATAATTTAAAAGACACTAAGAAATAACGAGCTTTCACCTGTTGATGACCGCCGTTTGTGTTCCCGTGCCCACATTTTGTCCTAGCAGTACAGTTAGGTATTGCATGGAGCGTGACCGGTAAATAAGCCTTTCTCATATGGTGGTCAGGCGATCATAGAAGGTGTAATGATTCGCGGTCGTTCTGTGGCGACTATTGCAGTTCGCAATCCTGCAGGGAATATCGTCCGGCGTTCGCTTCCCATTCAAGGTTGGACTACTGGACGCGCCAGAGGTTTTCCAATGGTGCGCGGGGTGATCGCTCTGTTTGAGACGGTTGTGATTGGAATGCGTGCCCTAGCACTTTCTGCTCAGATAGCGACTCCTAGCGATGACGAAAACGAGGAGCCAATTTCTGGATGGGCGACCGGAATAATGATGGCCATAGCGTTTTCGATTGCAATAGTAGTTTTTTTTCTTGCTCCGCTTTTTATTTCTCGTGGCGTAGAGTTGGCAGGTGCATCTGCTGTTGTCGCAAACGTGTCAGAAGGGTTGATTCGTCTGGGCTTTTTCATAGGTTACATTTGGTTGGTGGGTAAAATGCGGGACATTGATCGTGTATTTGGCTATCACGGTGGTGAACATATGATCGTTTCCGCTCACGAAAAGGGTCTGTCTCTGGACGTAGAGGCAGCTAGAACCCAGACTACAGCTCATCCCAGATGTGGTACGGCGTTCTTGCTAACGGTCGTGTTAGTGTCGATCCATGTGATTATAGTTGTGCACCGTGAGCCTATGAGGTTATTGGTAGGATCTCGGATATTTTTGATTCCCGTGATCGCAGCAATCAGTTATGAGTTCATTAGGTTTAGCGGTAGACACCAGTCTAACTTTTTAGTCCGCTATTTAAATTCCCCTAGTATGCTGCTCCAGAAAATGACTACTCGCGAGCCGGACGATGGTCAGATCGAGGTTGCTATAGCAGCATTACAGTACGCTCAGGAATTGGATTCTCAAGAAGAAGGCCTTGTGCGTGCATGCTCCGGTACCCACTAACGGCGCCTCTCCAGTAGTTCGTCCCAAACACGATCTACGTCCAAGTTCGTCGCTTCTAACAAGACCAGCGCGTGGTAAAGCAAATCAGCCATTTCTCCAGCGACATTCTCGGGAGCATTCAGAGCGGCGATTACTGTTTCTCCCGCTTCCTCAATGACTTTTTGAGCCGCCCGATCTATGCCACGACCAAGTAGTACTGAGGTGTATGATTCTGGCCTTGGATGCGTTCTCCGATTTCGGATTACCTCGACTAACTCCGTTAGTACTCCGGGCCCTGGAGTACGGTGTGCCTTATTTAGCAAGTTTTTTTCTACACCAGAGGTGTTATCGAAGCAGCTACATGTACCCTCATGACAAGTGGGTCCTGTTGGTTCAACTTGTACCAGTACGGCATCGCCATCGCAATCGAGGTTTACGCATTTAACTTTGAGGTAGTTACCAGATGTTTCGCCTTTGTGCCACAACTCTTGGCGGCTACGACTGTAGAACCAAACATCTGGGCCAGAGCGCGTTCTGCTCAACGCATCTTTGTCCATATACGCTAGGGTTAATACACGCCCCGTGCCGGCATCCTGAACGATTGCTGGTATGAGCCCGCGATCATCGAATTGCACCATGTTTTTCTCCGATCGGAACGGCTGTGCAAGCTAGTTATGGACGTCGAAAATGTTGAAAACCTAATATGCGAGTAGGATCATAAGGTCCAACTGCATGATTAATTAAGGACGAATTGACACACCTCGGTTGGCCAAGTAGGCCTTTGCTTCATTAACCCGATAGGTGCCGAAGTGAAATATGCTGGCTGCCAACACGGCGTCAGCTTGGCCTTTTACAATTGCATCGTACATGTGGCTTAAATTTCCGGCGCCTCCGCTGGCAATCACAGGCAGTCGTACAGACTGTGAAATGGCTGCAATGAGGCCTACATCGTATCCGGTTCTCTGTCCGTCCACATCCATGCTGGTAACCAGGATTTCGCCAGCACCGAGTTTCTCAGCGTAACGTGCCCATTTGACTGGATCTAGGGCTGTCGGATATCGGCCTCCATGCGTAAAAACTTCCCATGATGCTTCACTAAATACCTGATTGTCTCCTGCGCGTGAGATTGATATCGGTTTATTTACACGTTTAACGTCCATGGCTACTACTATGCACTGTGATCCGAATTCAGCTGCGCCCTCTGAAATCAAATTTGGATGTTGCACAGCCGCTGTGTTTATAGAAACTTTATCGGCCCCAGACTCCAACATTCGTCGCATGTCATCTACGGTGCTGATACCACCACCAACGGTTAAAGGTATGAATACCTGGGAGGAAACGCGTCTTACAACATCTATCAAAGTACCCCGTCCATCAGAACTGGCAGTTATGTCTAGAAAGACCAGTTCGTCAGCTCCTTCACGATTATAGAAGGCTGCAAGTTCTGCAGGGTCACCCGCATCTCTTAGATTGACAAAGCTGACTCCCTTTACGACTCTGCCGTTGTCTATGTCTAAGCATGGAATAATGCGTACCGTCAGCATCGATTACTCAAGAAATTCATATCCGGTCCAGTGAATGTTTTCTACTTATTCGATTAGATTTGTGATGCCGGTTCCTATTTTCGAATTAAGGACAAATATCGGTTGCTGTGTACACTACGGAGTGATTCCTGACGCGCTCCTAGTAACTTTGCCATATTAGAAATCTCGTCTGATGAGATGCGTTGTTTTAGTGCTGGACCATCTTCTGTTTCCTTTTTCTGCCATTCTATTACTGCAGCCCAACCACCTTTTCGCAAAATTCGTAGACTTTCCTTTAGCAGAGATTTTGGGCGTGTCGCCTCGTTCAGAACACACGCAAGGATCACGCCGTCCACAACTTGATCATCCAGAGGTATCTTAGATTCCTTGGATAATATTAACTCTAGGTTACCTAGGCGAACACTGTTTGCACGCTGATTTGTTATATCTAGCATTCCCTGCTGTACGTCGATAGCTAGGACCTTGCCATCAAAGACATATTTGGCGAACGGAATCGTTAGCGCTCCTGGACCCGCACCTATGTCAGCGATGGTTTCGTGTGGTCGTACTGGTACTAGGGCAAGAATGCTCTGAGGATCGAGAGCACAGTTCGTTGATGGGTCGATGAGTTCCAGAGCTTTTTTTATAGGGAATTTTCTAGGCATCAGTATCAGGCCTTGTCCAAGTTAGGTTTTTTTAGGTTCAATTTTATCGCGATGATTTACTGGTAACGTGATGGCTTCGATCGAATGAATTGCGTCGCATAGGTTTATCACACCCGAGTGCACAGCCAACCCGACGATAGCTCCTTCTATTCCTATTCTCTTGAGCCGAATAAGATCGTCGATCGATGCAATGCCTCCCGCGATCGAGATAGGGTATCTCACATCTTTCACGAGGCGATCGATGGTTTCGAAATCAGGATGCTCAAGTGTGCCATCTTTCACGACATCGGTGTAGATGAACCTACGAACACCAAGTTCGGACACGGCTTTAATCAACATTCGAACAGAAGTGTTGGCTGCGTGTCTCCAACCGTGTGTTGTTACTTCTCCCCCCTTAGAATCAACACTGACCACGACCCGTCCAGATCCGTACGCGGCTACGGTGTGTTCAACTTCTTCTGGTGCCTCAATAGCAGCGGTGCCGAATATCACGCGATCAACTCCCTGTTCGAGAAGCGCTGCAGCAGTGTCGTGATGTCTGATGCCGCCGCCTACTTGGACAGGGACATCGATGCCACGGACGATTGACGATACAGAACGAGCGTTGACACGAACACCATCTTTAGCCCCGTCTAGATCGACTACGTGGATACGATTGGCTCCATTCTCCACGAAACGAGACGCTACTGCCACTGGATCATTGTCAAAAATGGTCTCTACCGCGAAATCTCCTTGGCGAAGACGTACGCAGCGTCCGTCTCTTAGATCAATGGCGGGTATAATTTCCATCAAAGGTCCAGTCTTGATTTCATCAAGCTAGATTGCCTATGTGCTTTACGAAGTTTTCGTAAATTGTTAAGCCCATGTCGCCACTCTTTTCCGGGTGGAACTGTGTTCCTAATATTTCGCCTTTTGCTATCACTGCAGAAATTTTTGGTCCGTATGTCGTTGTTGCTACCGTTAGTGTTTTATCTATTGGCACACAATAGTAACTGTGTACGAAATAGAAGTGCGAGCCATCAGGTATATCTACTAGAGCCGGGTGGCGTTGCCCATCCCGGTGACAGAACTCTATACGGTTCCATCCCATGTGCGGCACCTTGATAGGTGAGCCACATTGATCGTTTGGAAGCCGTATAACAGTGCCATCAATTAACCCTATTCCTTCCGCCTCACCTTCCTCAGAGTCGGGAAATAGTAATTGCATACCGAGACATACGCCGAATAATGGTCGCCCTGACCGTCCGAACTCACGTATCCGTTTCGTCAAACCTAGGTAGTCGAGTTTTCGTAAGGCAGCGTCGCTGGCGCCTACACCCGGAAGTACGGCCCCGTCCGCTCTAGCCAACTCACTGGGTTCAGATGTCACCAAAGGTCGAGCTCCAACGTATTCAAGTGCTTTAACCACACTGTGTATGTTTGCTGCTTCATGGTCTATGACTACCAATCGCGCCAATGTCTTGCATCCTCAATACTGTTGATTTATTTTGAATGGTTCGATTTTTAAATTATAAGAACTTATCTGTACCATCTGTTGCGTGGAGCTTACGATCACTTTCTTACGCCCGTTAATATTTCGGGAGGTAAACAGCGCTCTTGATATCGAGCCAGAATAAAAAGTAGGTCAGATACTCTATTCATATATCGTAAGAGTTCCGAGTTATCCAGCAAATTTTCTTGATGCAATGTGACCACTTCTCGTTCAGCTCTTCGCAACGTGGCTCTCGCGAGATCAATCGCCGCTCCCGACATGGTAGCGCCAGGAATAATGAATGCTCCTGGGAGGTCGATCTGTTCAGCCAGTCGATCCATCGTGGCCTCAGCCCACTTTGTCATGTCAGCGTCAACAACCTCGAATGTGTCTTCAAGTTGGGTCCTGAATTTACTTGTCGTTGCCAGTTCAGCTCCCACTACGAAGAGTGTTCGTTGGATTTCAAGAATAACTTTCTGCAATGAGTGTTCTTTTGTCATTGCCCTAGCTAGACCAAGGGCTGAGTTGGCTTCGTCTACTAGTCCGCATGCGACCAGTCGCAGATCGTTCTTAGGGACCCTACCTCCAAACAGTAGGCCCGTTTCGCCTTCGTCTCCACTACGTGTATATATTTTTTTCACGATATACTCTTCTTCTCGCTAGATTTCCCATGCTAGTTGGACAAAGGCACATTTGACGAGGGGGTTAGGCCCGTTAGGACTTGATTCTAGACCCTGACGTTAATCCAAGCATCGTGGGCATGTGCTCAATTTCAGATTAGAAAACTTCGGCCGCCGATCTACGTACATCGGGCACCACCAAATTTCGATGCAGCCGAGTATAATCAGTTGAATATGTCTATCGGTAGATGAGGAAGAGTCTATTTGGTTACTACAACGCCAAAAATTGATCCGAGCACGATCATGATCACAGAGAAGGCTGCAGAGAAAGTTAAAAAATTTGCGGTGGGTGAAGGCCGGGAGCAATTTGGACTCAAAGTGGCCGTGAAGGGTGGTGGCTGCTCTGGGCTCACCTATCAACTGAAGATCGTAGATGGACCCGGTGATGATGATAAGGTCATCACTCACCACGGGCTGGAGTTATATGTTCCTAAGAAGAGCTACGTCTTCCTTGCCGGTACAGTGTTGGACTTTTCGGACGGCTTGAACGGCAAGGGATTTGAGTTTACAAATCCTAATGCCAGTAGAACTTGCGGGTGCGGCACGTCTTTTGCGGTCTGATGCGGTTGGCTGCCTTTTTCGTCCACAACGCCGCCCGTATGGGCGGCGTTTTTCTTCCTGACAAAGTGGGTGAGAATTGAGTACGGTGACGAAGAGCGGCTATCCCTTGCTGGATATGCACGAAAAAGCAGGAGCGGTGTTAGGTGAAACCGGTGGGCTGTCCCCGATTCTTTCTTACGGCATGGTCAAAGTCGAATACGAATCGTTCACGTCATCAGCCGCTATCTCGGACAGGTCTCATACGGGGAGACTGACACAATCTGGTGGGGACGCTCTTGATCTTCTTAACCGTCTTTCTACAAATAAGGTCACTGATGCTCGTGAACTCAAACCTGTTACAACCATACTGACATCAGCCAGTGGCCGAATAGTAGATGTTGTAACTATTATTTGCAGATCCACCGAAGATATGTTGTTGCTTACGTCGTCTTCCTATGGAACGAAGGCATTTGAGTGGATCAACCGCTATAAGTTTGAAGAAGATGCAGAATTAGTCAATCTCTCAAAGTCGACTGTTCGGTTCGTATTGGCCGGTCCTATGGCAGCAGATATTCTTGATTCCACACTCGGTGACTGTTGCTCTTCTGCCGCTGCGGAAAGCGTGTTGGTTAACGGTATTTTGGACAGAGAAGTGCTCGTGATGCAAAACGAAATACTAGGCCAGTCGGGATTCGATATCGTGGTTGATGTCGATGTAGGCGAGAAACTTTGGTACAAGTTGGTCAACGCTGGAGCTGTTCCTGCCGGCCACTTGGCATATAACTCCGTACGCATTGAGCAAGGACATGGTGAATTCAACAGCGAATTTTCGGAGGAGTACAATCCGTTGGAAGCTGGTTTACGGAAGTGGATCAACTTCGAGAAAGGGTGCTACGTTGGCCAAGAGGTCATAGCGCGATTGGACACCTACGACAAAGTGAAACGCACACTAGTTGGTGTCGTATCTGACAATCGGTTACCTATTGACGGATCACTCCAACTTGGTGGCCGTATAGTTGGGAATGTTACCTCGTCGGCATTCTCCCCTGGATTGGGTAAATATGTGGGTCTCGCTTATGTCAGGAGGGCTGCAGCGGAGTCAGGTACGATGCTTAACCTAGGATCCGACAAGGTGCGAATCGTTACTGTCCCAATGGTATAACTGCGGGATCGATCTATAATTTGGGTCTCTTCTGAAGAGCTCTATTCCTGTACGATGGTGCGCCCACCATCTACGAGTAGGACCTGTCCTCTGATCATCTCAGCGCGATCTTCACATAAGAACGCAACGACACCTGCCACATCCTCTGGCTCAACAATTCGTCCGGCAGGGGTTGGAATATTTGCTTGCTTAAACGCTTCCCGCTCGTTGGCAAATGCGTTCAACGCGGTGGTTAACACATATCCGGCCGACACAGCGTTTACACTAATGTTGAGATGAGCTAACTCTATTGCTAGATATCTAGTTAGCGCTTCCAACGCAGCTTTAGACACACCCACTGCACTATAGTCTTTTAGCACTCTTGTTGATCCTGGTGAAGTGATATTGATTATCCTTCCACCTTGTTTCATCAATTTGGAAGCTGCTATCGCACAGAGCCAAGGGGCGCGGGTATTTGTTTCCAGTGTCCATGCCCAGTGTTTCAACGTGAGGGCTGTTGACGGGCGCATAACCCCGGATGCGGCGTTGTTGACCAGTATGTCTAGCTTGCCGAATCGTTTATCTATAGTCGAAAAGAGCGTGTCTATAGCGTCTGGATCATTTAAAGGTGCCTGCAGTCTCAAGCAATCGACACCGAGGTCCAGGATGTCCCGTTCGGTTTTCCGAGCGGATTCATGGGAACGCAGATAATTGAAGGCGATCGACGCACCTTCGGAAGCCAATTCCAATGCGATCGCGCGTCCAATGCCGCGCGATGCGCCTGTGACTAGGGCGACTTTACCTTCAAATACAGAATCTGACAGTTGTTTCCGTCCGTCTGCTAAATAGCCAAACCGCCATCGACGCGGAGAACGTCTCCAGTGATGTACGACGCATCTTCAGAGGCCAAAAACGCGACGATCCCTGCTATCTCATCCGGGGTGCCAAAGCGCTCCATGGGTATCCACTTTAATATTCGGTCTTTCACCTTTTCCGGAAGAGCATCGACGGTGGCTGTTGTCACATATCCAGGTGCTACCGAATTCACTTTGACATTACGTGTCGCATCTTCCTTGGCCAGTGATTTGGTGAAGCCATGTACTGCGGCTTTTGATGCGCCGTAATTTGTTTGACCGGCGTTACCTCGCAATCCCACCACCGATGTCACATTGATGATTCTTCCCCAACGTGCTCGTACCATTCCTGATATAACGAGTTTAGAACACCTGAACACGCCTGTGAGGTTGGTGTCCAGAACGCGGTCAAAATCATCTTGTTTCATCCGCAACAGCAATGCATCGCCGATAATGCCTGCATTGTTAACCAAGATTTCGACAGGACCGAAGGCGTCGACAGCCGCGGCGATCATACCCTGAGTCGAATGTCCATCCGACACGTCCCCGCCTACTGCAATCGCCTTACCTCCCGCAAGTTTTATTTCTTCGACCAATTCATCGGCCTCAGCAGCGTGATTCCTAAAGTTCACTGAAACACGATGACCCGATCGAGCCAGCCTTAGGGCTATGGCACGACCAATACCCCGTGAGGCACCTGTTACTAGAGAGTGGCGGGATTTTGTTTCCAAATCGGAATCCGTATGGCGGTTATGAGGTGGTTGCTATTCGCACCGCTTGATGGCAAATCATCGGTGTTGTTAGGTATAGAGCCTTAACATGACACAAAGATTCAGAATGGTCAAAAGTGGCGTTCCTACGCACGGACAGTATCCCTTAGGCGAGTCAGTTCTTCCAGGGTCGCTTGTACAAAACCAGTTGCCACGCACATGTGAGCGGTTTGCACAGCTCGCTGAACAGCGACGGCTTTTGCGCGTCCGTGCCCAACTATTGCCACGCCGTTTACGCCTAGTATCGGCCCACCTCCAAACACTTCAACTTGGTTGGTCATCTCGTAGATGAAATCTGCGATATCATCACTACCTTTTTGCTCAAGGCCACGTGCATGTATCGACAATGCGTCTCCTAAGCCTTCTGTCAATTTCATTACTACGTTTCCGACGAAACCATCGCAGATTACCACTTCTGCTCGGTCAAAAGGTAAATCACTTGCTTCTACATTGCCGATGAATGTGAGGTTGCTTGCTTCTAGCAAATCTGTAGTCTCTTTAACCAGACGGTTACCCTTACCTGCCTCCGCACCGACACTGAGGATAGCGACCCTTGGGTCTTTCACCCCTTGTATGATTCTGCACATAGCCGTTCCGAGAGCCGCAAAATCTGCTAGTTGGTGGGGTCGGCAGTCCACATTGGTTCCTACATCGATCACGACGGTTTTAGGAGAAAGTCCTATGATGGGACCGCCTAACGTTGCACGTTCGATTCCTTCGAAAGTGCCAAAGAGCAGTGTGGCAGCAGCGATGGTCGCTCCGGAAGATCCCATGCTGACTACGGCACCGGCCTTGCCTCGGTGAACAAGGCCTACTGCAGTGAATATTGAGGCCTTTGGCTTTGTTCGAAATGCTTTGGTCGGTTGTTCTCCCTCTTCTACAACGCCATCGGATGGAACAATCGTAATAGGAAGATTGTCTACGGAATGGGCCTTCAACTCGGTCTCTATCATGCTTTTGTCACCGACTAATATGATCGGTATGCCTTCCGTTCTGACTGCTGCGACAGCTCCCGCCACTACTTGAGAAGGGGCGAAATCCCCTCCCATCGCGTCTAACGCGATAGGAATAAGGTTCTTTGTGGATGCCTTTATTGAGTTCAAAAGTTGAAGTTCTCTTGTGTTTTAAGTAGGTTCACCGCGTACACCAATGGGGACGAAAGCATGCCCTGTAACCGCATCTGTACCATCTTCTTTTCGGCATCCGATACGGCATTTAGCTACTGGTCCGAGAGTTGACCCATTAACTGACAATACTTGGCCGTACGTGGAAATGTTCTCTCCTGGGTAAACAGGTGATTTGAAGCGCACCTTCAATTTGCCACCATTAGCCCATCCTGTTGGGAACGCTTGGTCCATCATCTCTGATACAAAGGCTAGAAGAAGCATTCCGTGAGCTATACGACCACCAAACTGCGTCGCAGAGGCGAAATGTTCGTCTATATGGATAGGATTGAAGTCACCGGAGGCTTCTGCGTAGTTATCCACCTGCTTTTGAGTTACTAACCTCGCAAGTTCAGGTAAAACGTCGCCTACTGCACCGGGATGAGACTTATTAACCTGCTTAGGCTCAATCATATGCGCGAAATCTCATGATTTGACTCAGCATCTAGATTATTGACTGGCGTGATGACGGTGCTTGTCGCGGATGCGACCAAGGCTCCATTGTTGTCACTAAGAGTGGATTTTATTATTGTAATTCTAGAGGATTGCCTAACTACGTTCGACGATATCTCTGCAACAGTGTAAACGCGTTCCCCTGTTTTCACTGAACGTGCGAAATACACCTCTTGCGCTGCGTGAATTGTTCCTGCACCGAATGCGATTTCCTTGATTACCTCACTGAGAGACGCAGCTATTAGGGCCATGGGGGGTACGTGATCAACAGATCGCTTATTTTTGTCAGAAGCCCCTCCCAAGGCCGCTCTATAGCGAACTACGTACTCTGGACTAATATCTAAAGACCGTTGTTCGAAGCGGTGTCCGGTCGGTAAGTTTGTCAGGCTCATGTATTTTTCTTGTTCAACTCGGTTGGGTATTGTCCCCTATAAAACTGGATCGATTGTAAAAAGACCATTGTCGAAAGGCAATCACGCGTGCCGTTAAACCAGATGGAGTAGATTAATTTTCGTCAAGTCTGGATCGATGCATTGATACCGCCTCTTCCAGCAGGCGATCGGCGACTTTGGTAGACGTGGTGTTCTTGTAGTTCAACGAAGACAGTGCAAACACTCGATGTAGTAAACCTGTCGAAACCATAGCCCCTACACGACCCCCTATAGGCGGAGGTTGTACGCCAAGCGCGTTTACCATGTATGCAGCCGCCGTCATGCCGCTGCGGTTTAGGAAGACCTTTGTGATCACGCGCCCTTTGTGGTACAGAGAGACTCCCTCGCGTGTCTGAATTAGCTCTACTTTCAGATGAGATCGCGGCACAGCAATCAACTCATACCCGTATGCCAAGGCGCGTTTGCGACTGATAGACACTTATAACCTCGTTGTCTAAGTTAATCTTATGCGAGCAGTATAATAGGCTGGATGGCTTCTGGTTATTCGCCAAAGTCACCTAAGTTGTAGTATCGGGAACACTCATATTGTCACTTGATGGGTATGTTTCGCTTGTTACAGGCGGTGCATCTGGTATAGGGCGAGCACTAACATTAAAATTGGCTCGCGAAGGATCTAATACTGTGATCGCTGACCTCAATCCCGAGGCCTTGGAGCGCACCGCTCATGACGCGCGATTGGAAAATACTGATGTCCTTGCAATAGAGACTGACGTTACTAGGGTGGAAGACGTTAAAGACATGGTTGCAGCTGGGCTGGAACACTTCGGAAAAATTGATGTAGTTGTATCGAATGCTGGAGTGGCCGGTGCGCCCGGCTGGCATGAGATCCCGCACTCCCGAGAGGATGATTGGTTGTCTACCTACGAAGTTAATGTTAAGGGAGTAGTTAATGTAACTGAGGCGGTTGAACCGGTGCTAAAGGAACGTCGATGGGGCAAGATAATTAACATTGCATCAGTAGCCGGTCGAGCAGGGAGGCCTTCGCTGCCACATTATTCTGCGTCCAAGGCTGCAGTTATAGACTATACGTACTCTTCGGCTATGAAACTTGGTCGATTCAACATCAATGTCAATGCTATATGTCCAGGTCTGTTATGGACACCCATGTGGGAGCAGGTTGGTGCTCGTTACGCACAGAACGACCCGAATTACAGAGGCCTGGGCGCGCGAGAGGTTTTTGATCGAATGGTTGAGGCAAATATGGTGATGGGACGGGAACAGACCCCTGACGATGTTGCTGAATTGGCCGCATTTCTTGTATCAGAAGAAGCTCGTAATATTACCGGACAAGCGATAAATGTGGATGGCGGTTTTTTCTTTAGCTAGAGGCACATTGGAATAGCTCTGATATGGAGCTTACGGGCCGTGGCGCTATCGTGACCGGCGGCGCCAGTAATATAGGACGAGGTGTCGCCGAGGTAGTTGCCAGCCATGGCGCACAGGTTATTGTCGCCGATCTAGAACCGATGAGAGCTGAGTCTGTGGCTGATGAAATACGGGGTAACGGTTGTGTGAGTGCGTCACTGACCGTTGATGTGAGTAATTCGTCATCCACGGATGAAATGGCCAGGTGGGCTATTGATGAATTTGGTCAAGTAGATATTTTGGTTAATGCCGCCAGTGTGGTTGGAGGGTCAGGATGGTTTGACCGGCAGTCTCCAACCTTGGCTGATTGGGATGCAGCGTTCGCGGTCAATGTGCGCGGAATAGTCCACGCTACGCAATCTGTTGAGTCACATATGAAAAATAGGCGAACTGGCAAGATAGTGAATGTAATTTCCGGTACAGCTGGTGCGACTGTACTGAATCAGGAAAACTTCTCCAATTATTCAGCATCGAGGGCCTCTGCTATCAATGTGACTCAGTCGTACGCTGTTTTGCTCGGTGCTTTCAATATCAACGTGAACGGTATCTGCCCAGGCGTTATCTGGTCACCTCCACCAGTGGGTCAGGCTCGTACAAGTCAGAAGAGAGATGTTATTGGTGCATCTTCACAACAGCGGGATCAGTTCTTGAAGTGGGTTAACGAGAAAGCGCCGCTGCGCCGTGAACAGATACCCCAAGACGTAGGCAAGCTAGCCGTATTTTTATGCTCAGATAGAGCTCGAAACATTACTGGCCAAGCTATTCAGATTAACGGTGGATCTCCTGCCAGCTAGAGTCATTCCGTGGTCAACTTCGTGTTCCGGTGTGCTGACTTAGTTCGGAAGATTGTTCGTCCAATGATCGATATCAGCGAATAGTGCTTAGGTTTGTGAGGATTCTGTCGAGCTCAGTTGCGGTTATAGGACCAATATATTTTCGGACCACTTGGCCTTTACGGTTGAAGAAAAACTTCTCAGGCAGCCCCTTCACGCCGAAGTCGATGGCAGTGGACCCTGTGGGGTCCATTGCGTTCGGATATCTGGTGTTGTGTTTACTTACGAAATCCCGGATCGGGATTTCGTCATCCCAAATCGCGATTCCCACGAACTCCACACCTTCACTATGCCACTTGTCATACGCTTGGGCTAAAATTGGGCCCTCTTTTATGCAAGGTGGGCACCATGAAGACCAGAAATCAACCATGACAATCTGGTCTCGTAAAGCAGATAACTGAACATGATTGCCAGATAAGGTGTCGAGGTTGAAGTCGACTTTGTATGGCGTAGATAGTTCGACTCTACCAAACTCGTCATTTACACCAGGCCTGCCGAGAGAGCCGTTCGTCGACACAGTGGACCATAGCAAGAGAGCCACCAATAAAAGTGCAGGTGTGCCAGCTACTAGGGCAATAAATCGTCTATTCACGGCTTGAACGTATTATCTACGGATCTATGCTAAGCGATGTACGTGCTTCAATGGTTCTCTGTGTTTTCTTGTTTTACTGATTGTCGTTTGAGCACCTGTTGCTTTAGGTCTCTTCTCTTTTCTTGGTAATCTCGTCCAGTAATGACTCCACCGTCATATTGCTCATCCAATCGCGCGATCATCTGTACAAGTTCTGAACGTCTATGGGCGGCACGCTGCCTGACAACATGGTGCCAGAAGAAGCCATATGTGAGCGTGATCAACATCCCTAAACCCCCAAACCAGCCTACCGTTATGACACTAGTATGATCATCAAAGAATCCTAGTACGGATTCGGCGAGCGTGGGAGTTGGCAGACCGTTGATGCTAACCAAAGCTATAGTGCCAGGCTCGTACCCATTGACTTCAGCGAGCTGGTATCCCTTATCGTCAATTACTGCTGATTCGGTACTCTGGTAGCCATCGATCTTGACCGTACCGAACTCTTCCTGCAGCAAAACGCGTAACTGTTCGGCTCCATATAGCAGGCTGATAGGTATATCTAGAAAGTCTTCATCGTACTTCAACATATATTGAAATAGGATCATGTGCTCCCCAGGCGTGATTGGATCTAGTAATGCGAATCCCTCTGAGATCGCTTGTGCATTTATAGCGCCAAGATCACTCTCAATCTTGAGGTGGGTATAGCCGGATGGTAAAGCGATTCGTAAAAGGGACGGAGGCGAAGTTTTAATGTCTGGGATAACTGTTTCGTTGCCTGTATTGCGCAATACGATTGAGCCGAGTATTCCTATCACACGTTCGCGAACAATCACGGATGGGATTGCGAGAACATAAGAGAAAATATGAATATCCTCAAAAGATGTGGTTGTTTCATAGATGGTCACTTCCACGTCATTCCAGGGTTCATCGTAATTCAGCATCAAAGCCTCTGTCACTTCGTTGTATTCAGTAACGAGGCGGAGGCTAAATAGCGGGGAGCGCTCCACGTCGTTGAATTCGAAAGATCCGTTCAACCCCACGGTTGTTAATTGCCGGTTTGCAATATGTCCAGTGCTCTCTTCAATGGTTAACAACACCAGCTGCAGGCCTTTAGGTACAGCAGCACCGGGCGTTCCATTCACAACTCGTCCTAAAAGCGTGGTGTCGGACTGCTCTGCCGAGATGGCTGGGTTCTGCAGAACAATCATCACCGCGCATATGGTAAAAGCGGCCGTATACCGCAGCATTTGTTTCAAGTTACCGAACCTTAACCCTTGCTTCCTGTCGGTGTTATTGGTCGTTCACTTGGTGTTTGTATGGACTTGCGGGCTGCCTTGATATCCTGCTCCAGTATGAGGTCATCGATTTCTGTGACTATTGATTCTGCTTGGACATGCATTAGCTTGGCTGCATCGATTTTCAGTTCGGTCAATTGCGAGTGATATTCATTTTCAGGAATCTCACCTGATTCAAAATCATTCTTTAAGTCCACCATAGATTGATAGATTCTGAATTTTTTTACCTCACTGTGTCCAGATCCGGTAGTCACCGGATTAATGTATGAAGACCGTCTCAACAATGGAAACACAAGTACTGACAAAGTAACCAGCACTAGAAAAACACCCAATACCACGGCCATTTTAGGAAGCAGTCATGAATGAGGATGTTGAGCCGTAGAGAATATCTGGTAACAGTGCAATTTCGCCTTATATTGAATCTTGGCAGTTGAACACGGGGCTTTTCTGTTAATCATGTTGAACGGCCATTAACTGTTGCCTAGGCTCCAATCTACGATTGGGCCACAGCGCAAATATCGACCCCAACACGAAAACGGGGCCGGCTACCCAAAGCCACCAAGCCAGCGGATTTATGCTTATTCTTAATACAACCCGCCCATCTTCTAAAAAGTCGCTTGGGACTATGTAAAGATCTTCTACAGGCGTCGAGCGAATGCCAGCACGCACCGAGGCCATGTTGGACGAGGGATAGAAAGCATTCCACGGTTTCAGTTGACCAACCAAACGATCACTGGGATATCCACTTGCGCTTGTCGCGTATGTGCCTGTTTCTGTGCGATAACTGGCCGGGTCTGAGACGTATTCGGCGGGATCAATAGTGTAAACGTCTACGTTTGCCCAGCGAGCTATACGGTCGGATCTAGTTTCTGATCCGACGTCTACAAACTCCACTCGGTAATTATCAAGAACCATGCTTTCGCCGGAAGCTAATGTGACGTCGATTCGCTGATTATAGAAGGTGGTACCAATAACCCCTATGGCAAGAAGGAGGATTGAGATATGGACGATGTAGCCACCATGTCTGGGTCGGTTGCTGTTTATCAGTTCCCACCAAGCTGCCAACCAGGATTTACCCTTACCACGTCTTGCGATAGTGCCTCGGATCCACTCTTCACCAATTGCAGCGCTTACAAATGCTACAACCCCAAATGCGATTACGGCGAGTGGCTCCCTGAGGCCAACTGCGATGAGTATAGTGAACACCGTTGAGCCTACGATCAAAGGTCCTGTTAGCCATAGCATCAGGGAACGGCTATTTGTGCGACGCCATGGTAACAATGGCCCGACACCCATGAGTATCACAACGCATAATAATATTGGCCCGTTAATCCGGTTATAGAACGGAGCACCTACGGATACCGTTTCTTGCTGCGCAAAGTTGGCGAATAGTGGAAATATGACCCCCCATAGAGTCACGAACGCAACTCCTAACAGTAGGAAATTGTTGACTAGAAACGAAGCCTCGCGAGACATGAACGACTCAAGTGGTCTATCACTCTTTAGACTTGGATAACGCCAGAAAAAAACTCCAAAGGCGATCACTAAAC
>CAZXXH010000002.1:48710-56628 GCA_964644645.1 uncultured Dehalococcoidales bacterium
CCATTTCAGAGGAAAATTTGATAAGCTATAATAAAGATATCGCATTGGGCTGGACAAATTTCCAGCTCCACGCGAATGATGTTCCAGTGTCAAGCACGTCCGACGCCATTGAGGATGATGCGAATGAGTGGACTGATACGACCGGACCGCCGCGATTGATGAACATTCCAAACTGTGCCAAGACGAACGCGATCGAGAGCAACACGATGTTCCACATGCGGAACATCCCTCGCCGTTTTTGCACCATTATTGAATGCAGAAATGCTGTCATGACTAACCAAGGCATGAAAGCAACCATCTCAATGGGGTCCCAACTCCAATACCCCCCCCCTCCCAGAATCGTGTATGCCCACCCGGCTCCCAGAACTAGTCCGACGCCAAGTATGGTCCACACGATGATTGCTGATACCCTGGCGGCGTCGACCCACTCATCTCCGGATTGCCCCGCTATAAGAGAGCCAGCGGCAAACGCGAACGGCACGGTTACACCAACTAACCCGGCCATTAACATTGGTGGGTGGCTGAACATCCCAGGGTGGGTCAGCAGTGGGTTGATTCCTGTCCCGTCGTGTGCTTCGAACGGGAGGGGTGTAAATGGATTGGCCCAGAACAACATTACTGCGAAGAAAAACGCCAACACACCCATCAATATACTGATGGTGTACGGTAACGACCTTGGGAGTCTGTTTACCGTGAATCGAATGGCGATAAACGAAATCGTTGCCAGCACGAAAGCTATATATAGCAACGAGCCTTCATTACCCGCGTACAGTGCTACCCAGGTGTAACCTGTATCCATCACCATGTTTGAGTGATCGTACACGTATTTGATCGAGAAATCGTGGGTAACGAAACCGATTACTAACGTACCCACAGCTGCCATCGCGACAGGGACGGTTAGGTACGCGCCCCGTCGAGCGCTGACGATCAAGTTGGAGGCCCCTACGAGACCTCCGGCTACCGATCCTACCATCGCATATAGTGCCAAGCACAAACCCAACACGATGGTAATAGTGCCGAACTCAGACAACTATTCAGACCCCGTGTCGTTACTTTTATTGGATTGTGTCGATGAACTCCGGATGGGTGGCTGAGGGTTCATGAAGACGTCTATATCACGGTCAACCATTCGCAAGTATCTAACTAAGTCGGGTTTGGTCTCAACGATATTCCTATCGGGTTCTCTGGAATACCGCATTGCTCTCATCACAATTATAAGGATAACGATGCCTCCAAGTGCAATGGATATTGCGATCACCCATGAAACTAGGGAGAATCCATGCGCAGGGGGGGTTGCTAAAACAGCATTGCCGTAACGTTCAACGAAATAGTTTTTAATTTCTTTATCTGAGGCACCTGAAGCTATTTGCTCCCGAAGGAGCATCCTCATGTCGGAAGCGATTCTCGCGTTTGACTGAACTATAGTTAGTCCGGCACATACTGGACACATGAGTTCCCGGTCGAGAACGAAAGCGCGATCATCTGATGAAAGTTCTCTGGTCGTACACGCTATACCTGCGACGCACAAAATAATGATCATCGACATAATGACCTTTGACAGTGCACTGTACGACCGAGTTAAACCGAGCGATCGCTCGGCTACAGTAATATTTGATTGATCAACCATAGCCCGATTAAAGGTATATGAATTAACCTCGACGATGGGGTGTGAAGCACTGATCGTTATATAAAAAATACAGCCAATATCTAAACCAGACTGATTTTCCGCGACGATCTAATCCGAGAGACGTTGAATTAGTTTAAGTTTATGGTGGGCTACTGCCTAGTCCTGTTTGCTCATCGAAGATATATTTGACCAGATCCCAACGCTCTTCTTCGGACAGCAGTGAACGCCACTTTGGCATAACAACTATGCCATTTGAAATGATAGAAAAAACGACTTCTTCACTTTTGTTAACGCGGGTTGTCTGTAAATTAGTAGGCTTAGGGTATGCCTGTCCTGTCTCTGATGCGTAGTAACTAAACGAGTTGGAGATGTGTTGGGCTGCTGGTCCGTCTCCCAGCCCTGCCGATCCATGGCATACAGCACAGTTCACTCGATACAATTCAGATGCCCTTTCCGGGGAATATTGCCGTTCTTGCCTTTCCGGAATTAGCATCTCTTTAGTGTGCCCAGGGGTTTCTAGGTCCCCTAGAGGTGTGAACGCAACGGCCTCAGATGGTGGAGGTAGCCGAGGAGGTTCTTGGGACTTGTGGGCTTGTGAGTAGTGCATCTCTGCGAAAATTTCGATTGGATAGGTCGTACTCTGTGGGAGGCATGCCATTCCAATTAAAGCGAAAATTAGCAAAGATCCAGCGACAAAACCAAGCCGCCGACAACAACTAATGATCAGAGCACTCGCAGACTGAGAGGTCATGCGACCTTGACCTCCATCGCGCCCGTTTGTCGTAACACTTGCTCAGCTTCGGCTTGACGATCTTCGTCACAGCTAATCACTACACCAATATAGCCTTCTGTTATTCGTTCGTCATATGCCCCCATTTTGAAATTGGGAAGCCGGGACTCAAAAATGATCCCGACTACGGTAGCAATAACAGCTGACAGCATAGTGAGTTCGTACATGATGATTATCATGGCGAATATGGATAGTATCGGCTTGCCGCCAGACACGACAGGGTAGGCTAGTTGTGTAGCCGCTGTGAATAGGAGAGCGATTGTTAACCCCAGAAGGGCACCGAATAACGGGAACCTGAATAATCTGTGTTGTGGCACATACTCTCCGAACGCTCCTTCGGGATAGGGCGTGCCTGTTAGCACATCAAAGTCACCCAGTGGAAATCCAGCTTCTTTAATCGCATCCATCGCATCAGCACCCGATTCCGGATTCTCATACAGGCCCAAAATGCTTTTGTTGGCCATAGGTGACTCCTATTCGTGTTCTCGAAGGACGGCCGGTACGTTGGCGCGCCCTACTTTGATCTCTGTGGTGAATGCTTGACTTTCCTTCGCCTCAAACAGCGGAACTAATGGGAAGAAGCGGGCAAACAGCAACATCAAAAGCGAAACCCAGCAGATTGACCAAAACAGTAGGTATATCTCGATTGCGCTAGGAGTGTAGTTATCCCATGTAAATACGAACGGCTGTTTACGCGCGAGGCCTGGTACAACGATCAAGAAACGCTCAAGCCACATGCCAACGTTCACTAGAATAGAGGTCCAGAACATCATGGCGATGTTGTTTCGCACGCGCTTAAACATCCACATAGTTACAGGAATAAAGTATCCAGTCAGTAGAAACACAATAAAGAGAGCTGACCACGGCCACTGGAAGATTTGCATTTCCCTCAAAGCAATTTCAGGCGCGTCACGCCCGTAAACGGCGAACAACAATTCTAAGAAAGTGAAACCGAGCCAAGCGGTCGCAACAACAATTAGCAGGCGAGCTAACGCGTCGAAGTGCTCTGGGCGAATGAAGTTATCCCATTTCCAGAGCCACCTCATTAAAGCCATCATTGTTACTACCGCAGACACACCTGAGTGAACAGCTCCGATCACGAAATATGGAGCGAATATAGTGGAATGCCAGCCTTCAACCGCTGGAGTAATCGCGAAGTCCCAAGAAACAATCGAATGAACCGATACGAAAATGGGGAGCATTAGTGCAGACAGTAGAATTCCAGCTACGGTCTGCAGACGCCATTGCCGAGGGTTCCCTCTCCATCCTAGCGCCAGTACGGTGTACAAAGGTTTTTGCCACCCAACCGATCGGTCTCTGAGGTTGCCAAGGTCAGGTAATAGGGCGACATACAGGAACAGTGTACTGCCAGTCAAATACGTGCCTATCGCTGCTGGGTCCCAAACAAGGGGAGATCGTACACTTGGCCAAATACCTCGTGCAAAGTCGAACGGTGCGTACCAATATGCTCGCCACGGACGTCCCTCGTGGATGAGGGGAAACAGTAAAGCTGTCATAAGCGAGAATACGGTCAATAATTCCGCTGCACGAGTGACTGGGCGGCGCCACTCCGCTTGAGTCAACCGCAGTATGGCAGAAATCATGATGCCCGCGTGGCTGATTCCAACCCAGAAAACGAACGTCGCGATGAATAGACCCCAGTAGACAGGTCGTGAGAGACCTGTGACACCGAGCCCTTTGTTGATCATTAAACCGATCAAAATCCAGCCAATTATGACGAAGAAGGTAAGGACTATGACCGTGGGCATCCACCAAGGTGGTGTCTGAAGGTTGCCAATCAGCAACTCCCGGTTAATTTTCTTTTCATCTAGAGCGCGGCGTTGTTGCATTTCTTTCCCTAGGCGGGCCCAGCGGCCCGATCTACTTTTATCAGTCCGGTTTTCCTATCATCATGGCATGTGTGCGCATATATCGTACGGGTCTACTTATCAATAACGACTGCTGTATTTCCCAATGGGAGACTGCTGGAATGAGACGAGTGGTCAGCAGATAGAGGAGAGTCGCTGCACCGAGTGCACCGACGATAACTAGGTAGTCAGCCATTTCAGGCCATACGGGTGACAGAGGTACGTGATCAATGAACCGGTCATGGATGTTTGTTTCGGAGCTTGTGTGCCAAGCCGCTACGTATAACCTTACCCGGTCCAAAAAGTTCCCTATTAGAACAATGGCGGCGACCACAGTAGGCCCAACAAAGCTCACGCGTAATCTGTTCCAAACCAGTAGCCACCAAGGAGTAAAAAATGCCAAAAATATGGCAGCGGCAAAGACCCACCTATAAGGTCCAGTCACAAGCAATTCCAACATCATCTGGTCTGATCCTGATCTGCCATACCAGAACACTATGAAACCGCTGAAGAAGAAATAGAACCATAGCAATGAAGTGGCCAGAAGCAGCTTCGATAGGGGCCAGAACTGCTCAATTGTGATGTAGCGCTCTAGTTTCCCGAATCGGCGAGCGAAATACATCGCTAAAATTGTTACCGCAACACCAGACTGAAGTGACGTCATGGCGTGGAACATTGGGAATATAGCATCGCGCCATCCGGCCACAAGACTCATAGCGAAGTCTGTGGATATCAAGAAATGGGTAAATATGAGGAACAAGAAGTAAAGCGACCCCATGACACCAATTCGCATTCTAAGTGATCGCCACTGTCCGTCTGTACCAACGAAACCTCTAGCCAGTCGCGCGCCCCAACGTTGTCGCCATCCACGTCCGTGGTCCCGAATCGCCGCTAAGTCTGGTAACGATGACGAGTACAAGAGGCCTAGCCCGCAAATCGCTAGCCCGACGAGCGCGAGAGTTCCCCAAATATGTGGTGAATAATCTGGTCCCTCAAACCAGATGGAGCGGCGGCGCAGCCCTTCGCTGTCGACTAGCGGTGGCAATACCCATAACAAAGGAATTATCAACAATACGTTTACAAGGCTGACGACTGAGAAGATCGAAGCGAGTCGGCCGATTGGTCGCACCCAATCAGCCTTAGCTAGGTTCGGGGCAATGGCGGCTAAAGGAGCAGCGCCAGCTGTAGTGAGTAAGAAAGATACTACAGCTGCATAGTAGCCCCAGGCTGATAGGTCGTCGAATCCGTCGGCTATGCGCATTATTACGCCAACTACGCCAAGGGCCCCAAGGATCGCCAGACCGACCATAAGCCATTTGGCTTGGGTGCTGGACGGCCTAACGTCACGGATCAGTTCGGCCGTTACCTCGCCTCGGGTTGGGCGATGGTCCGGTGCTGGTTGAACAAGTCTGTTAGTGGTCATTACCACCACCCTTGTTAGGGTCGACTTTGGCTAAGTACGTGACGTTTGGATCCGTACTCAGGTGGGGGAGTAACGAGTAAGCTCGGTCGTCACTCTTCATTGTTGAAACTCGGCTTGTTGGATCATTTTGGTCACCGAACACCAGCGCATCAGTCGGACAAGCTTGCTGGCATGCAGTTTGGATATCACCGTCTTTCAAATCCCGCCCATCTCGTGCCGCTTCCCGTACTCCTCGACGGATACGGTGGATGCACATGCTGCACTTTTCCATAATTCCCCGGCTGCGCACGGTTACATCAGGGTTGAGGTGGTTTCTCAGATTCTCCGGCCATACGGGTTCCCAGTAGTTGAAAAAACGGACCAGATATGGACAGCCGTTGGCACAGTATCGGGTCCCCACGCACCGGTTGTAGACTTGGACGTTAAGACCCTCAGGATTGTGGTACGTGGCAAAAACAGGGCACACAGGCTCACACGGGGCATTTTCACAGTGCTGACACATTATGGGGATGAAGCGGGCCTTGACATCTGGGAATTTTCCTTCCCAGTATCGTTCTACGCGAATCCATGAGAACGCGCGTCCCCGCTTGTACATGTCGTCTGTGTTGAGAGGTAGGTTGTTTTCTGCCTGGCACGCTAAGACACAGGCTTGGCAGCCAGTGCAGCGATCGATATCAACCACCATGCCCCATTTGTGTTTTGCTGGAGTATTGACCATTTAGTTAGTCTGGCTCCTCATTCTGAAATTTTCCGAAGATGCTCGTGGTGAGCTTGTTCTTCCGCCTCGTGCGCCGTTTGACCATGCCCAACTACCAAGATAGGCACGCCGGGTTCCACAGGGAAAGCCGGTACAGTTCCCTCGAATTTCGCCAAGGTTCGGCGTCCACCGGCTCGCAAGAGCTTTACCTTGGTCGAAGCCCAGGCTAGCGCCCCTGTTTTTTCGTCTTTCTTGTCGACCAAAATTGAGAGGATGTTTGCCCCTCGTCCTTCGGCGTAGCGTCCAAAGTTTTCATGACCTTGACCGACAGGTACGCCAAGCACATCAGGCGCGAGGCCAGGGTGTGGATATGCCAGTACTTCTACTTCACCGGTTGAAGTTCTGAGGAAAATACGATCTCCTAACGAGATTCCCAGTTCTTTCGCCACCACTGTGTTTATTTCCACCCACGTGTCCCACACACCTGTTGACATGGGATCGGGAGACGCCTGCCCCCATGGTGTTGCCGCTGTGCGTCCATCCAATAAGCCATTAGACATAAAGGGTACTAAGTAAAATTCTCTTGTTCCATCGACATCGGCCGTTGAAGAAAATTTGGCATCAGACCAGTGGCCTTCGGATTTAACCGGTAGGTCCGGAACATGCTGTGTAGATTTCATATCCCACCAGCCGCCCCTTCGTAGTATGCCGTTCATGAACAGTGATGCACTTGGCGCTTTTACCGAGTCAGTCGCACGGTTTAGAGCGAATAACTCGTCGGCCGCGCCTTGGACTAACTCCCGCATTGATCCAACACCCAATGCCCCACCAGAGGCCCATAAGAGGACGTCTCCGAAACTACGACTATCAGAGATCAGGTCTGTTCCATCCAGATTTTGCGGCGGACTGACTACTGGTTGTTGGAAGCCGACCACTTGATATGCTGGCCCAGGTTCCGGTATATCGGTATCCCATTCTTCCAGAAATGTCTTTTCCGGAAGCACGAGATCTGCTTGAGCTGCCGTGTCATCCAGCACCGTGGCAAACGCGACCACATTCTTTACGTTTCTTATGGCACCGGCTACGTCGACGGATCTCGGCAGTGCATGAACTAAATTAGCTCCACGTACTATAACCGTCTCAACATTGCCCGCCCGCCATTGTGCCAGTTCTTTTTCCCATTCCTCAAACGGAGCTCCATGAGCGGATGCAGGTACGCATTAAGCTCATCGATCAGTGCGACACCACCATGCTTTAGGACATGATCGACTCGCGCCTTCAGTGCGAGTAGCTGGTGAGTTCCCGAGGACTCCTCTTCCAGTTCCAGTTCAAAGGTAGACGGCACGAGCAGGGCCGCCACCATCAGGAAGAGAAGATGAAGGAATCCTGAAATACACCACCAAGGGGTTTTCTGGACGACCAAGTCGACCCCGTTTTCGTTTTCCGCCACGACACACCTCCATCGATTTGCAACGGGAGAAGAAAAGGGATCCTATTTTTTCGCCACGACTTC
>CAZXXH010000002.1:56638-57262 GCA_964644645.1 uncultured Dehalococcoidales bacterium
AACACCTCCTGTGTTACCCACAGCTCCTACCAGATAGTTGAGAGCCCATATTGCCGATAGGTTGAACGAGCCATTGGTGTATGCACCGGCGGTGCCTCCACCAAAGGCTATGCTGGGTCTTTGGGTGGCGAACGCGCGGGCAGCGCTCTCTACCGTTTCCTTACGTAGTCCAGTGAGCCCTTCCACTTCATCGGCAGAGTATGTCCCAATTTTGCCACTTGGAGCATGAGCCTCGAAAGCCTCAATTTCAGCACTGCTGGCCAGTCCTTGATCCGTGATAATTCGTGCCATGGCTAGGGCCAAAATGCCTTCAGTACCCGGTTTAGGCGACAGCCAATGATCGGCGTTGGCGGCAGTCATAGACATACGAGGCTCGACGTGAATAAGAGTTCCTCGCCCTGACTTCCTGCCTCGGAATTGGCCGTACTTGACCGAGTAACGCACTGGTGACACCCAAGTGCTCAGGAAGTCAGCGCCGAACGAAAGAACTGTAGATGCATTACCGATATCCAAATCCGGTAGTACATTCGCTCCTAGGACATCCTTTACCGCTCCGTGCAGCACGCCCTGTTCGAACGCATCGAACGCTATGTGACGGCCCCCAAAAACATTGGCAAAATTATT
>CAZXXH010000002.1:57272-58986 GCA_964644645.1 uncultured Dehalococcoidales bacterium
ATTATTAGCAACCCAGCCCGTGTGTCCTCTCAGAGGATTGGTTGCAACGGTCATTCGACCTCGACCGCTGTCAAGCGCGGCAAGCAACCGCTTTTCAGCTTCAGTCCATGAGATCGGGACTAGATCGCTATTCTTCCCGGCTCTGGCAAGCGGAGTTGCAATCCTGTCCGGGTGATACAGCATCTGGAGGGCCGTATCACAACGCACACTGTGCTTCCCATGGTTTGTCGGGAAATCTGGATTTCCAGCGACCTTCTTGGCACGGCCTTCCATGACTCGAACTATTATCCCCTCACCGCCTTCGCAGATACCGCATACAGTCGCGTACCACTGGTCGTTACCCCGTACAAGGTCCTCAGGTAAGTCGAGTGGGCTTTGAACTATTAATTCCTGATCCGGTATTCCGCACGCTGCGAACAGGACTGCTCCTGTGGTCGACGCGCCGACCATGGTTAGGAACTTGCGACGGGAGAGTTTTTTAGCCATTAATACTATTGATTCCTAATGGTGACAGGTGGCGCAATCCGTTGGAGCTCCGTTGTCTCTGTGGCAATCTACACATTGGCCCATCTTCAGCGATTCAACCTGTTTAACCTTTGTCATAGCGGCCACGTCTCCATGACAAGTTGCACATACTTGAGCGGTTACTACAGTACCATCCGGCAGCAATTGAGGGGTTGAGTTCTTGATAGAACTAGGATGTGCTGTAAGAAACCGTATATGTGGCTCATGTACGAAGCGCACGTGATCCGGGAGCCGGTGTACTCTCCGCCAGTTAACGGGTCTTGCTGTCTCAGCGTCCAGACTCGTTGCACGGAGTTTGGCAAGCTCCATATTACCGGGTTCACCGATCACTTTGTGGCAGACAACACACTGCTGTACAGGTGGCACGCCAGCCGATCCAATTTTGTCGACTGTCCGATGACAGAAGGTGCAATCCAAGCCGAGTCCGCGTAATTCGTCTCCTTGACCATCGACGCGTGGATCACCGCTATGGTCCAGTAGTAATGCAGTTCCCGCATGTACGGTGTGGGGGAATTCAATTGGCTGGTCCGGACTTTGATCGAAGCCGAACAACGGTATGGGATTGCCGAACCATGCTGTAATTATGAATACAGTAACGAAGGCCATCATACCAAGTACGGCCAGTCCCCCAACGGCGATTAACGGAATCAGAATCTTTAACCATGTGGGCACACGGCGGGCAGATGCTGAAAACGACTTCAAAAAATGCCTAAACATGCTTGAATCGACCTGGTTTTAACACAACAGCCTGATGTCTTTCGTGATTACCACAGCGGTTTACGAAAACCATCGCGGCCATAAGTTGTCGAGCACTGGATAAAGTTCCAAATAAACAAACACTAACGATACGAAGAAGCTTGTGATAGCCAACACGCCGGTGGCGTAGAGTCCAAGCCTAAACTTAGACCACCGGTCCGAAATGGTCCTCGTTGCCACAGCAGAAGGGATAACAGCATGCGCCAGCACTAGCGCGGTGGACGCTGTGATCATGAGGAGAAGGCAAAGCCAAAGCAGCTTAATGGCATTGCCGATGCTTGCCCACTCGCTTGTGGAAAGCAGACCCGGATCCTTGAGTAGTCCCCGGCCTCCCTGTGAACTATCGGTTGAATTAGTCGAAGCGCAGTTGAAGTAGTCGATGCGCAACGGAGTCAAGAACTCAGTATGGACTCCGGTAGCGGATGAAAATTAT
>CAZXXH010000003.1:0-510 GCA_964644645.1 uncultured Dehalococcoidales bacterium
CCGCGAACCGTGACTGCGTTACTGGAGAAGTCGGAGTTAATTTGAAGGTTCTTAACTTGTGCCGCACGGCCGACATCCTCGTGGTCCCCATTTCGAATCTCGTCCCGAAGATCGGTCTCTTTTGTTCGCAATCGTTCGAGGCTCGACAACTGCACCTTTTTGGCCCTGGCAGCAGCGATCAAATCGGCTAGCGAGCCCGATTCTTCTTCCAACTGCTTGATCGTTTTAGTTAAATCGCCATAAGTAGACCGCGCCTCTCGTGCGTCTTTTAGTTGTGCCTCCCTATCATTGCGATCCTTGAGGCCTTTACGTAGACTGCCGCTTTTTGGTGACCACAGTCCGTCACCGCTAGATCGTTCGCTTTGAAGGTCTTTAACACGGTGCGAAAGGTTGACCCCACTTAGGCCCAATGACGCCGAGTGCAGCTGGTTTCGGACCTGATCGTTGCTTAGGAAATTTTTGTCTTGAAGCTCGCCCACCAAGGTACCGGTGATATAAAACTTGAGACTA
>CAZXXH010000003.1:520-11678 GCA_964644645.1 uncultured Dehalococcoidales bacterium
TGAAGCTCGCCCAAGCTGAGGCTAAAGACGCTCTGGTAAACATCGACTGAACAGCGACCAAGCAGTGAATCGAGTAGCTCGTTGCTGCCGGACTGGTTTCGTCCCCAAACTTCTACCGGTCCACCTTTTCGCCCGTCTACTCGTCGAACCGTATATTCCTTTTCATCATCGGTCGTAAACGATATGCTGCCACTAGCCACGCCGCCACGTGGTGGATAGTTATATAAATCAAATTCCTTGGATGTTCGGGGGAGAAAGCCGAACAGCATGTTCCTAAGGAAAGCACGCACTGCCGATTTGCCTGCTTCATTCGGTCCGTGGATCACGTTGAGGCCACGGGACAGGCCTAGTATTTTTTCCTCAAACAACCCAAATTTTTCTATGTTCATCTCATTGATAAACATTTCAACTTTCCCGCCTTAGTAGCTCTGCCAGATACCATCGCACGTCACCAATCAGATCGTCGAAAGACAAGCCTGCTTCCGATGGTATCGGGAGACGATTTGTTCTACCTGAGTACACGTCATCAAGAAGGCCTTCTATCTCTTCGGGCTCTAGACCGCTCGCAGCCTTCAGGCAATGAGCGAGGAAATCATCCTGGTTTTGAGCCTGCTCAAGATCAATTTCGGGTCGCGTGCGGTCGGTGATCCTGTCGACCCAGCACCAAGGCGGCGTTAGCTCTACCATCGAATTTAGCTCACCCGCCAACTCGTCAACAAAGTTGGGCCGTTTTATGTCATTGTGCAGTGGACCGTTGCCATTAAGTTCGATTCGGCATACCACGTCCCTCCCATCAGCCGCATCGCTCACAGATCTTAATCTCTCTTTTACTCTGCCTATGAGGCCGCCAAGGTCTTTTTGACCTATGTTTTCAATTGATATCTCGACCTGTTCCCAGCGCACCACGTCGAGAGGCCTGAACTGGTGCTTAATTTTCCCGTCCCCTGTCACATCAACAAGCAAACAGCCTCTGGCACCATCCTCGTTAGGATGTCTCCCCTGGGAGTTGCCCGGATAGGCGATTGTAACCTCGGGATCTTCTTGAATTTTACGGGTGTGTACGTGACCCAGTGCCCAGTAGTCGATGCCGGGTTTTTTCAGATCCTCTACGGTACAGGGTGCGTAGTTCGGGTGGCGAGGGTCGCCGCCAAGATTACAATGCAATAGGCCGATACTAAAAAGTCGGGGATCCGGTGGTGACGTGAATCGGGCCGATAGATTTTCCGTCACATCTCGGGTTGGGTAGCTTACCCCGGCAATCTGCGCAATAGGGATGCCGGTCCGCTCAGCCTGATGCCATTGAACATTTTCATTGAATATCGTCACACCTTGAGGCCAATCTAACGACGACAGCCAGCCATCTAATGGATCGTGGTTTCCATGTACGACAAAGGCCTGGATGCCATTTTCAGCCAACTTGAGCAAACCATCATGGAAACGCAACTGCGCTTTAATACTACGGTCTGCTCCATCGTAGACATCACCCGCGATTACCAGAAAGTCGACTTCTTCGTCCAGACAAAGCCTTATTAGGTTCTGATATGCCTCGTACGTCGACTCTCGCAAACGTTGGGCAACCACACTGTTGACCTGATCCATCCCTTGGAATGGACTGTCGATATGCAGGTCGGCCGCGTGGACAAAGCGGAGAGATTCCATAACAATCTGTACCCTTCACAATCGAAATTCTAACAACTATTCCCACAATGCGACGATACAGATGGCATTAGCACTCAAATTTTTAACAATCGGTAATTTATTCATGGCGACACGAAATAAGTCGTGTCAATTTCCCTGCGCCCCGGGTGGTCTTGGTGCTCGCTCGACGATTTCTAACCAGTTGCCGTCCGGATCCTGAAAATAGAGAGCGTACTTAGCCCAAGGGAACTCCGCATTACGTAAAGCAGGGGGGGCGAAAAACTTGACCCCTTTCTCCGCCAAGGCTTCGTGCCAGGTGGCAATGTCGTCTACTATCATCCCGACGTGAGACGCCCCGACAAAATTTCGAGACTGTGTATTTCGATCCTTGCAGCCCGGCGGGCGCACATATTCAATTAATTCAATTGAGTGACCGTCTCCAACACCAACATAGGCCTGCCTGATCTTGACGTTCGCATAGCCAACAACTGAGGAGATCCACTCTCCTTCGGATAGAAACGGCCCTCTCTCCAGATCCAGGCCCAGCACATCAATATAGAACGTCATCGCTCTATCCAAATCGCTTACGACAACCCCAGAGTGATAGATGCTGGTTATACGCACGACGCCTCCACCTATTTACAGGCAATTCAAACTGTATGAGCGCTTCCTTGGTTCTGACCATCCCCTTAACAGATCACCTTCGATCTCAATTCTCGACTGGCCACACTAATCCAGGTGAAAAACTTCTTCCAACTCAATCATTGCTTCGTCCGGCCGGTCTCCGCCGAGATTCTCGAAGAAGGGTTTCATGAACTCCTGCCAACGAGCGTTCACATCCTCGCCCGCCATGCCTGCCAACGCTGTCTGTAAAGAGTCCGGGGTTTCCATGCAGCCGAACATCAAACCGTCTTGTCTCATAAAGAGGGAGTAGTTGCGCCAGCCATGGCGTCGTAGCGCGTCCAGCATTTCCGGCCAGACTTTGCGATGATGATTCTTGTATTCATCTATGCGATCCTGCCTAACTTTCATCAAGAAACCAACCCGTTTCATATCAACACTCTCCTTACCCGCCAGGTCGATCGTTACAAGCATTTCATTCAGGGTGTAGGCTAGCGGAGTCTTGTTAAAGGTGCTACGAAAGTCCCTGCTCGGGCTTCGCATGTGGAGGAACCGCAGATGAAGAGTTTCGGACAGGTGTTGGATCTAAAGAATGATCCTCACATGATAAAGCAGTACATTGACCATCACGGCCAAGTTTGGCCGGAAGTGTCTGATGCACTGCGAGATATCGGTATCTCTAAGATGAGAATCTTTCTCATCGCCAACCATCTATTCATGTACTACGAAGCGGGCGATGATTTTGTACCCGAACGAGATTTTCAAGCCTATACAAAATTCCCTCGAGCGCAGGAGTGGGATCTGCTGATGCGGACGTTCCAACAAAAGGTGCCCGAAGCAGGTCCGCAAGATTGGTGGGCGCCGGCGGACTTGGTGTTCGATCTGGACTGGTGATCAGGCCTCTCGCTTGAAAACGTTTTTTATATAAGGTGGCCCTGCCACTATCTGGGCCTGTCTCATATTTTGGCTGTCGCATGTTTCTGCGGACAAGCTAGAAAATGTTGGCAAGCCCTTCACCTTATGGTCATTCACGTCAACCGCAGTACACGTGTTCGAGTTTCTGGTGTTAGCCCTTTTGATAGTCAGGTGGCTGGCAGCCTCAAGTGCCCATCAATTAAGGTCCTCGCGACTGCACATTGCTGTGATTTCTTTTGCCTTCACGGTCAGTTACGGTGCTAGTGATGAAATACATCAATGGTTTGTTGCAACCCGGCACCCACATGCATTTGACCTCACTGCAGACGCTTTAGGAGCGTTAGTGGGCGTTGCGGCATGGCTCGCGTGGCCCCGACTGCGGCTGTCGCTAAGCACCTTATGTGATAACCCTAAGATTGGCACCCGCATACTACAACTCGGGTACAGGATAGCTGGCAGAGAGCCAAACGCGGGGAGGTAATCGCAATGCAACCATGTGAGCACGGAGACAAAGTAACTAATGCACTATTGAGAGAACTGGACCGGGCGGTAAAGATCGCTGAAGATCTATCGACGAGCCGTGCGGATAGTTTCCGAGACGTGGCCAACGTGCGAGATCATATTATCCCTGCCCTTTTCCACGCCAGAACATATCTGGCTGTCGACAAGATCTTCCAGCCCGAGGTGGAACTTAGTCTCACTGTCGCTATCGACGCTGCATCGGGTTTGGCAGATAACGACCACAGGTATAGTCGCTTGCTAAGTCAACTACGTGTACTCCGAGAAGATGTGGCGCGTGCCATAAGAGCGGCTTCGTTCAGATAAACTCTTTTATACTGAGCCCGTGCTAGCATGGGCCGCCATCCATAGAGGGGCTAATTGGATGTCGGAAAAGTCGTTCGTCGAGCTACGCACCGAGGCAGTCGATCCTTCAAGGGTTCCAGAGAACCTGTTGGAACGCGTTGCCAAAATCACTCTACAGCGGATCAGCCCTGGCATCTGCTACGGTGTTTCTATTCTTATCACCAACGATGAGGCTCTGCGGCGATTGAATCGAGTGTTTGCAGGTTACGACGAGGTTACCGACGTGCTGGCTTTCCCGGCTACGGTAACCGCAGGCGAGGATGGCGTGAATGAAGCCACTGTCAATTTTCCGGCTCATGACGCGGGCGCGCCCATCCTGGGCGATATTGCTATCGCTCTACCGCAGGCAATCCAGCAAGCAAGGAGTCATGGTCATACGATAGAACGAGAGCTGGCCATTCTGACAGCACATGGACTATTACACCTGTTCGGCTATGATCATGCGAAGCAGGATGAGCGAAGAATCATGTTTGGCGAGACTGAGGCCATTGTCTCTCTCGCCCTTGCAAATTCGTAAGGCTTTTGTAGTCTCGGGAGCCCGGGACTCTTCCGCCCATAACGCAACGTACGGATAATGAGGGTTCGACACTAGGCAACCAACTCGGACGCGGAAGTAGACAGGCTAGGCATACAAATTTGGTGACGATTAACGAAGATCGAGGCGAGGAAAAAAAAGACCGGCCAGATGGTAGCGGTCCCGTCTCTTCAGGTGCGAGTCAAGTCTTTTACCGGAAGTGGCGCCCTCAGCGCTTTTCAGAGCTTGTCGGCCAAGAACACGTAGCAAAAACGCTGAGAGCAGCCATTTCCAATGGGCAAGTCGCACATGCCTATCTTTTTTGTGGCCCACGTGGAGTCGGAAAGACTTCAAGTGCACGAATTTTGGCCAAAGCGCTCAACTGCCTAAACTCTACCGATGGAGAACCAGATGATACGTGCGAAAACTGTATGGCCGTACGCGAGGGGAGGCTGCTCGATCTCATCGAGATAGATGCCGCATCCAACCGCGGCATAGACGATATCCGCAGTCTGCGAGAGAAAGTCCATTTTGCACCCGGCTCCGCGAAATACAAAGTCTACATAATTGATGAAGTGCACATGCTCACCCCACAAGCGTTCAACGCACTACTTAAAACGCTTGAAGAGCCCCCTCCTCACACAGTCATGGCTTTGGCCACAACTGAGATTCATCAGGTGCCCCTCACCATTATTTCGCGCTGCCAGCGTTTCGACTTCCGCCGAATTACGAATGACCTAGTGATCAAGCGCCTAGAAGGCCTATGTGTTGCAGAAGAAATCAACTGTGACTCTGACGTATTGGATTTGATCGCTCGGGCCGCTTGGGGCAGCCTTAGAGACGCGGAAAATATTCTTGAGCAAATATCAATTTCTTATGGCCAACAGGATCAGAGCATCAATCTTCAGCAAGCCAGTGAACTACTGGGTATAGGCGATACGGCAGCAGCGCTTGCTATCGCATCTGCGGTGCTTAAGCATGATGTAACAGCCGCTCTTCAACAGATCAATGATCAAGCGTCTCTCGGGTCAGACGTGCGGAGCCTGCGCTCGGCAATAGTAGATACCTTGCGAGCCGCCATGTTGATAAAGGCTGGTGCCAATGATGCTCTTAGCCACCCCGACGAGGTCATTGAGGAAATGGCTGACAGAACCAAATCCGTATCGCTGGAACTAATTCTGCAGGCCCTGGCATCTTTCGGACAAGCCGAGATTTTGAACTCAGACCACGGCCCTCTCGGTCTTGAACTGGCCGTCATCAACGCTGTATCTAAGCCGGCGTCAAAGAGTGCTTCGGGCGGCCACACCGCCAACGCGGCGGCCGCCAGCTCTATCCGTTCTGCGCGAGGCGGAAGGAGAGAGCCCGCGATTCCTCCAGCAGGACAGACGCCCCTCCCCCCTAAGACGGGTAGGCCCACGCCAACTCAATCGCGGCCACAGCGCGTGGTCCCGCCTGCTGAGTCTAATTGGGGTCAAGTCTTGAAGGCTCTCCGTCGTACCAAAGGTAAAAAATACGTTATAGGTGCTCTCTTGCGCAACGTCAACGCTCCCGAGCCCGAGGGCCATAAGTTGATTCTGCGATTCAAGAGTAGCTCTATCCAGGGGCACTTAGAGGAAGAAATGTTAGATGAGAACGTGCAAAACATGATCAAAAAGGCCGTGGCAGATGCCTATGGAACGGAGCTATCCGTGTCGGTGGGCGAAGCAAAAAATGCCACAGCGCAAAATTCGGAGAACGCCACGGACAGCCCGTTGGTCCGCGCTGCCATGGCAATGGGCGCGCGGATAATTGATTCTGGCACCAGTTGACTAAACTTGGATACGCAGAGAGCCGTTAGGAGGGGTCGGTGAACAAAAACTTTTTGAAACAAGCTCAGCAGATGCAAGCGCAAATTGGTAAAGCGCAAGCAGAATTAGCCGAGATGCGCACCGAAGGGTCCGCCGGAGGCGGGGTAGTTAGGGTTGTGTTAGTTGGGGGATCAACGTTAGAGTCGATCCAGATTGCACCCGAAGCCGTCGATCCCGAGGATGTAGAAATCCTCCAAGATCTAATTGTGGCTGCTGTCAACAATGCGGTAACTGCTGCGCAACATCAAACCTCTGAAAAAATGTCATCTATCACGGGAGGTCTCAATGTGCCTGGCCTTGGCGGCCTACCTGGCTTTTCTTAGGTATTCGCAGGTCTCCACTACTTTGCTATGACTTCTGAACTTGTGCCCTCCGCTGCAGCCCCGGTACGGGCCCTTATTGAAGCCTTTCGACGTCTGCCCGGTATTGGGCCGAAGAGCGCCCAGCGCCTTACTTATCACCTGATCCGTACACCTCGTGAGGAAGCAGAGGGACTGGCAGGGGCTATAATCGCGTTAAAAGATCAGATCTCACTGTGCAAACAATGTTTAAACATCGCTGAATCTGATCTCTGTTCTATCTGTAACTCTCACAGTCGCGATAAAACGCGCATTTGCGTCGTTGAAGAGCCCCTAGATGTTTTAGCTATCGAGCGTAGCCGCGCTTTCTCAGGCGTTTACCATGTTCTCCATGGTGTAATTTCACCGATCAACAATATAGGCCCAGAAGAATTGAAGATCGCCGAGCTACTAGATCGATTTCGAGACAATACAATCGTAGAAATTGTAGTCGCCACTAATCCCAACCTTGAGGGAGAAGCCACCGCTATGTATTTGCAGCGTCTTTGTGAACCTCTTGGGATTCAGGTCACCCGTCTAGCCCGCGGCCTTCCCTCTGGCGCCGATCTAGAATATTCCGATGAAACTACACTGGCACATGCCTTACGGGCCCGCTTTCAGATGCCCGCGATATCCGATCAACAGTCTTCAGATAACGACGAACAAAGGGCAAATCCGAACAACTAGCCAAATCGGCATTTGGTGATGACGCCTACACGATCGCGGGTTTACACAACCGAGGGCGTAGTGATCCGCCAATTTGACCTGGGGGAAGCCGATCGCCTGATCACCTTAGTCACACCAGATCGTGGATTGGTGCGAGCTGTCGCTCGGGGAGCGCGACGGCCAACCAGCAAAGTCGGCGGCCATGTGGACCTGCTTCGACGCATCAGCCTTTCCGTCCGAGTCGGCCGGACGATAGATGCGTTATCTCAGGTTGAAACCTTGGAGTCCTTTGTCGGGCTGCAGCAACACCTCGGCCTGACCTTGCGTTCCCTCTATCTAGCTGAATTGGCTGAGCGTTTCTCCGTCGAGGACGCGCCAAGCAGGTCAGTTTACCAGCTCCTTTTAAATGGGCTACGCTTCCTGGAAACCGCGCCTGACCCAAACGTCTTGGTGCGCTGGTTTGAAATACACCTTTTGGGGTTAACGGGTTTCCGGCCTGAACTGAAAGAGTGCGTGGATTGCGGGGACGGATTGTGTCCTCAAGATCACACGTTTTCAGCCGCTCGAGGGGGAATCGTCTGTCCCAAGTGTCGGTCTGGTGGTGGAGACGTTCTTCTCCCTGCTTCCGTACCCACTATCAAGCTCCTTCGGCATCTGAGTCTAAGCGCTTTTCCTAGCGTCGCGAGCCTGAAAATCAATTCCGGTAGCGCTCGCCAGGCTGAGCGCGTGCTGCGCCAGCACATCACACATGTGTTGGATCGTTCAATATATTCAGCCGACTTATTGGACGATTTACGGAAATCGAATGCCTCTGTGCCTTCACAGACGGTAAGGAGCACTACTACTGAACACTTTTAGGAGATTGCGACTGATACAATAGACCCTGCTCTGTTAGCCAAATTCTCCAAGGTGTTAGCTGCGCTCCTAGTAAAGCCTTACACTGAGATTAGATTGGCTCCATTCTTTACAAGATCTCACCCTAGTTCCCCGGATTCACGTCACACCAATGTCGGAACGTTTCATCAACGTACGTGGCGCGCGCGCGAACAACCTCAAGAACATTGATGTCAGCTTGCCGCGTGACAAATTAGTGGTGGTCACTGGCGTCTCGGGTTCGGGAAAAAGTTCGTTGGCCTTCGACACCATATATGCCGAAGGCCAACGCAGATACGTTGAATCCTTATCCGCCTATGCCCGTCAATTCTTGGGTCGCATGGAAAAGCCCGACGTAGATAATATCGAAGGTTTAAGCCCCGCCATCTCAATTGATCAGAAGGGTGTCTCTCGGAACCCAAGATCAACCGTCGGCACGGTGACCGAGATCTATGACTATCTCCGGCTACTATTTGCCCGTGCTGGCCGGGCACATTGCTTTAATTGTGCCCAACCCGTTGAACGACAATCTGTGCAGCAGATAGTGGACGCTATATTGCGATTGCCAGAAGGCAGCCGCATCCTCATCCTTGCACCACTCGTAAGGCACATGAAGGGTGAACACTCAGCCATCCTTGATAGAGCCCGCCAAGAAGGCTTCGTCAGGGTCCGCGTGGACGGGACCGTACGAGAACTTCAAGAAAAAATAACGCTCAAAAAAAATTCTTGGCACACTATAGAAATCGTGGCCGATCGATTGGTGGTACAGGCTGGCGTAGACATTGGGCGCCTGACGGACTCAGTGGAAACAGCTTTAAGGTTAGGCGAAGGAACAATTTTGGCCGCAATCTTAGGTGGTCAGGATATTGTTTTTTCGGAACATTTTGCCTGCACGGACTGTGGGACTTCTATCGCTGAGCTCGAACCGCGCAACTTCTCCTTTAATACCCCTTACGGTGCCTGTTCGAATTGCTCTGGACTGGGGTTTCGTCTTGAGATGGACCCAGAATTGGTGGTCCCAAATCCTAGCCTTACCATTGCTGATGGCGCGTTAGCACCCTGGGCACGCTCAGGGTCTCTCACAGTTTGGGGTGCCAGCCAAATAGGGTCTTTAGCAAATCATTATGGTTTTTCATTGACAACACCCGTAGCTAATATGAGTCCGGATCTATTACGGATCTTACTTTACGGCAGCGGAGCGGATGCGATCGAGATGGCGCATCGGACCCAGAAAGGCAAAATGTATCGATGGAGCACGACCTGGGAAGGCATAATTCCTCAACTCGCGCGACGATACATCGACACTGAGTCCGAGGCCGTTCGTGAAGAAATCAAGCGGTACATGACCCAGCACCCTTGTACACAATGCCAGGGCTTGCGCCTCAAGCGTGAAGTGTTGGCTGTCACGGTGCTCGGCATGAGCATTATCGAGGTTTCGCAACAATCCGTAGAGCACGCTCTACATTGGGTGGCCGCGGCCCGGGATGGGAAATGGCCTGACGGTAAAGTGCCAGCAGAGCGGTTAACACAGCGTGAACTGATCATCGCCAGTCAAATCCTGAAGGAAATCGAATCCCGGCTCGGCTTCCTTTCCCGAGTGGGCCTACATTACCTGACTCTTGATCGAGCCGCGTCCACACTTAGCGGAGGCGAGGGTCAGCGAATTAGGCTCGCGACCCAGATAGGGTCCGGTCTTATGGGTGTGCTTTACGTGTGCGATGAACCTTCTGTGGGTCTGCATCCGGTGGACAATCACCGACTTATCAAGACACTGTACAGTTTGAGAGATGTCGGCAACACCGTCCTCATCGTCGAACACGACGAGGCCGTAATGCGAGCCGCAGATCATATTGTCGATCTCGGGCCCGGTGCAGGTGAACACGGCGGCTCCGTCGTCATCGCGGGGTCTTTGGACGAACTTAGCGCTTGCGAGGCATCAATCACCGGCGCTTACATATCTGGCCGCCAAAGCATTCCGGTGCCTGACACAAGACGCTGTGGTATTGGGCGCTCCTTGAGGATTGAGCGTGCCCGCGAAAACAACCTCAAGGGCATTTCCCTAGAGATTCCTCTGGGCATGCTGGTATGTGTCACCGGGGTATCCGGATCAGGCAAAAGCAGTCTGATCAATGAGGTCCTGTACAAGTCTCTGTCTAGACGATTATACCGGGCCCAGCACCCGGCGGTAGCGGTGGATAGCATTAGTGGTATTAACAATGTTGACAAGGTAGTCAATATCGACCAATCCCCCATCGGTCGGACGCCGCGCTCTAACCCTGCGACGTATACAGGTACATTCGCGCATGTGCGAGATGTGTTCGCCGCCATGCCCGAAAGTAAGGCTCGTGGATATAAAGCAGGCCGCTTTTCCTTCAATGTCAAGGGTGGTCGATGCGAGCCATGCTCCGGCGCAGGGTTCGTACAGATAGAGATGCAATTTTTGCCAGATGTGACGGTGCCGTGCGAGGTGTGCTCAGGGTCTCGCTATAACAGGGAAGCGCTTGAGATAAAATTCAAAGGCAACAGTATTGCCGATGTACTCGCGATGACCGTAACTGAAGCAGCAGAATTGTTCCAGAACATTCCTGCTGTTCGCAACAAACTGACGACCCTTGTGGATGTCGGATTGGGCTATATTCGCCTTGGCCAACCAGCAACCACTCTCAGTGGCGGAGAGGCGCAGCGCGTCAAGCTTTCGGCTGAACTGTCCAAACGGCCCACAGGTCAAACCCTGTACATATTGGACGAGCCGACTACTGGGCTTTCATTTGAGGATTGCAACGCCCTGGTGTCCGTTTTGCACCGCCTCGTGGACGCGAAAAACACGGTTATTCTCATCGAACATCACCTAGATATGATCAAAAACGCTGACTGGATTATCG
>CAZXXH010000003.1:11688-18410 GCA_964644645.1 uncultured Dehalococcoidales bacterium
GCCTGAAGCCGGCAATAACGGTGGCGAGGTGGTGGCGCAAGGTACCCCTGAGTTTATCGCCTCAGTCGGCATTTCTTACACTGGCCAGTATCTTCGAGGGTTATCCGGGATTTCCGCTGATATGCAAGCGCGGGGACAAGTTGGCTCTGCGGCACCCGCAGCGAAAGCCCACGACCTTGATGGCGCTAAGCCCCTGTTAAGCATCCGAGACATCCTGGGCCTATGCGAATCGTCGCCTGACTTGGTTGCGAATCAAGTGCGAAACAATAGGGGGAAAAGGCGCGGGCGTTTTCGTAGACGTCGACGAGTCCCTACTTAGCTCCGGCACTCTTTTAGTCAGCGTTTTGCTTGGGGCCCGGACATCACCGCGCGGTAAAGTGACCGGGTTTCCAGACTATCTGGAAAAATTCAATCTCCTATTTTTGTAAGGAGCGACCCCCCTCCGACACCTCAATAGCTTAGCGCTGTTACTGTGGGCTGGCCCCTGTTCCACTCAACTGATTTTCCAAAACATGCTGTGTCGGGGCATGTTCTGGCGTATTATCTGCGCAAATACGGTCATTGGCCTTTTAGTTCGTCGTTCAACTTAAGGCTTCCGTTCTATGAGATCGATCCCCCTCTACCAGATCCGGAGACACATATGTCTACTTTTCCTAATCAATCTGATTTCTTCCAGGACCAGATGCATGGCAATCATTGCTTTGGGTGTGGGGCGTGGAACGATAAGGGGCTACAGATCAAAAGCTTCTGGGAAGGGGAAGAGTCTGTCTGCATTTTCACTCCGGCAAAACATCATTCGGCCATGCCACCAGACGTGATGAACGGAGGAATAATCGCAGCTGTGATTGACTGCCACTGCGTATGCACCTCCATCGCGGACGCGTACCGGCGTGCCGGGCGTGAGATCGGCCAGGGCACCACTTTGTGGTACGCCACGGCAGCACTGACTGTACGGTATGTGCGGCCTACCCCGGTGGCACATCCGGTTACGGTGCGCGCGCAGGTAGTGGACGTTGGAAACCGGAAGACCGTTCTTAGAGCCCAAATGTTCGACAGTGGCGGCACTTTGACGGCGGACGGAGAAGTCGTTTCTGTGAGAGTACCACCTGAATGGTCAAATCCTACCGGTCTATTAAAATAAGGGAAGATTCGAGAGAAGTTGTGTGGGCCGGGTCATGATGATAACGGTTGTGCCAGCCTATAAACCAATCGAATCTCAACGCTGGCTAACGGGAATGGGTGTATCAAGCTTTGCCGGATGGTTTTGTCTCCTAGTTTTTCTGTCTATTCATAACATCTCTCAACAGCCCGTCCAATTTCTCCGGCCAAAGGAGCAAGAAACTTTGTTTGAGTCTTTGACCAACCGTCTAACCGGCGTCTTCTCCAATCTTGCTCGGCGCGGGCGATTGACTGAGAAAGACATCAACGAGGCATTGCGCGAGGTACGGCTAGCCCTCTTGGAAGCAGATGTCGACTTCAACGTAGCCCGAGGCCTAGTTCGTCGTATTAGAGAACAAGTCCAAGGGCAGAATATCTACGGATCACTCTCGCCAAGTCAAACAGTGTTGAAGATCGTGCAACAAGAGTTGGCCCAGATCTTAGGGAACGAAGCCGCCGCCCTTGAGCGATCACCTCAATCGCCCACCGTATTGATGATGGCAGGACTTCAAGGGTCCGGCAAAACTACCACCGTTGCCAAGCTAGCGCTACATCTCAAGAAGGGTGGGCAGAGCGTGATGATGGCTGCATGTGATCTACACCGCCCCGCCGCCATCGACCAACTTCAGCAACTCGGACATGAGCTTTCGATACCTGTGCACTGCGAGGACCCATCCAAATCATCCGCAGCCGAGGTCGCGGTCCGTGCTCGCGAGCGAGCGAAATCAGAGGGCTTACATTGGCTGTTGTTGGACACAGCTGGGCGGCAGCATGTTGATGATGACTTGATGGGAGAGTTAGAAGAAATCGGGAGAGCAACGTCTCCTACGGAGATTATTCTCGTAGTCGATGCCATGACAGGGCAAGATGCGGTTCGTTCAGGAGCTGCCTTCCAAGAACGCATCGGACTGACAGGAATAATCATTACCAAGTTGGATGGAGACGCTCGAGGCGGGGCAGCTCTATCGATGCGGTCGGTCACCGGATTGCCTATCAAGTTCGTGGGTGTTGGTGAGAAAACCAATGCCCTTGAGATCTTCCATCCCGGCAGGATGGCTTCTCGAATATTGGGCCTGGGTGACGTTGAGACTTTGATCGAAAGGGCTAGCGAGGAGATCAGCTTTGATCGCGGGAGATCGCTAGAAGAAAAATTGCGTCGGGCAGAATTCGACATGAACGACCTAGTCGATCAACTCAAGACACTGCGTCGAATGGGCTCACTTTCGGATGTATTGGGCATGATACCGGGCATGAGCGCACTTAGAGGCAAATTGGATCTCAGCGACGTCGACGAAAGAAGAATGGCACGAGTCGAGGCCATCGTGTTCTCCATGACGCCGGCGGAACGTTCTAACCCGAAGTTAATCAACGGCTCCCGAAGAAAACGTATCGCCACAGGTAGCGGGACTTCTCCAGCAGAGGTAAATCAAATCCTAAACCAATTTCGTCAAATGCAGAGTGTCATGAAGAAAATAACTGGCGCAGACAGCCAGCGCGGCTTAATGGACATCGTTAAGGGCCGTCTCTAGATTACAGCCTACACAAGCCTCTTATCATCTGCCGTGTGCTCCGTACAAATTTCTATGATGGCAGCTGCTCGCTATCAACCATACGGGCCCCACGCACGAACTCAGGCCCAGACATGGGGCGTTTTCCCTCCAGCTGTACCCGATCGAGCGACAGGCCTGCACCCTCTCCTGTCTGCACTACTAACTTGTCGCTCATCACTGTGGTGTAGCCGGGTGGACCATTGGTCGGCTTCGTCAAGGTAGCGCTGAGCACCTTCAGAACTTTACCTCGAAATGTGGTGTGCGTTCCTGGCCATGGGTCGTATGCGCGGATCATTCGACTTAGGTGATCCCCTGTAGCGTGCCAGTCCAGCTGCCCATCCGCGCGTTGCAACAAGCGCGTTGTTGTTGCTTGGGTTTCATTCTGTAGCTCCAGCTTAAGATCACCTTTTGCAAAATTAGCGAGTGTCTCGACCAATAAATTTGATCCTGTATCAAATAGACGTCTAGTCAGGGAGCCTCCAGTATCTTCAGGCTCGATGGTGATAGGCCCTGATCGCGACAGGATCGGCCCCGTGTCCACGCCCTTATCGAGCAACATGATCGTAACACCAGTGTACTGTCGGCCTTCCAAGATCGCTGCTTGCACAGGACTGGGCCCGCGATGCCGCGGCAACAGTGAAGGGTGTATATTCACTACTCCCCGCAGGGCAAGGCTCAGCAAGGCTTGCGGCAAAATACGTCCATACGCGGCCACGATAAACGCATCTGCGGATATGCCTTCGAGTTGGCCTAATAGCGCTCGCTCATTAGGATTTTTCGTAGCCACAGGCACGCCGAGCAACTCTGCCTTTGTGCGCACCGGTGTCGGCTGGGGTTTCTTTGACCGACCGAAAGCTTTGTCCGGCTGAGTGACAACTAATGGAATCTCGTGCCCCGCATCTATCAGCGTACTGAGTACGCCAGCTGCCTCTTGGGGTGATCCAAAGAACACTAGCTTCAAGCTAGTTCCCTCCACTGCACCCATCTCGGGTGGATTACGATCGGGTCAAGTGACCACGACTTCCGCATCTAAATTTCTGGGAAACAGGGCTGCCCGCACCCCACGAACGCACGTTCTATACCCGATTGATTGTCACTTGTATCACCAATAATTACCAATAATTCGACTGAATAAGCTAGATATAGGCCCGCGCGGGCCTTGATTTTCCCAGAGTACGTCATGGTATGTTAAGCCTCGGGTGGTCGCCGGTCTTGGCGGCCTCTGTCGGGGCGCTGTCCCGCCCCTGCTTTCCCAAAATATTGCCGGTTTAAGCTTCGTCGGATTTAGTTCTGGCGACTGGTGTGGTTTGTGTCACTGCTGGAATCTGAACAGACGTCCGACCCCGCTCGACAACTCTGGTCTGCCGCCTTAGGACATCTTGAGTTAGAAATACCGCGCCCGAATTACGAAACATGGCTGAAAGATACATCGGCGCTCTCTATGTCCGATGGGCAACTGATAGTCGGCACTCCCAGCGCATTTGTGGCTGAAATGCTTCAGAGGCGGCTATCCACAACGATCGGACGCGTATTAGAGCAAATAGCGGGCCGCCAAGTAGACGTTCGGTTCCGCGTATCCAGCCCGCCCTCCCAGGATTCTACGTCCAGCCCAAACACTGAACATGATCCTGTTGAATCAACAACCGCAGGCGCGCCCAACGCGGGCATGCCAATGAACCCCGCGTTCACCTTTGAGAGCTTTATTGTTGGGCCGTCCAACGCTCTAGCACACGCCGCGGCCACAAAGGTTGCGGAAGAGCCCGGACGAGTTTACAACCCGCTCTATATCTACTCGCGCGTGGGTCTTGGCAAAACTCACCTTTTGCACGCTGCCGGTTACAGGCTAGCCGCGGCTGGTCTACGAGTTTTGTATGTGAGCAGCGAGCGGTTCACAAACGAGTACATACGGGCAATTCGAGAGGGCGATGCGGAAACATTCCGAGAACGATACAGGAGTGCCGACGTTCTTCTGGTGGATGATATCCAGTTCATTGCTGGCAAAGAACAAACCCAGGAAGGATTTTTCCACACGTTTAATGAACTGCACATGACCGGCAGACAGGTGATTATCACAGGTGATGAGCCAGCTCGACAGTCGCTTCTTGAAGAAAGAATTAAGTCTCGTTTACAAGGGGGACTTGTTGCAGATATACAGCCTCCGGACTTTGAGACGAGATCCGCTATTCTCCGTAGCAAGCTAGACGGAATGAATGTTCGCATTCCGACCCAAGTGCTTGACTCGCTGGCACAACGATCACTATCGAACGTCCGAGAACTTGAAGGCTATTTACACAGAATCGTGGCCTACGCTCAACTAACGGGTCGACCAATCACACCGGAAATGGCCAACGACGCGGTGCGAAGCTTGCTGGCGGAGCGCCCGAAGCGCTCCGCTCCGACCGCCGCAGTAGTAAACGCGGTAGCCGAGCACACAGGGATCGATGAAGATGCCTTACGTGGGCAACGTCGAGACCAGCGCACGGCTTCTGCTAGGCGATTAGCTATGTACCTGTTACGGGAAGAAAGTCACCTCCCGTCCACGCGGATCGGTCAGCTTCTGGGCGGTAAAGATCACTCCACCGTTCTTTACGCGCAGAAAAAACTTGAGGAGGATCTTGAACGTGATCCTCAGCTCCGCCAGGCCTTAGTCTCAATCCGTCAATCCATAGCAGCTGCAACCCTGACCTAGACCCCCTTATCTTTGTAGATAAACCGGTCCTGATTGTTGGTTGTTATTGCTGTGGATAACGTGTTTATATTGCTGTGGATAACTATTGTTGATTGTTGAAACTTACGCGGATTTATAGTCCTTAAATCTATAAAATTCAATAGTTCTAAACAGCTACACACACTTAGTTCCACTCCCAAGTTAATATTTATGTTGCCATATCGTATGTATCTACTGTGTTATCCACTTATTTAACGTCTATATGACTGATAATAGTTTATTAAGTTTTAGCTTCACTGATACGAACTATTGATTGATTCTGTAGAAATAACAGTATGTTCGGGACGAGGAGGGGATGGAGTCTCTCTATTCCGAAGGGAAAAACACGTGCCCGGAGGAGGGCCTTCTGGTGGTGATGGCGGAAAGGGTGGAGCCGTTATATTCAAAACAGATTCTGGATTAAACACATTACACAGTTTTCGTAATAATCAGTCTTTCCGCGCTGGTAATGGTCAGGCTGGTAAACGAAACCGACAAGAAGGAGCAAATGGCGAGGATATCGTCATTAGAGTACCACTTGGAACCCGAATATCAGAAATTTCACATGTTGGGCAAGTGAATCGAATAGTCGACCTTACAAAGAATGGTGAAATATGGGTATACCTAAGAGGGGGAGCTCGTGGACGAGGCAACGCGCGGTTCGTAAGAGCAGACAATCAGGAGCCGAGATTATGCGAATCTGGAGAGGAAGGAGAACAAAAAAAATTACGCCTTGACATGATTCTACTAGCGGATGTTGCGATTATAGGTATGCCTAACGCTGGTAAATCCAGTCTTCTGCGAGCGATTACGTCAGCTAAGCCTAGAGTGGCAGATTACCCATTTACGACGTTAGACCCAGTTCTTGGTGTTATAACGCGCGGACACGGAAGTCTCGTTGCTGTAGATATCCCGGGTCTGATAGAGGGTGCTCATGAAGGCAAAGGGCTCGGCGATGAATTTCTAAAACACATTAAGCGGACCCAAATGTTAGTCCACGTTGTAGATAGTAGTGCGGCAGATCCGCTGAGTAGGGTAAAGGCAATTAATCAAGAACTTGCATCGTACGACCCACAGCTACTGAAGAGGCCGCAGGTTATTGCTATCAACAAAATCGATCTAATTCAGAGCCGAACGGATTTAGAGAACATCCGGTCTGTCTTCGATGATATACAACCGTCAGTTGCGGGCATCTTATGTATTTCAGCCGCAGGTCAACAAGGATTAAATGATCTAATAACCGTACTCTTTAGAGTATTTGAACAAACTCGAAATGAAATGAATGAGTTATTGAATACTAGAGTTAA
>CAZXXH010000003.1:18420-27930 GCA_964644645.1 uncultured Dehalococcoidales bacterium
CGACAAAGAAACTGCGTCGGAGCAGATAGCTGTTTTTCGCCCACCAGGGCTTCGGACGCGCCCCAGTGTGATCAGAGAAAACCAAGCATTCCGTGTGGTCAAATCTAAGGCTGTACGTCTGGCTATGGGCAGCGATCTTAACGACCCCGTCGTGGGGCTCCAATACCACAGAGAACTTTTGAGGATGGGTGTTATAAACAAGCTGCAAGAAATGGGAGCAGGGCCGGGAGCCACCATCTTAGTAGGGGACAGAGAGCTGCAGTGGAGCGGATGATCGAGAAAATGTGTCGCGAGGCCCACTCCGACCGGGTAGGTATTTTTGGAGGGACCTTCGATCCGGTACACGAAGGGCATCTGCAGGTCGCTGAGTACGCTCAGCGGGCTCTTCGGCTAGATCGACTTATATTGGTCCCAGCAGCCCGGCCCTGGATGAAAGAGAAAGATGTCGTAGCATCCGGAGCGGATCGCCTACGAATGCTTGAGTTGACACTCCGAGACCGACCAGCAATGGAAGTATCAGGCGTCGATTTGGACCGTGAAGGGCTGTCTTACTCTGTGGATACGGTTGGGGACATCAAAACAAACTTGCCCGCTAGCACCGAGCTGTTTTTTTTGGCCGGGGCAGATGCCCTAATCGATTTTCACAAATGGAGAGAACCTGAGCGCCTATTGGTACATTGTACCGTAGTGGCCATTGGCCGCTCGGGTCAGGACGTCACGTCTCTGGACAGGCGAATGGTCTGTCTTGCTGGCCCGGGGATAGGGTTGAGCGGTACTGAAATCCGCCGTCGCTTAGCGTTAGGGCTGTCAGTGCATGGCTTGGTGCCCAAAGGAGTGATGCAGCACATCCGAAACAATCGACTCTACGGACTAAAGCGTGCTGGAAGGAAGGAAGGCGCATATAGTGACTGACAGAGTTGCCCCACGGCTGGACGAAGAGCTTAGATCACAGCGGGAGATCGCGGAGTTAGTGTTAGCGAGAGCCGAGCGCCTGGGAGCGATAAAATACGGTGATTTTATATTAGCGTCCGGGAAACATAGCAACTATTACTTTGATGGCCGATTATTAACACTTGACCCATGCGGCGCTGGTCTTGTGAGCGAGGCAATATTTAGGACGCTGTTAGAAACAGGGGTAGAAGCCGCCGGCGGGCCAACGGTCGCCTCTGTTCCGATAGCGGGCGCTTTAGCGCTCCGTAGTGGGCAGGCAGGCACGCCGATTAAAGGCTTCTTCGTGCGACCGGTTGCGAAAGGTCACGGCACAGGCAGGCAAATTGAGGGGCCGGTGCAGCGAGGAATGCGGGTGGCTGTTTTGGACGACACGATATCCACTGGGACTAGCCTTCTGGACGCAGTCACAACAGTGGAGCTACATGGATGCGAAGTGGTCGCTGTAGTAGTGGTGTTGGATCGCCATCAAGGAGGGAGCGATGAGATACGTCGCCGTGGATACGATTTCACAGCATTGCTGGAAGCGGACGACCAAGGAAAAATCCGGGTCACTGATCAGCAGGCACCCCGGCGCGACTAAACATCAAGATTTCGGACTTCCAGAGCGTATGTACGTATAAAATCGCGGCGCGGAACAACCTCGTCACCCATCAGGGTTCGGAACACATCGTCTGCCGCAATGGCGTCGTCAGCGGTGACACGGAGCATAACTCGTGCAGCGGGATCCATCGTGGTCTCCCACAATTGTTCAGGGTTCATTTCGCCCAGACCTTTATAGCGTTGGACATTGACGCCAGAGCGGTCAGCGTTATTCTCGAGGGCTGCAGGAAGGTCGGCCCAATGTACCCCAGTTTCAACAATTTGGTCACTCTTTTTGATAGTCAAGGGTGAGGCGCTTACAAGGCTACCGACATCATCGAAAAGGCGCCATGCTCGTCTCATTGTTGGGTGCTCATATACTTGGCGCGTAAGCTCGTAGCCGTCCACGTCATGGGTGGTCTCTTCCGGGGGTTCGTTGGCTGGAGGCAACTTGCTAGAGTCCATATCGTTGGTGGATGAAGCGCCAAACAACTCGGGCTGGGCGGGTGGAGGGGGCGGGCGGAAGTCCAGATGACGTAACTCGGGGTCTTTCAGAAGGCGATCGACGACTCGATCAGGAACCCTGAGTGACTGTAGCGCTGATACGCACTCAGCAAGCTCTCGAAGTGGCGCGAGAACGGCTCCCAGACGCGCACCCTTAAGGGAAGCCTCAACGCCTGCTTCAGAGATCACCTCGATTTTCCCAAAAACCTTTTGCGCAAGCCAGCGGTCCTTTTGCTCTTCACTGTATAGCCAGGTGCCAGAACGTCCGCGCGCGGCTCGATAAAGAGGCGGCTGTGCAATGTATAGATGTCCATCTCCAATGAGGTGGGGCATATTACGAAAGAAAAAGGTGAGGAGTAACGTGCGTATATGGGCTCCATCCACGTCGGCGTCTGTCATGATGATGACCCGGTGATACCGTAGCCTAGTCGGGTCGTAGTCTTCGCCTAGCCCTGCGCCAAGCGCGGTGATGAGAGCAGCGATCTCCTCATGGGCAAGCATCCGCTCTGGGCGCGCTTTTTCTACATTCAGGATCTTCCCGCGCAGTGGAAGCACGGCTTGAAATTGACGCTCCCGACCCTGCTTGGCAGATCCACCAGCCGATTCACCCTCGACGATGTAGAGTTCACTGTTTGCCGGATCTTTTTCGGTACAGTCTGCCAGCTTCCCAGGCAGGGAGCCGCCATCCATAGCGTTTTTTCGGATCACCATGTCCCGGGCTTTCTTGGCTGCGGCCCGAGCGCGGGCCGCAGTGGCGCCCTTTTCGAGAATCTTGCGTGCTTCATTGGGGTTGTCTTCCAAAAATTCGGCTAATTGACGCCCCAGCACGATCTCGACGGCACCTTTGACTTCGGGATTCCCAAGGCGCCCTTTGGTTTGGCCTTCGAACTGTGGATCTTGAACCTTCACGCTTACCACTGCCATTAGGCCTTCGCGTACGTCCTCACCTGCTAGAGTTGGGACGTCGTCCCTCAGAAGCTTCATCTTGCGACCATAGTCGTTGAGCACACGGGTAAGCGCGGCGCGGAATCCCGTTACGTGACTGCCGCCATCTTGGGTGTTGATGCAATTAGCGAACGACAGGCAGTTTTCCACGAAAGACGCATTGTATTGGAGTGCGACCTCGACTACTGTCGACTCAACAGAGTCTTGCGCGAAAATGACATTGTCATGGACCGCTCCACGCCGCCGGTTGAGATTCCGTACAAAGCTTTCCACGCCACCATCGAAGAAATAAGAAACGTCATTGAATGGCCACCGGTCGACGTGATATGCGCTCTGCAAGTGTATAGTCAAGGACTGATTCAGATAGGCCATCTCTCGGAATCGATCGGCTATCGAGTCGAAGTCATACGTTAGCTCGCCAAATATTTCGAGGTCCGGCATGAATGTCACCGTAGTTCCCGATCCGGACGGATCGCCTTCGGTTTTGGGGCGAGCAACAAGTTCAGATTGAGGGATCCCTCGGGCGTACTCCTGCCGGTAGATACTCCCGTTACGGCTCACCTCAACCACTAGCCATTCGGATAGGCCGTTCACAACAGACGCCCCGACGCCGTGCAACCCGCCGGAAACTTGATATGACTTGCCTCCGAATTTGCCGCCAGCATGTAGGGTTGTCATAACCGTTTCCACTGCAGATTTGCCGGTGGTAGCATGCACGTCAACAGGAATACCTCGTCCGTTATCGGTAACTGTCACCGAACCATCATTATGCAGCGTCACGTCGATGCGGTTACAAAAGCCTGCCATGGCTTCATCAACACCGTTGTCAACAAGTTCCAGAATCAGATGTTGGAGACCTGCAGGGCCCGTGGTCCCTATGTACATGCCAGGGCGTTTACGGACGGCCTCAAGACCCTCAAGGACGGTTATATCCTTTGCGCTGTAATCTTCCGGTAAGTTGTCGATCTTGGGGTTAGACATAGACCTCCTCAGAAATGTTCAGTCGGTTCCCGGGCCCGCCTGGCCTATATAGGCTACAAGACACCACCGCCGGATAATGGAGCTCGGCGGCCTCTTGTTTCTCGCGCGCGATCCCTAGAATTGCGCAGGCTCTCGTTGGGTATTAACGCATCGTAGCAACATAGTTCTTCACGTTCAACGTGCTACAGGTGCACGAAAACAACACTGTCGGCTTTGGCGAAACTTTGGCCATCAAGGTTAATCGTGTAAAGGCTCAAGAAAACCTGCCCGATTTTGCCTAATTAAGGCCAGTTGCTTTGAAACTTGGAAAACCGTTCAATGATATTGCCACGGTATTGTTGATATTTTTGTCGAAGCTCTAAGTTTATTGATACGGTGTGCGAGATGAATTCTGAGATGGCGGCCCAGGTGAAATGGTAGACAGGCTGATATTTCGTACGACTTGTTGTCGACAACACTCGTCTATAATCTCGCTACACAGGCGGAGAGATATCCCGATGTCATTGGTGTTTCCCCAAACGGGGACAGGCCTTCCGCGCGGGGGTTAGGACGGAATTTAGGTGCCCATCGAAAAAGAAAAATTGATGTTGATGCTGAGCCGAATGTGGCTTATCCGTCATTTCGAGACAGTCGTGATGGAAGTCCACGCTGCAGGAGAATTCGCGGGTGGTGCGCACCCCTACATAGGAGAGGAAGCTGTTGCTGTAGGGGCATGTGCAGCGCTGAAAGATACGGACTATATCGCTGGCAACCACCGATCACATGGTCATCCGTTAGCTAAGGGTGGCAGTGTGAAAAAGGCAATGGCCGAGTTATATGGTCGCGTTGACGGATACTGTAAGGGCAAGGGCGGGTCAATGCACTTAGCAGATTTCTCTGTGGGTATTTTGGGTGCGTCGGGATTAGTTGTCTCATCAGTACCTGTCGCCACTGGAGCCGGTCTGGCTGCCAAGATCCGTGGCGATAATTACGTGTCACTGGTATTTTTTGGCGACGGTGCATCGAATCAAGGGGCGTGTCACGAATCGATGAACCTTGCTTCCCTATGGCGCCTGCCGGTGATATTTCTCTGTGAGAATAATCAATACGCCATCACCACCTCTTATAAAAATTCAGTTTCGGCCGAGCATGTCTCGGATAGAGCGCCGGCATACGGCATGCCCGGGGTATTGGTAGATGGCCAGGACGTAATAGCGATGTATGAGGCCACCGTTGAGGCTGTACGTCGAGCTCGGGCTGGCGAGGGGCCAACACTAGTCGAGGGACTGACCTATCGCTTTGAGGAGCACTCGCTGGGCCTTGGCCGGGTTGCAAGAGGTGAATATCGCTCTGAAGAGGAAATTGCTGAGTGGCGGAAGCGAGACCCGATCATAATTCATACAGAACGCCTCGTTTCACAGGGCATAGCGACACAAGACGAATGCGACGAGATTGACCGACAGCAACGAGCTGAAGTTGATGAAGCACTGGACTTTGCACGTAACAGTCCATACCCAGAAGCGAGCGCACTCCACGAAGATATGTGGGCGAACCCGATACCGGCCCCGTAGTTCCATAACTAGGCCTTCCGCCGCCAGGGTGAGAATTTAACCGAGAGGGGAATAAATGGCAGAAAAATTCTTCGTACAAGCGATTAATGATGCGATCGTAGAAGAGATGCGCCATGATGAATCGGTGTTCATTATGGGAGAAGATATCCGAAAAGCAGTTTATGGTGCTACAGCCAATCTGCTTGAAGAATTTGGCGAGAGCCGCGTAATCGATACCCCGCTGTCGGAAAAAGGTTTTTTCGGCGCGGCGATCGGCGCTTCTTTGGTTGGAATGCGTCCTATTGTGGAAACGCTGACCAGTTTTATGTGGGTTGCAATGGATCAGTTGATTAGTCAGGCAGCGAAAATGCGCTATATGTTTGGCGGTCAAGCAACGCTACCAGTTGTGTTCAGGGCCACCATGTTCTACGGGGGTGGCTCGGCCGCCCACCACTCCGACCGCAGCTACCCAATGTTCATGAATATGCCAGGGCTTAAAATTATAGTTCCGTCAAACCCAGCAGATATGAAAGGTTTGTTGAAGACCGCCATCAGAGACGACGATCCCTGCATAGTGTTTGAAGACGGAACGCTAGCTGGTGCCAGAGGAGACGTCCCTGACAAAAACTCTCAAGGGGACGACTACTTAGTGCCGTTTGGCAGCGCCAAAATATCTCGGCCAGGGTCGGATTGTACAGTGGTGGCAATCGGGGGGATGGTGGACCAATCGCTCGCTGCCGCGAAGGAACTAGAAGCCACAGGCGTGTCGGTTGAAGTAGTAGACCCTAGGACACTGGTGCCCCTTGACCGGAGTACGATTCTCGATTCAGTGGAAAAGACAGGCCGCCTAGTGATCGTGGATCCTGCAACAAGGGTTTGTAGCGCTGCCAGTGAAATTGCCTCGGTTGTAGCGCAAGAAGGCTTCTGGTCTCTACAGGCGCCGATAATGAAAGTCGCATCAGAACAAGTCCATGTTCCATACACCCCGGCCCTGGAAAAGCTTGTTTACCCGACAAAAGACAAGATCGTGGCTGCTGTTCAGCAAACACTTGAATAGTGTCCGCCCTGCCGCGATTTAGCGAAGTAGCTTGTCGTTCCAGAAGCGCGAATTGCCCGCGACGGATGGCGCCGGACGCCGTGGAGGCATTTCTGGGTTCGAAGAGAACAGTCTATGACCAGACACGCACCACTAGGCCAAATCGATGACTGTCGTGCGCTCGCGCTTGATGTATTCGGCACGATATTGGACCTATCGGGAAGTCTAAAGCCCGAGATTGCGAAATTTTTGCAGGCACGGGAGACCGAAATCGGGGCGGACGAATTTTGGTCGGCATGGCGTCATCGACAGCGGATAGAGCAATACCAAGATTCACTACTGATGCTAGGTCACAGCGGCTATTTGGAGACCGCCCGAAGAGGTTTCGTGTATTGCCTTGACCAATTTGGCATTCGCGCCCCTACCCATGAAATAGGCGAGTTCATGTCAATCTGGGATAGACTGCGCCCGTTTCCGGACGTGTCTCCAGTGCTTCCGCTGCTTGCGCAACGATATCGAATGGTGGTTCTGTCATATGGTGAACCGGAATATCTTGACCATTTGGTAAGAAACCGCATTTGCTTCCAATTTGATGAAGTCATCTCAGTCGAGGTCGCAGGAGCGTTCAAGCCACATCCTGCGGTATACCGCACGGCAGCCTCACTGCTAAAACTTGAACCAGGGGAAATAATTATGGTGTCAAGCAATTCATTTGATGTGCTGGGCGCACGCGCTTGTGGTATGCGTGCAGCCTTTGTCAATCGTGAGAAATTGCCCTACGAAGATTCACCGTTCCGGCCCGATATAACAGTTTGTGACTTTAGAGACCTCGATAAAGCCTTACCATAGAACGCGGCTTGAGGATTCCGGATACAGCAGGATTTGTAGGCGCCGCCAGAGCATGCAACCTCTTCAAACTGTCGATCCACGATTCGAGGCATGGAGCAGGCTTATCGAAGGCAGTTCTCACGCCTACGACCATAAAGCCAAGTAGCGACGTAATGTCGTTGCTATACTTCGCCTGAGTTGTAGATGGCCGGTCAAATAGAGCAACCCAATAATCCTAGGGGGAGATTAAATTTATGCCTACCGAAGTCACGTTGCCCCAGTGGGGAATGGGTATGAACGAAGGACTTGTCGTTAAATGGCTGAAGCACGAAGGAGATACGGTTGAACAGGGTGATCCGCTGGTCGAGATTGAGACCGCCAAGATAAACAGTGAGGTAGAAGCACCTGCAAGTGGAACGCTAACCAGAATCTCGGTTGGTGAGGGCGAGACCGTAGATATAGGGACACGGCTAGCGATGATTCTGGCTCCAGGTGAGGATGAGGCGGCTCTGTCGGAGCAGGATGTGCCCAGCGCTCCAATCAAACAGACAGGCCCCATTGAGCCCGGCATGGCAGGTGATCGTACGATCGCGCCTGCCGGTCCTCGCAGGCAGGCCACACCAGTAGCGAGACGGCTGGCGAAGGAACTAGGCGTGGCGATCGATTCCGTGGAGGGTACAGGGCCCTCAGGCAGGATAACAGAGGCAGATGTGAGGCGCTCCGCTTCAAGTTCATCAGGCAACCCAAATCTCAGCAATCAGGCTGTTCCCGTCAAGAAGAAAATCAAACTCGCTGGAATGCGTGCTACCATCGCCCGACGCATGACCGACAGCTCCCAAGCGCCTACAGTCACACTGAACACGCATGTCGATGTGACCGATACAGTGGCTTTGCAGCGGCGGCTGGTGAGCGAATGGAGGCCGAAGCGGATCAGGCCACAGTACCAAGACCTCGTACTTGCGGCGACGGTTCGGGCACTGGTAGATCATCCAGCTGTCAACGCCCGCCTTGTAGGAAACGAAGTGCATATTCTGACACCCGTAAACTTGGGAGTAGCGTTTGCCGTGTCGGATGGGCTACTTGTGCCGGTAGTACAGGACGCGAACAAGAAATCCTTAGTGGAAATCGCCCAGGCGATTCGTGATATCGGCGCGAAGGTGAAAAGCAACGACCTCTCTGTTGATGAGCTGACAACGGGAACGTTCACGGTAACCAACTTGGGCACCTATGAAGTCGAAGAGTTCAACCCTCTTCTCAACCCGCCGCAGGTGGGCATACTTGGGATTGGGCGCGTCGAAGAGCGCCCTGTGGTAGTTGATGGCGTGATAGTGATTAGGTCCGTAGGTAGTCTTAGCCTTACATTTGACCACCGAGCTCTAGATGGAGCTCCTGCGGCCGATTTCCTGAAAACACTCGCGGGGTTTTTGAAATCTCCCGATTGGATGATCGATTAGGTCCTTGCTGGTATGGTCGTTGCAACGCTATTTGATTAGCGCCAAGGACGAGTTAAGCGCGTTAACGTTGGGGCCGCACAGGAGGCAGAGAGCACTGCATGTATTTAGGCTGATTTGTCAATGACGACTGTGGGAATCATCGCTAACCCGGCAGCAGGCAAGGATATTCGACGACTGGTAGCGCACGGGCGCGTAGTGTCCAATCAAGAGAAGGCAAATGTCTTGAGGCGGGTGCTCGCGGGCTTGATGGCATCAGGAGTTGAAAGGATCCTAATTATGCCTGAGCCGGCACGCTTGGCAGAACCAGCACGAGCTGATAGCAGCGTAGCGGTCGTGGCGGAGTACTTGGAAATGCGACCCGCGGACAATCAGGAAGGCTCGACGCAGGCGGCTCGTATGATGGTTGAAAATGGAGCGGCATGCATCGTCACATTGGGAGGTGATGGCACCAATCGCGTGATAGCGAAGGGGAGCGGTAACGTGCCGCTGGTTCCGATTTCAACTGGAACAAATAATGTTTTTCCCCAAATGGTGGAAGGCACTTTGGCTGGTCTTGCAGCCGGCGCCATCGCAACAGGGGCTGTCTCCTTGGAAAAGTCGGTTGTGGAGGGGAAACGTCTCGACATAATAGTTGACAACAGGTTGGTCGACATTGCTTTGGTGGACGTGGCGGTGTCCCACGAGTCATTTGTGGGAGCTCGTG
>CAZXXH010000003.1:27940-37292 GCA_964644645.1 uncultured Dehalococcoidales bacterium
CGGAACCATTAAAGAAATATTTCTTACCCGAGCTGAGCCAGCGAGCATTGGCCTATCGGCGATTGGCGGCAGATTGCGGCCCACCAGCATGGAGGATCCTCTCGGGTTGTACATTCGCCTTGGCGGCCAGGACGGTCGTAATCCAACGTCTATTCAGGCCCCGGTGGGACCAGGTTTGATATCGGATGTACTGGTTAAAGAGTGGTCGACCCTCAATCCGACAGATCCACGGGTTGTGACAATTGCTCAAGGCACGATAGCGCTCGATGGCGAACGGGAAATCCCCCTACTGCCAGGGCAAGAAATGGTGATTTCGTTGAATCCGAACGGGCCTCGTGTGGTACAGGTTGCCCGGGTGCACGAGCTAACGGCAGCGATCAGCGCAGGCACGGCTAAATAGAAACCGGCCGCCTTGCCGCTTGTATGAGTGATCTGAAAATTTATGGCTACTTTTAACTCTGGACATTTGATCCCATAAGGCAATTAAGTTACACGTTAGATAGCGTTAAGCGATGGAGGTTGGCATTGCATAGTTGCGACACCATGGTATCGCTGGCATCAAGTTCGGCGAATGGCCAAACAATCTTCGGTAAGAACAGTGATCGGCCGGCAAATGAGTGCCAGCCGCTGATTATGCGGCCTCGGTGCAAATACCCGCCAGACACTGAAGTCGAGACACAATTTCTTGCGCTGCCGCAATCACCAGTGACTTATAAACATGTTGGCTCCCGACCCTACTGGTGCTGGGGATACGAGCACGGCTTCAATGAGCACCAGGTGGTGATCGGCAATGAATCTCTCCCGTCTCGCTTGGGCACTTCAGGGGAGCCCAAGTTGATCGGCATGGAGCTCGTGCGGCTGGGCTTAGAGCGTGCTAAGACAGCGAGCGCTGCTGTCGAGGTGATGACTGACTTGATCACCCGGTACGGACAGGGAAAATTCGAGAACGCTGATGGCGTTCGGACATACGATAATATTTTCTTGATTGGAGACCCTCGGTCAGCTTTCGTGATTGAGGCCGTCGGGCATGACTGGGCCGTGAAGCGCCTGTCACATAATCACAGCATTTCGAACGTGGGCATGTTGGGAGCGGATGCAGATCGCGTATCCCTTTCTGCTAGAGACACCGCCGCCACGTTTGGGTTGTTTAACGGCGGCGGGGAAGAAGGCTTCAATTTTGCATCGGTGTTTGCAGATACAGCGGCTTCCGCAAGCGGTGTAGCTCGTAGAAACCGGTCGACGGCACTGTTGAAAGCAAACGCAGGTCGGTTGGATGCAGGGAAGATGATGGGCATCCTTAAAGATCACTCGAGTGGAGACAACCCGGCCGAGGCAGCGGTAGTGGATGTTGCTGGACCGGTCTCGTTGTGCGTGCACCGTCAGGACCCCAGCCTTCCGGGCACAACGGCCGCAAGCTTGGTGGCAGATTTGGACGGCGACGGCAGGCGTTTACCCGTGTACTGGTGTTGTCTTTACTCGCCATGTTTAGGTGTGTATCTTCCGATGTTCATAGAAGGAGAATTGCCACCAAAATTAGCTATTGGCACAGGAGAAGCATCTGGTGATAGTCCGTGGTGGACGTTTCACCATCTCACACGTGAAGCTTTGAAAATGAGGCCGGAAGAGCGATCCGAGATCAGAAAAGCTGTCCAGGTACTCCAGGCCGATCTTTTTGATACCGCTTATCATCAGGCACACACCGCTCTGACCCTTATCCGAGGTGGGAGAGAAAAACAGGCGGCCAGACAACTTTCGTCTTACATGGAGAAATCTGTTGACCGTGCTCTGACAATGGCAGGCCAGTTGCTGTCTGGGCAAACAGTGTAGCGGCAGGGATCTGGCCTTGCTTGACTTGGCACAGCCTGAGGCCTAGCCTGCGCGTTCCTGTCAGTGAGCCCACAAGAGCCCAAAAAAAGAAAAACCCAGCAAGCCTTTGATTAGGGGGAGCTATGCCGTACATCGTTAATCATATTCATATTAAAGCACCCAATCCCGGCGAGGCAGTTGATTGGTGGACCAAGGCATTCAATTTGAAAGTAGTGAGCGACATCGTTAGAGACTCTGGAGATAGGTTTATCCGTTGCGAGAGCGAAGGTGGACTGAGAATTAACATCTCAGGCCAAAGGTCAGGCGAAAAGATGGGCAAGGCGGACGCTAATGCTCACTGGGGTCTTGAGCACTTCGGCTTTGATTCTGAGGACATCGAAGCAGATATTTCCCGCCTGCAAGGGCTTGGGGCCGAGTTGCTTGAAGGTCCGAAAGATGCTGGAGACGTACGCATTGCTTTTCTGAAAGCTCCGGGGGATGTGCGCATAGAACTGATTGAGCCGGTGACGATGTAAGCGGCTAGTACGAGATCCTGCGCTAGCCTGCTTCCCTCCGGCTGAAGCACTAAAACGGGAGCTAGGTTGCTGCTAGCAGGGGCATTGATCGCGCCCTTGCTCATTCCCCGGCTTCCACCGCTTGGACCAATCCTCTGATGTAGCCGTACGCGTACGCGAAACCTACCCCTTGCTCGTTCTCACCAGATATCTGTGGTGTGTGATCGGGCATAAGCATATGAGAGTACCCCACATCTCTATAAACCCGTGCTGCTTTTAGCATGTCCACAACCCCTTCGTCTGGGAAGACTTCAGCAAAATCAAGCTTGCCTCCTTTGATATTGCGGAAATGTACATTGAAGATTTTCTCTCGCTCTCCGAAGAACCTGATGACATCATAGATTTCATCTGAAGGGTTATCGAGCATTTCCGAAATTGTTCCTTGGCAAAAGTTAAGGCCGTGATAAGGACTCTCGTGCATACGAACGAATCGTTTCAGCCCATCGACGGTTCCAAGCACACGTGTCACTCCTCTATAGCCCGGTGGGGTGTAAGGGTCGTGGGGATGTAGCGCCATACGAACTTTATATTCATTGGCTACAGGCACCACCCGTTCTAGAAAATAGTTGATTCGCTCCCAGAACTCATCTGCGGAGACATAGCCAGCCATGGTCGGAGGCTCGTCTTGGTGTGCTTCGGTCCAGCGAAAACTAGAATTGGAGGAACCTCCTCGGCCACGAGTTGGCTCGGTTCTAGGAATCCCAATAATGTTCAGGTTGTACTTGACCGCAGGGATGCCAGCTTGTGCACACGCTCCAATGATGCTTGATATCTGCTCTATCTCATGATCTCGCTCGGGACTATTGCCAAGCATGATGTTTACACAATCGCCCTCGGCAAGTTGCTGGTCCAACGGCGCTGAGTTTAAGGGCAGAGGAATCAGATCGAGGGCAATACCATAGGATTCAACCTTCTCTCGGTACCGGGAGAGATGGCTCTCGGTCCACTCGGTATATTTACCTGGAGGGTATCCACAAATGTGGTTGACACCAAGTTGAGCAAAAACTTCGTAATCAGAATCTGACCTAGCCTTGAACTGCGTGCCTACGTGCATATCCCCCCCCCAGATGCCGAGAATGTGTTGTTAAATGGTACGGGACGATGCGATTGGACACATGCTCGACCTGCTGCAGGCTCATCCTGAGCATCACCTGCTATTGAGATGGTCGACTCTGGCGGCCAACGGCCGGCTGGGGAAAAGAGTTGTTAAGACCAAGAGCGGAGTTAGAAAATAGTGATTTGCCGACAGGTTGGAGTGAGCCCAATGCTGTGGCAGGTTATGCATATGCGTAATTTCTTTTTGACCGGCTCTAGTTTTCTAGGATTTGGAATCATGAGAATTTCGGAGGGCAATCATATTGACCGTTGAGGAAATTGTAATCGCAATAGCTCGGACGTTGGGCTCTCTACCTGTATTGCGCTGGGCCTTCATAGGCGCGGTGATCGCAATTTTGGTCGACTTCTCAGATCTATTCATGATGAATCTATTGAGCCTTGGTGGGGTCAGGAATTATCAGGCGTTTGATAAGTGGGTGGACCTGATCTACATGATCACGTTCTTAATTGCGACTCTCAAGTGGTCTGGCATCGCTCGGAATGTGGCAATTGGCCTTTTCCTATATCGAATCGTGGGGGTCATCACGTTCGAACTTGTGCAGGCAGCCGGTGTTACGGTGCTCGGTGACCAGAGTGGACGCGCAATACTGCTTTTTTTCCCAAACGTTTTTGAATTTTGGGTGGTCGGAGTGGCTGCCGCGCGCTTGTTCTTACCACGGTATCGCCTGACACTCAAATCGGCTGCATTCTGGTTAATTGTTTTGGCTGCTGCGAAAGAGTTTCAAGAGTACGCATTGCATGGGGCCCAGTGGTTGGACAACTATCGAGCCACGGACGTCGTTATCACTTGGTGGACTTGGCTGAGCGGTCACTTCTGAGCATACAGAGCAAAGCCAATGGTTGAGATACGGTGTCGTTTCCATTGACAATACATGAGGTCGCAGATGATTGACGGGCCCTTTATCCTGCACCCTGCCGGATTTGACCCCTGTAGCGAAGTAGGAAAATAGATGAAAGTTGATCATATGAAAGAGTCCCCACATGGGATACGTTCCGATGCCTACTCGCCGGTCTTTATGGGTAGGAACGGCGCCGTGGTTACCAACCACTGGCTGGCAAGTCAGGCAGGCACTCAGACCTTGCAACGCGGCGGAAACGCAGTCGATGCAGCAGTGGCAATAGGGTTTGCGCTGACTGTAGCCGAGCCCCAATCGTCTGGGATTGGAGGCGATGGCTTCCTGATGGTTTACATGAAGGACACCGCCGCCATTGAGGTAGCTAACGGAACGGGCGCAGCCCCGTTGGCGGCAAGCGTGGCGGGGTACCGCGACGGTATACCGGAAAAAGGAGTCCGCTCGATATCAGTGCCCGGGATTGTCGATGCTCTGCTTTCAGCGCATGAGCGATTCGGCCAGATAAGTCTTTTAGAGTGCTTGGAGCCGTCGATCATGATGGCAGAGCAAGGGGTGCCCATTAGCCACCGGCAAGCGATAGACCTTCTACTTGACCCTTTAATTTGTACATTCCCGACGTCCAAGGCGATATGGGCCCCGCAAGATCGGCCGCTTAGCGCCGGAGAAATCGTGCGTAATCCCGATCTGGCAGCTACCATGCACCGCATCGCGCAGGAGGGGCGAGAGGGCTTCTATAGGGGAGAAATCGCCCGTGAGATCGTTCGTTTTACTCAAGAACATGGAGGCTTACTCACAGAGGAGGATTTCGAGCGGCATAGAGTTCAGTGGCAAGAGCCAATAAAGACTACATATCGGGACAGGATCGTGTACGAAGCTCCCCCTAACTCGACCGGCAACGTTTTACTCCAGGAGTTGAACATTCTGGAATGTTTCGAAGAGTCACTCTTGCGCCCAGTTACTACTGATGCGATACATATAATGGCGGAAGCAAAACGACTTTGCTTTGCAGATCGGGAGGCATATCTAGCCGACCCGCGTTTCGTGGACTTACCCATTGAAGGGCTGCTATCTAAGGAGTATGCCGCAGATAGGGCGCGCCTTATCGATCCAGATCGCCGTACAGATGACCCAAGCGCCGGAGACGCGTGGTCCTATGAACCAAGCGGTCGTTCCCCACGCAACGGCCTGGTGTCGGCAAAAGCGGCGCGACAGCATCGGCATCCGGAAGTCGTGGGCGACACGACGTACTTCGCCGTGGTAGATCGATGGGGTAACGCCGTAAGTGAGCTGCAGAGCATTCAAATGGGATGGGGATCGGGTGTGGTAGCCGGCCGAACAGGCATTCTAATGAACAACCGTATGACGACCTGGCACCTTGAACCAGACCACCCAAACGTTCTAAAGCCGGGCAAACGTGTGCGGCATACTATGAACCCGGTGATGGTGTTTTCTGCTTCACCGGCAGCGGGAGGTCAGTTGGAATTGGTGTGCGGCACACCGGGCGGCGATACACAGGTGCAGACGAACATGCAGGTGCTTAGCGCTGTACTTGATCACGGTTTTACCGTGTCAGAGGCGACAGCAATGACCCGTTGGACACACTTACAGAACCCGATGATCTCAAGCTATCCTCATACTACGTACGACGCGTTGCAAATAGAGAGCAGGGCTCCGAAAGAATTAATTGACGGGTTACAGGGTAAAGGCCACAACGTCGAGAGCCTGAGTCCTTGGGGAGGTCCAGGTAGCGTAGGAATGATTCAGGCGCATTCCGAATCTGGTGCCTATATGGCAGCAGCAGACCCCCGTCGAGATGGATTAGCTTCAGCGTGGTAACAAGAATTTTGCTATGTGAGAAAGGCCCTGTCCCGTGAATGTAATATGGATCGTAGCCGACACATTTCGTAAAGATCATCTGGGGGCATACGGGAATGTCGATATTCATACCCCAGCGTTAGACGCCCTTGCACGCAAGAGCACGCGTTTTGATCGTCATTACATCGCCGGCTTTCCAACAATGCCCACACGAGCGGATCACGCGACCGGTCGATGGACCATGTCGTTCATGGGTTGGGAGCCGTTACCTGATGACGTAACCACCTTGGCACAACTGCTTTCTGGCGCGGGCTTCCACACCGCGGCTGTGGCGGACACACCGTTTTATTGGCGCCACGGCTTTAATTACGACAGAGGGTTCCAGACATTCTTTACAGTACAGGGGCAGGAAGGTTCCGGCACCCGTGTTATGCAGCGCGGCCACCATGAGTCGCGCGATGTCGTTGCTTGGTGGCGCAAAGAGTCGGACCGAAATGTGGCCCAGACCATGATGCGTGCCGGCGATTGGCTGGAGCGCCACCACAAAGAAGAATTCTTTTTGTATGTGGACACTTGGGACCCGCACGAGCCGTGGGACGCGCCTGATTACTACACGCGCCTGTACATGCCAGACTACGATGGAGAGATCGTACAGCCGCCTTACTGTCGTTGGGAAGACGCACCAAATTTCACAGCAGAAAAAGTAAGCAAGGCACACGCGACATACTGTGGCGAAATAACAATGGTGGATGCCTGGATTGGGCACCTGCTCCGCAAAGTGGAAAATATGGGCCTGATGGAGAAAACGGCCATTATTTTCACGTCTGATCATGGATTCTACTTCGGCGAGCATGGCGGGCGCGTTGGCAAAATGACGTTTGCGAAAAAACCGAATGGAGATCTTTACGAATTTGGTGACCCGGATTCAAAATGGGACCATTCTCCGCTGTACGAGGAGGTGACAGCGGTCCCGCTAATCGTATATATGCCAGGCATGACAGGGGGTAGCTATTCTGGTCTAACCTCCGCTATAGATGTAATGCCGACTGTGCTCGAATTGGGTGGTCAGGCTGTACCGGCCTGGGTTCAAGGGAAATCTCTGGTTGGCAAGATCCATGATCCAGGGGCAAAGGGCCGTGAATTCACGGTGAGCACCCTCCCATTTGCGAACCCAGGAGATCAAGTCCGGTCTGTTGATAACGTCAGCAGGCCACTGTTCTCGGATGTTGTAACTACAGTCACCACTAACGAGCTAACGCTGCTGTACTCCGTGGAAGAGGGTATGTCAGAGCTGTACCACCTGCCATCAGACCCGGTTCAGACCGAAAACGTCATTAATAGTCGCCCATCTGAGGCCAGCGACGTTCATGACTTACTCGTGGGCTTCATGCGAGACACCAATCTAGCGGCTCCGTTACTTGAGCCCAGAAGGCATCTTCGAATGTAATAACAGCGCTAAGTCCACGAAGGCATCCTTAATGGCCTGATAGTTGTAGTCATATATTGGATGCTGATTCGACCGTTTAACTTGGATATGACTCAGGGTCTGCTAATATTCGTGGGCTGCCAATACAAGATACGAGGTATTTAATGGTCATCACCAAAAGACAAAAGGCGTTCGGCACGAATCTGCCCAAAATTGATGCGATTGACAAGGTAACAGGTGTGTCAATGTTCGGAGCAGACACAACCTTGCCAGGCATGCTGCACGCCAAAGTGCTTAGGAGCCCGCACGCTCACGCACTAGTGAAGAGCATTGATACGACACTGGCTGAGGCGCTTGAAGGCGTCGAGGCCGTTTGCACCGGAGCCGACTTCCCTGACGTCCAGACAGCCGCTTCTGCTAACACAGGAGAGGTGGACATATCGATCAAAGCCCTTGCCGAGCTTATGATCGCTCGTCATAAAGTTTTGTTCGAGGGACATCCGGTCGCGGCAGTTGCGGCGCGCACGACAGAAATCGCGGAGCAGGCGATAAGCTTGATCAAGGTAGAGTACGAAGAGCTAAAAGCTGTGCAGGACCCAGTCGAGGCGATGGCACCGGATGCCCCTCTACTTGATGAAAAGTTATATACGGATTCTATTGGAGGGAAATCGGAGAAGCCCAGCAATGTGGCCCTTCACGTGGAATTGGGCCGCGGCGATGTCGATAAAGCGTTCGCAGAGTCGGAAGTTATCGTAGAGCGCGAGTTTAAGACGGCCATCGTGCATCAGGGTTACATTGAACCTGAGGCCGAGACCGCATGGGTTCGCCCCGACGGCCATGTCCAAGTTTGGGCAGACACACAAGGAATTTTTGACCATCGCTCCCAGCTAGCCCAGGTACTGGCGATACCTGAAGGTGATATTACTGTGGAAGGAACGGAAGTGGGAGGGGCGTTCGGTGGCAAAGCTCAGACTAGGCTTTCGCCCATCTGTATCGTATTGTCCCGCAAATCCGGTAGACCAGTTCGCTTGGTGCTCACGCGTACAGAGGTACTCCAGGCCACCGGCCCAGGAGCACACGGGGTGTTCACTGTCAAAGCTGGTGCTACGAAAGATGGAAAAATTAAGGGATTGCAAGCCCGTATGATCTATGGCGCAGGCGCCTTCCCCGGTGCGCCTGTCGGAATTGGCTGTCTATGCGCATTTGCCCCATACCAGCCTGACGCTGTAAGAGTAGATGGCTACGACGTTGTGACTAACACTCCCCGGGTAGCCGCGTATCGGGCCCCTGGGGCTACTGTAGCCGTATTCGCTGCTGAGTCGGTTATAGACGAAATGGCTAGTCAAATCGGTATGGACCCAATCGACTTTAGGCTCAAAAACATTAGCAAGACCGGTAACCGCAATACGAATGACATGGAATTTACAAAGCTTGGGATAGAAGAAATGCTACTTCAAGCGAAATCACATCCGGCATGGACGACCCCGCTGAAGCCTTCTTCTAATGGTCAGCTACGCGGCAGAGGGATGGCGATCGGTTGGTGGCCAAACGGGGTAGGAACATCGAGCTGTCGAATTACGGTGGTACCGGATGGCGATGTCCAATTGGTGGTGGGTACCATGGACTTGTCGTCAACGCGTACAGGCTTTGTCCAGATGGCCGCTGACGAGCTGGGCGTGCCTGCCCGGCGAGTGCACTTAACGACGGCTAATATAGACGGAGTGGCCTTTACTGGAACAAGCGGCGGGAGCCGTGTGACG
>CAZXXH010000003.1:37302-42830 GCA_964644645.1 uncultured Dehalococcoidales bacterium
AGATGAAAGAAGAGATTGCTCCCTAGTTGGGAGGTGATGCTCAGTTTGTCGACTTTGAAGACGGCGTGGTTTCATCACGACATGTAGCCGAAAAATCGATGACCTTTGAGGAGGTGGCCAGGGCGGTCATTGAAGGCAGCACCAGTATTGTGGCTCGAGCAAGCAACGATCCGAATTTGAAGGCCGCTAACGGCTACGCATTGAATATTGTTGACTTAGAGCTTGATTCGGAAACCGGCAAGATGGAACTGCTCAAATTCACAGCATTCCAAGATGCGGGGCGAGCGGTGAATCCTGACCAAGTACAGGGGCAAATGCAAGGTGGTGCAGCACAAGGAATTGGCTGGGCGCTTAATGAGGAATACGTTTACGATGATCAGGGCAGGCTGCGGAACGCGAGCTTCTTGGACTACCGCATGCCAACAGCGTTGGATCTCCCTATGATTGATGCTGTCATTACGGAAGTACCGGCCGACGACGGTCCATAAGGCATACGAGGAGTAGGGGAGCCACCGATCGTGCCTCCGCCTGCCGCTATTGCTAATGCGTTGAAAAATGCAACTGGCGTCAGGCTCACACAGCTTCCGATGAGTCCTGAAAGGGTATTCTGGGCCCTGCAGGAAAAAGGGCATAAAGATAAAGGGGACTGAGCCCCAGTCTCAAGTTTTAGCGAGCTAGAAACTTACTACTTGGATTCGCTTTCTCTAAAAACCAGACTCATTGGTTCCGCTATATCAGGAATATATCGACTGTGTAGTTAGCAGTTTTCACATATGCTGGTCGGATTCCAGAGCGATACAGATCGACAATCATGATACCGGGGGCAATACTAGATAATTGTTTGTTCTCTAGGGACCGGGCTTGCTCATAAGGATTGCCAATTTTGATCCGCCGCATCCAGGAGCGCTCGGCCAATGTCGCACACAGATCATCTAATTGACGGTTCAAGGAAGGGCATACGTTTCAAGCGAGGATATGGAAATTCAAAGGCGGGGGCCTAAACTTTGTATGCTCTGATCATTGCCGGCGGTCGGGGAGAGCGTCTGCGTCCTCTTACAGACACCGTTCCGAAAGCCATGGTTCCGGTGAACGGCCAGCCACTGCTGGCTTATCAAGTAGAGTGGTTGCGTAGGGAAGGCGTTACGGACGTCTTGTTTCTCTGTGGTTATCTGGGCGAAAAGATTCGCGACTACTTTGGCGAGGGGTCGGATTACGGCATCAAGGCTCACTACTCGTTCGAGACAACGCCGCTCGGACGGGGTGGAGCAGTAAAACAAGCATTTGATCTCGTAGAGTCAGATGAACGTTTTGTGCTGGTTACGAATGGAGACATCCTGACGAACCAACCAATCAGCGAACTGATTGAACTACATCAGCGCAGCGGAGCAATGGCCACAATGATGCTTACTCCTTATCCCAGTCAGTTCGGTGTGGTTGATGTCAGTGAAGAAGGGGAGATTCGATCGTTCGTTGAAAAAGGCACGTTGCCTATGTGGATTAATGCGGGCGTATACGTCTTTGACCGGGACATAGAACAACGGCTACCAAACCAGGGAGATCATGAACAAACGACATTCCCTGCTCTTGCCGAAGAGGGACGACTAGCTGGCTTGCGCTCGTCGGCGAAATGGATGGCTGTGGATGGGCCGAAAGACCTTACCGAATCCACACAAGCATTGGCACAAGGCCTAATAAGCTTTAATTGAATCAGCCCGGGAATTACGACGGTCAATGCGATGGGCAACAGCGAAGGTTCATCTATCCTGTTGGGCCAGCAGTGCTAGCATCTTGCCCATGTGACGGTGCAGGGCGTCGGACGCTGCAGGGGTCCAATCGTAAAAACCCTTACCGGTTTTAGTTCCTAGATGACCTTGTTTTACCAGATCAGTCAATATTGAAGGAACTTGTTGAGAGGCGTCTATTTCCGGATACAGCCTTTCTAGGATGCTAGAAATGAGATCCCAACTTGCCTGTTCCCATACCTCGAAGGGCCCAGCTGCCGCCAAGCGTCTCCCAAATCCATATTTAACGACTGTGTCAATATCTTCGGGAGTAGCTACGCCTGCCTGGACAAGAGCGAGTGCCTCCCGAAAAAGAGCTGCCTGAAGACGATTGCCAATGAAGCCGGGAACTTCTCTATTTACAATAGCGGGGCGCTTGCCAACCGACCGCAAAAATGTCACAACACGCTCAATGGTCTGATTGGAAGTAAAGGGACCACGAACGACCTCAACAACAGGTAAAAGGTGTGGAGGGTTGAAGTAGTGCGCCACGGCGACTTGCTGGGCACGACGATCGTTTTCGATCAGGGCGCTGGGCACGAAAGTTGATGTGTTGCTGAGAAGAATCGCGTGTTTTGGAGCGGATTCGTCCAATCGCTCGAAAATTTGACGCTTCAATTCCAATTTTTCGAAAACGGCCTCGATGATGAGGTCAGCGCTAATTGCAGCGTCTTCAATTTTGGTAACGGGCGATATTCGACCCAGTACACTATTCACCTGCGTTTCATTTACTCGACCTAATGAAACAAGCATGTTGAGGCTATGATGCACGCGGTCCATCGCTCGATCTAGCGCCGAGGCGGAGAGATCCGTACCTGGTATCCAGCAACGGCATATTCCAAGGCAATCCCATGGCCGAGCAAGCCAGCGCCGATCACGGCAGTCTCTTGAATTGGCCTAGACTCCATGCGTTGATTCCTTTCCTTCTCGCCATTCAGCCACGGGCTATTAACTTTGGCTGTGCATTTTCTGATGATCCAAATAGCGTAACGCGCCCGAGAAAAAACGCCCAACGCTAGCTTAACGACGATATCTCTAATTCAGTTTGAGGGTCATTGAGTAATTGGAACAGATTTCGGCACGGTACTAATTGTTGCTGTTGGCGTGTTGTCACTCAAGTCGTTATATCTTAAGCAAGCAACACAATGCTGTGTCACAAGTGAGAGAGGGATTTGGCTGTCGAGATATATTCACACAAGATCGTGGATCAACGACGCTCCTGAAGCTGCGAAAACACGTAATCCGCGCATGGAGGTGATCCAGACAAGGCGGTATAGCGCCGATGCTATGCTACGTAACCACCCCGTTCGAAACGGAGTTAAAAGGAGTCTTGTCCATCAATGAGACCTGCAATTGAGACCGACAATCTGCCGAGCGAGATGGGGCGATTTGGTGCTTACGGGGGCCGTTTCGTTCCTGAAACGCTAATGGGCGCGTTAGAAGAGTTGACAGCCGCGTACTCTGACGCTCGATCAGACCAGTCTTTTCAGGACGAACTGGATGCATTACTGAAAGACTACGTCGGGCGGCCAACCCCCATCTACTTCGCCCGGAATCTTACCGCGGAACTGGGCGGTGCCCAGATCTACTTAAAACGTGAAGACTTGGCGCATACAGGTGCTCACAAGATCAATAACGCCGTGGCACAAGGTTTGTTGACAAGTCGACTAGGCAAAACGCGCATCATTGCAGAAACAGGCGCAGGGCAACACGGAGTAGCGACAGCGACCGTTTGCGCCCAATTGGGTATCGAGTGCGTCATTTACATGGGCGAACATGACATACGTAGGCAGGCTCCAAATGTCTATCGTATGCGTCTTTTGGGAGCTGAAGTGAGGCCGGTTAGTTCGGGTAGCGGAACGCTTAAAGATGCGATCAATGAGGCAATCAGAGATTGGGTAACCAATGTTGAAACTACCCATTACTTGATCGGCAGTGCTGTCGGACCACACCCCTACCCAATGATGGTACGGGACTTTCAGCGGGTGATAGGCAGCGAGGCGCGATCGCAGATGTTGGCGAAAACAGGTCGGTTGCCGGACTACGCCCTAGCTTGTGTGGGAGGGGGCAGTAATGCCATAGGCTTGTTTTCAGGCTTTGTAGACAGTCCAAATGTGCGGCTTGTGGGAGTTGAAGCCGCGGGCGAAGGTGTCGAGACTAAGCGCCACGCTGCAACCATTGTTGGTGGTAGGCCTGGAGTGCTGCATGGGGCTATGTCCTACTTGCTTCAAGATGAGAATGGCCAAGTAATGGAAGCCCACTCGATTTCTGCTGGGCTTGACTATCCGGGTGTCGGTCCGGAGCACAGTTACCTCCATGACATCAAGCGTGCCCAGTACGTCGCTGTGAGCGATGACGCAGCATTAGAGGGGTTCGATCTGTTGATTAGGACTGAGGGTATTATTCCGGCGCTAGAGCCTGCTCACGCGCTGGCACACCTACGCGATTTGGCACCAAAATTGAACAGTAACGAAATAGTGCTTCTTCTTCTAAGTGGACGGGGAGATAAAGACTTAGAAACAGTTTCTAAAGCTCGAGGATGGCAGGTGTAGCGTGAGAGGATTTATGTGTACTGTGTACAAGAAAACTGCCTTGCTGGCAATTGACCCGTCATGGAGCCACTGCTAGTCTCAGTCCAATCCAATGGCAATCGGTAAGTCTTGTTTTGGCGTCCTGTAAAGTACTCGAGCGGAGGCAGGGTCTCGGAGAGAGAGTGTGATGCACGAATTTACCGCGACCTGGCTAACGGTGGTGATAGCCGCTGTGGTTGGCGTGATAGGCATATCAGGCTTCTTTGCTATCTCTTTTCTGGTGGCACCGAGGCGTCCCAGTGACCGTAAGGCGATTTCTTACGAAAGCGGCATCATTCCTAGCCCGATTCCTCGCGGTGGACTTCAAATCCGATACTATATCTTTGCTCTTCTGTTTCTAATTTTTGATGTTGAATCCGTGTTTGTTTTCCCATGGGCCGTGATCTTTTTGAGATCTGTGCCCAGTGTTTTCTATGTGATGGTCGCGTTTTTGGCCATCTTGATGTTTGGACTTATTTACGAGTGGCGTAAGGGAGCACTTAGTTGGCGTTAGAGGTACATCGTGGAAACACACCAGCAGCAAGTCGGCTGCAGAGTGGCACGCCAGCAGCAATTACTGGCAAAGCCGATGAATTGATCGCTCTAGCTCGCAAAAACAGCCTGTGGCCGCTGACCTTCGGTCTTGCTTGCTGTGCTATCGAAATGATCTCGACCTATATGCCACATCATGATATCGACCGCTTTGGAATGGTCACTTGGCCGTCGCCAAGACAGTCCGATGTGATGATAGTTGCTGGCACGGTCGTCAAGAAAATGGCGGAACCGATCAAGCTGTTGTATGACCAAATGCCTGATCCGAAATGGGTGATAGCGATGGGGAGTTGTGCCACAAATGGCGGCCCCTATTACCGTTCGATAGCGGCTGTAAGGGGAGTCGATCATTTAATACCAGTGGACATATATGTCCCCGGCTGTCCTCCCCGGCCTGAAGCGTTGATGGATGGCTTGCTCAAGCTGGAGAAGAAGATTCAACTCGATGCTAACGAGCGCAAGGTCGGGTGATTGCTGGATTGCCCCCCAAGGACAAAAATGTTCCACAACGACGCCACCCGGTCATTGAGAGCGCGCCGCCAAGATTGACTCCTGTAGGAGAAGCCTTAGCCAAACAAATCTCACTGGTCCTGTCTGATTTTGACGTATCTATTACTGCCGAAGT
>CAZXXH010000003.1:42840-50960 GCA_964644645.1 uncultured Dehalococcoidales bacterium
CTTGAGGTGGTCTACCACCTTTACTCACTCGAGCACCATCACAAGATGATGCTTAAGACCCGAGTAACGGACGCGTCTCCTGAGGTTCCCTCGGTTACGGGTGTTTGGAGGGGTGCTGGCTGGTACGAACGCGAGATGTATGACCTGTTTGGCGTATTTTTTCAGGGCACACCTGACACTCGTACATTGATCCTGCCTGATGACTTCGAAGGTTTTCCGGGCCGAAAAAATTATCCGATAAATGAATATGATGAGTGGTAGGTGATGGAGCAGCGAAACACCATGAATGCCCGGGCTGCTAAGGGTGGGTCGGATCGAACGGTTGACATGATGATCAACATTGGACCGCAACACCCCGCGACGCACGGCGGATTCCGCATGGTGCTAACCGTAGATGGCGAGCGCGTTATAGATGCTGTCCCCCATATCGGATATCTACACCGTGGTTCTGAAAAGCTGTGCGAATATGAAGACTACGCGCAAATCATCACACTGTTCGACAGGCTCGATTACGTGGCTAACTTCAACAATGAGTTGGTATTGGTGATGGCTGTGGAGAAGCTTATGGGCCTTGAAGTGCCAGAGAGAGCTTCATATATTCGTATGTTGATGTGTGAGCTCAACCGCATCACTAGTCACCTGCTTTTCATTGGTACGTTCGCTCTTGACACGGGTGCGATTACGCCAGTGCTTTACAATTTCCGAGATCGGGAGCGTATTCAGGCTCTGTTCGAGTCGGTTTCTGGAGCCCGCATGATGCATAATTATTTCCGAGTTGGTGGGGTCAAGGAGGACCTCCCAGATCAATTTAAGGAGCGATTAACGAGTGCTTTGTCCGAGATCGAGGACGGTGTCGATGAAGTGGACCGTTTGCTATCGACGAACGAGATCTTTCTAGAGCGGACAAAAGGGGTCGCCCGAATAGATGGGGGCTCAGCACTGGACTGGGGACTGTCAGGGCCATGCCTGCGCGCGTCAGGGGTGCCATATGACGTCCGTACCGAGGAGCCATATCTGCTATATGAACGAGTGGATTTTGGTGTTCCTGTAGGCAGTCAGGGAGACTGCTGGGACCGATACTATACGCGCGTGCTTGAGGTTAAGGAATCTATCCGAATTGTTCGGCAGATAATGTGCCAGATGGCACCTGGTGAGGTACAGACCAAGACAAGGAGGATTGTTCGCCCTCCCCAAGGCGAGGTCTATGCCCACGCCGAGAATCCACGTGGCGACTTTGGTGTTTACATAGTGAGCAAGGGCAATGACAGTCCGTACCGGTTGAAAGTTCGCCCTCCCTCATACTGCAATTTACAAGCTCTTCCACAGCTCGTGGTTGGTCACTATCTTGCAGATGCAATCGTAGTACTGGGCACCTTGGATATTGTCCTTGGGGAGGTGGAGCGCTGAGCGAGTTCTCGTGGCAACATGCCGGAATCGTTTTTGGTGTACTTTTCGGACTGTTCACTGGTCTAGCCATCGTGGTGATGTCGCTGACTTGGCTAGAACGGAAGACCCTGGCACGCATTCAACAGCGCGTAGGGCCAAGCGTTGTTGGACCTCATGGCCTGCTTCAACCGGTGGCAGATGTCTTGAAGCTAGTCACCAAGGAGGACGTGATCCCTGCCGCGGCAGATCGGGTCCTTTTTTGGGTTGCACCAGTAGTAGTAGTAGTCCCGGCTTTTATGTTGTGGATAGTGATTCCGTTCGCGAGTGGCTTGTCAGTGAGGACGCTTGAGCTTGGGTTGCTTTACCTGATAGCAGTATCTGGTATTGGAACCGTCGGATTATTGATGGCAGGCTGGACTGCCGCGAGCAAATACTCTCTCTTAGGCGGATTTAGGGCCGCTGCACATTTGGTGAGTTATGAAATCCCCCTTATTTTTGTAATTCTATCCGTCGGCGTCCTCGTGCAATCGCTTGATCTTAGTCACGTGATTTCTGGTCACACTGTGGAGGTTGGCGGTCAGATTCTAAGGATGCCAGGCCAGAACTTTGTACCCTTCGCAGCAATAATGCCTCTTGGGTTAATAGTGTTCTTTTTGGCCGGCCTGGCTGAAATCGGCCGCACACCATTCGATATTCATCACGCGGAATCTGAGGTGGTCGGCGGCCCTTTTGTTGAATACAGTGGGGCCCATTGGGCCGCGTTTTTCCTTGCCGAATATATGAACACATTCCTAATAACGGTATTAACAGTACTGCTTTTCTTTGGGGGATGGAGTTGGCCGTCACCGCCGAGTTCGTGGTTTGGGACCGATGTGCCCGAATGGGCATCCAGAACAATGGGTGCCGCGTGGTTCATGTTCAAGGCGTATTTGGTGACATTCGCGATATTTTGGATTCGAGGTACGTACCCCCGCTTGAGGATTGATCAGCTTATGGCCTTCGGCTGGCAGACGTTAATTCCACTAAGCTTCGTTAACCTGATCATAGCGGCCGTTGTCGTTTACTATCATTGGCCTCTATGGTCGATGACACTTATTTCTTTGCCATTTGTTTTGCTGTTGTGGCGGATCATCGGCAGGCGTTCTAGGGGAATCGATGCGGTTGAGACAGTGAAGCTGATGGACAAGACCGAATTGGCAGTTACTACACTGTCCGATGACCTACTAGTGGCTGGCCCGAGTGGGGCCGCTATTCAGAACGCGGAGGCGAGGTAACGTGCTCGAGTCGATTAAAGGTCTGGTAGTAACGCTTAAGGCGATGGCTCAATCGAAAATTACAGTTGAATACCCTAAACAACACCTGCCCATTCAACCACGATTTATGGGTTTCCCCGCTCTGACTTGGGACGAAGCTCGAGATGACCCGTTTTGTACCGGATGTATGGTGTGCGTGCGCTACTGTCCTACACAATGCATGTCGGCAACAATGGAGGACAATCCAAAATTCGCAGATGGGGAGAGTCACCGGCGTAAGATAATTGACCAGTTCGAGATCAATTTGGGGCGCTGTATCCTGTGCGGCATCTGTGTCGACGTGTGTAACTTCGATGCTATTGAAATGAGTTTCGAACATGAATTGGGTGCTAGGGGGCGTAACGACAACCGTGTGGATCTTGCCCAATTGCTGGAAATGGGCAGGCAGTATCAGGCCCAATCAGGCTGGGAGCAATCCAAACCGAACGGACTGAGTCCCAACGAAAAATCGATCAGTGATGCCGCCGTCAAGACCGCGGATAGTGCACGGATAAAATCGTCAGAGCCGCAGGAGGTCAGGTAATCCATGTCAGGACCTCTGATCACGTTCTTTTTACTTGCGTTGTTGTCTGGCGCGGGCGCTCTTTGGGTGGTGTTGGCTAGGAACGTTGTGCACGCCGCGCTAGCATTGCTTGTCGCCCTGCTGGGCGTATCCGGCCTGTTCTTGTTGGCGTTCTCGGAGTTTCTGGCGCTTACCCAAGTTCTTATATACGGCGGAGCTGTTACAGTGGTCGTCTTGTTTGCGATCATGCTGACCCGCGATAACGGGCCGCAATTTGGGCTCGATAATCCACAGAAACCACTGGCAGCGGTCGCAGCTCTGGTGGTGTTTGTGGTATTGACCGCAACGTTTGTAACAAGCGATCTCGCAACCGCGGAACGTTCAGATGTGGCAGGAGCTTATCTTTCTGCTGAAGCACCTGTAAAGACGAGCTTCGAGGCTTTGGGCAGCACGTTATTCGTCAAATGGGCGATACCTTTCGAGCTGGCCGCTCTAGTCTTACTTGTTGCTTTAGTCGGTTCTATCACCATCGCGCGTGGTGCTGAACGAGGTGAGTCAGAGTGACCCTGGAACTTGTGCTCTTTCAGGTATTTAGTGCTTTGCTGTTTAGCATTGGGTTATTTGGAGTGCTCGCGCGGCGAAACGCCGTGCTGGTCCTGATTTCGATCGAGATTTTATTGAATGCTGTCAACGTGAACTTGATAGGACTGGCTGCGTTTCTGGACCTGCCCCCAGAGCAGCGCGTGACAGGCCAGGTGATTGCCATCTTCGTCATCATTATTGCGGCAGCTGAGATAGCACTCGGCTTAGCTATAGTTCTCCGCTACTTTAGGATTCGCGATTCAGCGAATACCGACGCGATGAACTTGATGAAAGGCTGACTATAAGCTCCCTCTAGGACGCCCAGTCAAGCATAGTTCTTATGAAATTCACTCGAGAATACCGCCTAGCCCAAACGCATCGAGCGGTTACACCAAAATGTTCAACCCTGATCTTTTAACTAGCAACCTGGCATTTTTGGCGCCTGCGATACCTATCGCTGCGTTCTTCGCCATAGCACTCTTCGGGCGGTATATGCCAGGAAAAGGGGCGTATCTCTCTATAACGGCGATAGGTGGTTCGTTCGTGATCTTTTGGATCGTTCTGTTTGGAATGTTGCGTGAGGGAACCGGCGAATTCGCAATTAACTGGTTTGATATAGGAGAAAGTGGCTCTCAGACCGTATTTTCATGGGGTCAGATTATCGATCCCCTGTCAGTTGTAATGCTGGGCTTGATCTCATTTGTTGCTCTTCTTATACAAATATATTCATTGGCCTACATGCGCGGCGAATCACGTTATGGCTGGTACTTTGCTGTTCACTCGCTTTTCGCAGGGGCAATGATGGCCCTAGTGCTGGCCAACAATTTACTACTTCTTTACATCGCTTGGGAATTAGTTGGCTTGGGCTCCTATTTGCTAATTGGGTTCTGGTGGGAACGTCGCACTGCTGCTGAAGCCGCCAAAAAAGCCTTCATCACGACCCGAATAGGTGACGTTTGTCTACTGATCGGGATCATGCTTCTTTTCAAGGTGACGGGAACATTTAACATTTCCACTATTTTTGAGGCAGTCAGGTCTGGCGCGATTGATAACTCGACGCTCAACTGGTCCGCTCTGCTGATCTTTCTCGGAGCTGCCGGAAAGTCGGCGCAGGTGCCTTTCCATGTCTGGTTGCCAGATGCTATGGAAGGGCCCACTCCTGTCAGCGCCCTGATTCATGCTGCCACTATGGTTGCAGCCGGGGGTTTCCTCGTGGCACGGCTATTCCCGTTATTTGAAGCGGTGCCTGTAGTGCTGACGATCATGGCTTCGGTTGGCTTGGTGACAGCTATTTTGGCTTCCGCGATGGCGATGGTGATGACTGATCTCAAGCGCGTGCTTGCTTACTCTACGGTGAGCCATCTTGGATTGATGATGTTATCTCTAGGGGTGGGAGCGCCGGGTGTGGCGGTTTTTCATCTGGTGGTGCATGCATTTTCCAAGGCTGTGCTTTTCTTGGGGGCGGGCTCTATCAGCCATGGCACGGGCCAGACAGATGTCCGACGAATGGGTAACTTGTGGAGAAAAATGCCGCTCACGTCCATTACGTTCGCGATAGGTGCGCTGTCACTAGCTGGTCTGCCTCCCTTGTCAGGCTTCTGGACCAAGGAAGAGATTTTGTTCGCGGTTACCGGTTCCGGCATGAGCGCGGCGTTTGTCATTCTTACCTTCTGTGCTGTGGGGCTGAGCGTGCTATATATCGGTCGCATGCTGTATCTGGTGCTCGTTCAGCATCAAGATACAGGGACATTTCAGGCACACGAGTCTCCAAGCGTTATGACGGTTCCTATGGCAGTCCTAGCAGTGTTTGCTGTATCTGGTGGATTCTTAGTGTTTGACTGGGCGGCTGGCTTTCCGGGCATCGTGGGTTATGTGAGCGAAGGGGGTGCTCACGGCTTTGAACTGAACTGGGTGCTGACAACAGTTTCAATGTCATTGTTCTTGGTGGGAGTAGCAATCATATGGCTCGTTTATGAGCGCGGCCTACCCGCTCCACAACGGGTACGACAAAGGCTTGGCTGGTTGCCTGGGCTTCTGGAACGAAAAATGTTTTTTGATGATGTCTATCAGTGGTTTGTGAGTAAAGTGGTATTGGTTATGTCTTCCATCATAGGGTCTTTCGACCGCGCTGTGGTTAATGACATTGGCGTAGACGGGCCAGCGAAGGGTATCGTTTGGCAAGCCCGCTTGCTCCGTCATATACAAACAGGCATGTTGTACAACTACGCCTTAGGTATGGTGGTCGGAGCATTGATAGCTGGATTAATCTGGTGGATGCAGTAAAGGCAGCAGTCTCACGGATGTACCACGCACAGAATGCACGCTATGTATTACTGGAGACGGTCAGATTTCGCGGAAATATGCTGAGCGTCTTGCGAGTTGTAACAAACTTGGGACCATTGGGTTTGTCTAGCATGAATGTGAGGAGTCGTTCGCTGAAACGAACAAGTTCACTAAATCAATGAATGAGTTTGAAGCAAACCTGTTGACCGCCCTAGTGGTGCTGCCGTTCGCCGGGGCCCTTGTGCTGGTCGTTTGGCCCCGGGAACGTATACGGGAAATGCAGTGGTTAGCTGCTTCTGTGGCCGCTGTGTGTGCAGCGTTAACAATATATGTGTTGCTTGCTTACGATCATTCGTTTGCTGACGTTGGAGAATACCAGTTTGTTACAAGATTGCCGTGGCTAGCAAGCATAGGTGTCACTTGGCACATGGGTGTGGACGGCATTGCCGTATCCATGTTGTTTTTATCGGGTGTTGTGCATTTGGCGGCAATTTTGATCGCCTGGAGAGTGACCGATAGGGCCAAGGCCTATTTGATTTTGCTGAACATACTGGTGGGCGGTGTGTACGGTGTATTTGCCACAATAGATCTGTTTTTCCTGTTTTTTTTCTACGAAGTGGCGGTATTGCCGATGTACTTACTCATTGCCATATGGGGTAGTAGTAGCCGTTTCAAGACGTTCGCTAGATCCAAGGAATACAGCGCGATGAAACTTGTGTTGTATTTGGTCGCTGGCAGTATTTTTATTTGGATTGCGCTGATTGCGATTTTTGCTCAGGCCGGGATTGGTAGCTTCAACCTGATTGAATTGAAAGAATCGGCCTCATTCCCCGTCACCTTCCAGCGATTTTTCTTCCCGTTCTTGCTGTTCGGTTTCGGCCTACTTGCTGGATTGTGGCCTCTTCACACCTGGTCACCTGATGGCCACGTAGCTGCGCCAACCTCAGTGAGTATGTTGCATGCTGGAGTGCTCATGAAGTTAGGAGCCTATGGCATCATCCGCGTCGGGATAGAACTATTTCCAGAAGGGGCGCAATTTTGGGCACCGGTGATGATTGGTCTGGGCACAGTCAACGTGCTTTACGGAGCTATGTCTGCAATGTCACAACGGGATATCAAGTACGTCATCGGTTATTCAAGTGTCAGCCATATGGGATACGTGCTGTTGGGAATCGGCACCCTAACCACGTTGGGTATGACAGGTGCGGTTATGCAAATGTTCTCACACGGCATCATGACCGCGCTATTCTTCGCTATGGCGGGAGCAATATACGATCGTGCTCATACCCGTGATATGACCGTTATAACCGGATTGGCGAAAACTATGCCACTAGGCGCAGTCCTATTCGCAATAGCGGGGCTGGCTTCGATCGGCCTTCCTGGACTGAGTGGGTTTGTTGCTGAACTGTTGGTATTTTTGGGTTTGTTCCAAAGTTATCCGGTCGTGGGAGTTCTCGCGATAATAGGTGTGGCTATAACAGCGGTATATGTGCTTCGACTTCTATCGGCGGTATTCTTCGGAACCGTACCCCAGCGCTTTAGCGGTCTTAAGGACATTTCACGTTTGGAAGTTGGGGTTGGGGCCGGATTAGCGTTGGGCCTTCTCGTCGTTGGTTTAGCACCGTTTCATCTCATCGATGTTGTGGAAAGTGGCGTTAGGGCCATTGAGGTTATTACGCCATGAACGGCCAAAGCTGGGCCCTCTTGGTCCCTGAGTACATACTCGTCGGATCTGCATTTCTGGTTCTGGGCGTTGATATGGTGCTGTCTGTGTCGAAGCAGCGGTGGCTTGGGTGGTTTGCTGTACTCGGCCTCGGGACGGCTGCTGCGGCAGCGTTGTTTTACAGGTTAGACCACGTAGAGACATTGTTCGGCGGCCTGTTTATTGTTGACGATTTTTCACTTTTCTTTTTTGTGCTTCTGGCCGCGATCGGTTTGGGAGTAGCAACTTTCTCGATTGACTTCGTGAAGAATCATCTAGCGCACCCCGGTGAGTACTACGCACTGTTGCTTCTCTCTGTTCTAGGCATGATTGGTATGGCGTCTGCCGGCGA
>CAZXXH010000003.1:50970-58447 GCA_964644645.1 uncultured Dehalococcoidales bacterium
CCTATGTTTCACTCGAACTTCTCAGTTTTTCGCTATACGTCATGGTGGCCTTAGATCGTCGGAACCCTCGCTCAAACGAAGCGGGCGTAAAATACATCCTACTTGGCGCCCTCTCCTCGGCGATTTTGCTCTATGGGATCAGCATGGTCTGGGGCGCTGTGGGAGAGACCCAATATGCATCCATTGCCTCAGTGTTGTCATCAGGTTCTGAGGTGGATCACACGCTAATAGCGGGCCTAGCACTGATACTGGCTGGTCTTGGATTCAAGATCGCAGCGGTGCCATTTCATATGTGGGCGCCGGACGTTTATGAAGGAGCACCTACGCCAGTCACTGCGTACCTCGCTATCGGCTCGAAGGCGGCTGCATTTGCGTTGGTGTTGAGGCTGTTCGGTCAGGGGTTGCTGCCTGTCTTCGAAGATTGGCGAATAGTACTGGCTGTAATGGCCGCTGGAACGATGGTGCTGGGCAACTTGGGGGCTATTGTTCAGCGCAATGTTAAGCGCCTGCTAGCCTACGCGAGTATTGGTCAAGTGGGGTATTTGCTCTTAGGGGTAGCCTCCTTGGCCTATTTGAAAGATGGGGTGGCCATCCCATCTGTGCTGGCCTCGAATGGCGTGATGTTGCATCTGGTGGGCTACGCAGTAGCGAATTTGGCTGTCTTCACAGTTGTAGGCACCGTGTACAGCCATCTGGGCACAGATGAGCCTGCTGCATATGCTGGCCTGGCGAAACGGTCGCCTTACTTGGCGTTAGTTATGGCATCGGCGCTGTTCTCACTTGCCGGCCTCCCGTTTTTTGTAGGGTTCGTGACGAAATTTTATCTCTTTACGGCGGCAGCCCAGTCGGGACTTTTGTGGTTAGCGGGCTTAGCAATCGCATCAAGTGTTGTGTCACTTTATTACTATCTGGTGATAGTAAGGCGTATGTATGTAGAAGATTCAGAGGATCTGGACATGGTTCCGTTCGCGATTCCTATCCCACGGGTATCGTGGGTTTTGCTTGGAATACTCTTGTTCGGCACGATATTGTTGGGCATCTATCCAGGGCCTCTTCTTGACGGTATTAACGCGGCCAGCGCCGCTCTTTTGGCCTGAAAAGAGTAGCAATGACAACTAACGGAATCGGACCTGCACGCCGGCCCGCTCTTCCTGAAGCTTGTGCATTATGCTCGAGTCTTTTCCGGACCAACCGCGACTGAGCGCCTCAGCCATTCTGTCCCGGCATGCCGCGACCGATGGCAAAGGTACACCCAGCGAAGCGCCAAGTTCAGCGGCGAGCGACATATCTTTATAGGCAGCGGAAAGATCGAAACGTGATTCAAAATCGCCTGATAACCACGTGGCCGGCAAGCGCACATTGCGAGACAGGCCTCCCCCCATTGCACATGCTTGCAACGCCTCGAACAGGGTTTCAGCTTTGACATCGGCGGCCACTCCTGCCGTCATGCACTCTGCCAGTGCCATCTCGGCACAGAACATGGCGGAGTTGTGCACGATTTTGCAAATCTGTCCTGATCCTGGCGGGCCGACATGCAGAACCCTCTGTGCGGCAGTTTCTAGGATAGGGCGAGCCCTTTCAAAAGCGATGGCATCCCCTCCCACGATCGCCGCGAGGTCTCCGGATGCAGCACCCTCCACGCCCCCGCTAACTGGAGCGTCGACTGACATTATCTCCCGTGCTTGCAATACGTTATGAATCCGGCGGGCTAGTTCGGGGGAACTAGTAGTCATGTCGATATACAGGGTTCCAGGTCGCATTCGAGCCGCGACCTCTCCCCCTTCTTTGGAGAACATCAGAGATTCGAGTTCAGTGGGTCCAGGCAGGCAGGTGCATATTACTTCACTGGAATTTATGAGGTGGTCAATATTTGCAGCGTAGCGAATCCCTCTTGCTGCCAGCTTTTTTGCTGCGTCAGGCCGGTGATCAAATGCTGTTACGTTGTGACCGCCTATCGCGATCTGGCAAGCAATCGGAGCCCCTATCTTGCCGACGCCTATGAACCCTACATCCATGATACTTCTCCGCGTTGTTGATTAGCAGCCGATCTGTGTGATTAAGCGACTGTCGGGCTATCAGAGCCCAGGTGTTGAGCCTCTAAGGAGTCTACTCTGTACGTTGTGTAGGGTGCGAGTAGATTACAGAGCTGTACGGCGCGAAAATTGGTGCGAGCGAAAAGAAGCAGATTGTTGACCGGGATCTCCACAAGCCTCCAACAAGGTGGCTGCCATTGATAGATTTAACCTCCGAAACATATGCTAATCACATTGAAGGCTGGATATTGGCGTGCGCGGCGCTGACGTTGTTCCGAGGTGGGCATGGAAGTATTCTTTTGCGATTAACCCAGTGCGATCTGCCGTGTTGAACGCTGGGCATGGCGGTCCGCTGGCAGGGGTTCGGATTCTTGAATTTGGCTCATTTGTGGCCGCACCGTTTGCTGGCCAACTTTTGTCCGATATGGGTGCCGACGTAATCAAAATCGAGTCACCTACAGGAGACCCATGGCGTCAACATATTCCGATTGAACCGAATGAGGGGCGAAGCTTTCTCTCACTGAACAGAGGAAAGCGAAGCGTGTGTCTTGACTTAACAAAACCACATGAAAGGGTCATGTGTCACAAGCTGGTGCAATCAGCGGACGCCGTTATCGTCAACAATCGCCCAGCAACCTCTCGCAAGCTGGGTATCGACTATGAAACGCTGTCGGCCGTACAGCCACGCTTGGTGTATTGTGAGATCACCGGGTTCGGACCATATGGCCCGTCCAGCGACAGGCCCGGATTCGATCTAATTATGCAGGGGTATAGCGGAATAATGGCCTCAGAAGGCAGGCAGGAAAACAATCAGCCTATTTCAGTAACCTCGACCCCGGTGATTGACTTTTCTGCTGGTTATGCGGCTTCTAACGCGGTGGCCAGCGGCCGCTTTGCACGAGAACGCTCGGGCCGTGGCCAGAAAATTTCTACTTCGCTCCTCGCGAATGCTGTGGCAATCCAGAGCATGGTAGCTATTCACATAGATCAAGCGCCGTCTCAAGCTCGTAAATGGTTAAACGGCCGAGGACGAAAGCTGATGACCAATGGGTCGACATACCAGCAATTACAGGACGAATATCAAAAAGCGAGGCGGGATTCGAGCGGAGGCAGCGCAGTTTCTCCAGTATTCCGGACCTATTATCGTGCCTACCGTACAAAGGACTCTGCAATTGCCATTGGGGCATTGGCGAACAAGTTCAGGATCAACTTGTTGAGGGTACTCGGTTTGACAGATCCTCGCGTGCAAGAGGAGCAATACGACGATTCAACCCTAGAGGCGTTGCGAGCAGGGGATAAATTGGTTGCTGCAATGGAAAATGCATTCGCTGGGCGCATGACAGCCGATTGGGTTGAGTTGCTACGGAACAACAACGTTCCGTGCGAACCGGTCCGATTTGTGGAGGAACTATTAGAAGACGAGCAGGCAATTGCCAACGGATACATGGTCGAATTGGATCACCCGGTTGTAGGGAAGTATCGGACATCAGGCCCTGTATGGCATTTCGAGAACGACCGCGCCGCGTCTAACACACGAACATCTCCATCACTGGGAGCGGATACCAGAAAAATATTGGCAGAGGCCGGCTTTTCGAACGATGATATCGGCACCTTAAGTTGGGCTAACTCCAGAACCACATAGGTGATGGCGTTGCTGGCTCCACCCTACGATTTGGGGCTAAGAGTATTTTAGTAATTTAGATTCCGTCCAATCTAAGTTGGCTACTGACGAAGCCTCTTTCCACGTGGCTGCAAACTGGGGTGGCCTCGGTTTGACACACGAATCCGTGTAACGAATCCGTGTAACGAATCCGTGTAACGAATCCGTGTAACGAACGAAATTAACCCGAGTACGTTGGCGCCAAAATGTGCTGCGCAAGTCTATCCCGAAAGTAGCCATGATAGATTTGTTGAAGATTTTGCCGATGTTTATCCGGTTTTTTTGTTTTGGCCTTGGTGTCAGCATAGTTTCAAAGCAGATGTGATACTAAGGGGATATATGTCCGTGCAACACAGGAGTTGGCGGGAAGGTCATTGAGGGGAGAGTACATATGGGAAGTGATAAATCACCGATTGTTGCTGTGATCATGGGAAGCGCTTCTGATTGGGATGCCATGAAGAAGGCTACAGATACGCTTGAAGAATTTGGTGTCCGATACGAAGCCCGCGTGATGTCTGCTCACCGCACGCCGGAGCTAGTGCGAACCTATGTTGAGGAGGCAGGGCACCGTGGCATTAAGGTGTTGATTGCCGGAGCTGGTGGAGCGGCCCACTTAGCAGGTGTTATAGCGGCCCACACCATTTTGCCAGTTCTAGGGGTGCCAATGCAGAGTGCCGCTCTCAATGGAATCGATTCTCTGCTTTCAACTGTGCAAATGCCAGCAGGAATCCCTGTCGGAACGCTAGCAATTGGGTCTGCAGGAGCTACTAATGCGGCCCTACTTGCCATTGCGATACTGGCAATAACGAAACCAGAGCTAACGGAAAAGCTCATCGCATACAGGGAGCGGCGTGCAACGAAAGTTGCTGAGACGCGCCTCACCTAACATCATGAGTTTCTCCAAATATTGTCGTTTTTAAATTTCGACGGACACCGTGTTTTTTGGGAAGCTAGCGGATGTGGATTCCCGCTTGTTCTTCATCACGGATTTAGTCAATGGGGACGCGACTGGCTAAATGCTGGATGGATCAAAGGTCTTGAATCCCGTCGGCGCGTCATATCATTCGACATGTTAGGTCATGGTCGAAGTGACCGCCCTCATCAAATCGATCCTTATAGAATTGAGCGTCGTGTGGCGACGTTGATGGCTGTTATGGATGCAGCGGGAGCTGAAAGGTTCGACGTCTTTGGCTTCTCGTTGGGTGGACGAGTGGCTTATGCTACTGCGGAAACCAACCCTGGTCGGGTGCGTGGCCTTATTGTAGGTGGCATGCACGCTATGGACCCAAAGATCGACCGACTAAACCTTGAAAAACGGGTTCAAGCTATGCGCACCGGTCGCCTCGCAGCCGTGGAGAGGGCGGTCGGAATCCGCGCTGTCAATGCAAAACTCGGTGTAAGGCCCCCTAATGATCCGGAAGCACTTGCACTGACGACTGAGGCCCTGTTTGACTGGGACGGTTCTATTGAGGCTTTGCGTCAATCTGACTCGCCGGCCCTACTATTTTGTGGGCAGCTTGATCCTCTCTATTATTGGACCCATGAAACCTCGAACGCTCTGCCCAATGCTCGATTCCTGTCCTTGCCCAACGTTGGCCATGCCAAAACATTTTACCGACCTGAAATATCCCTCGATGCTATACAGAATTTTTTAGATGACCTGCGTAGTTGACCAGTTCTTGCCACTTGCATTGGACCTATGCGGTTTATAACGGGATGCTAAGATTTGTGGTGTGCCGCAGCCCCGGTGAGGGGCTCCGGCCGCGTAGATCAGTCTTGTATTAACGTCAGATAAAGCACTGCCACCGGCCCTTGCCGGGACTGAACGGGAGACGAGCTTGACCAGAGAGAATGATCAACAACCAGACCCGCCTTTCAGCCGCGGCATGGTTGTGGTCGCGCACGCAGACGACGCGGAATATGGTTGTTCTGGCACAGTTGCCGGATGGGTTAGGCAGGGCTGGAGCGTGGTGTATGTTATTTGTACGGATGGTTCTAAAGGAAGCGATGACCCTGACATCACCCAGAACTACCTAGTTGAAACTAGACGGCGCGAACAATTAGCTGCCGCTGACGTTTTAGGCCTCGAGGACGTCGTGTTTCTTAACTATCCAGATTCGTACTTGACGCCGTCCCTGGATCTCCGCAAGGATATTGCACGGGCAATCCGCAAATATCGGCCAGATGTCATGATCTGTCCCAGTCCATATCGCGATCTAGAAGCGGAATTTTACATTGGTCATCCGGATCATAACGCTGCCGGGGAGGCCGCTCTTTCGGCTGCGTTTCCAACCGCTCGTGATCGCCTAACTTACCCTGATTTAATCGGGGAAGGTCTTGAGCCGCACAAGGTACGAGAAGTGTGGATGATGATGGGACAGGAGCGAGCCAATCATTTTGTTGAACTTACGGAAGGCGATTTGGAACAGTCAATTCGGGCGCTGAAGGCACATGGAAGCCAAGTGTCCGAATCATCAGCCGAACGGATGCGAGAGTGGAAACAAGCGCGTGGCAAGAAGGCAGGCTTCAGCTATGCTGAATCATATCGGCGTATCAAACTTGCCTGATCGTTGTCTTACCGCATATAGCTAGTTCACCGTTAATTAATAACGAGATTTACTCAACCCACTGAGCAAGAGGTATTGAATGACAGCACGACCCTTGATTGTTATTCCCGGCGACGATCCCCCACAATGTCAAGGATCGCACCACCTTGAACGACTGGCAAAGTTTGGCGAAGTTAAGCTTTACGACAATCGCCCTTCTTCAAGTGAAGAGCAAATCGAAAGAGCTCGTGATGCCACAGCCATCATTAACTCCAGAGGCCAAATTCATTGGACCTCCGAAATCCTTCGTAATCTGCCCAAACTGAAAATGATAACTGTTTGTGGGATTGGGACTGATGCAATTGACCTGAAAGAGGCCCGTGCTAGGGGGATCGTGGTGTCCAACGTTCCAGGTAAAACCGCTCCACTCGTTGCAGAACACGCCCTCGGATTACTGATGGCAGTCGCTAAGCGTGCGACGTTTCAGACAACGGCCATGCGCGAGGGACGGTGGGCGTCAGTGGATGGTGTTTTTCTGCGGGGGAAGACACTAGGTGTTATAGGAACAGGTAACATCGGAGCTGAAATGATCCGACTCGGCAAGGCTATCGGCATGAATGTTATTGCTTGGACGTTCCACCCGACCCAGGAACGAGCTGAGACTCTCGGCGTAGAGTACGTTGACTTGGATTATCTCTTGAGCCGATCTGACGTAGTGAGTTTGCATGTTCAACAAACGCCAGAGACGCACCATATGATTGGTAAGAGAGAAATCGATTTGATGAAATCTGGCGCTCTAATCGTCAATGTGTCTCGGGGAGCCATAATAGATACAAGAGCAATGGTCGATGCCCTAAACTCGGGACACCTGAGCGGGGCAGGACTAGATGTTTTTGAAGAAGAACCCATTCCGACTAATCACCCTCTTCTTGATTGCCAGCATATAGCGGTTACACCACACGTGGCGGACATGACCCCTGAAGGGCTAGACCTGTTGAACGAGGGAGTAATTGACAACGTAGTCGCCTTTTTTGAAGGACGACCGCAAAACGTGGTCAATTAACCGAGTCTGGTTGTGCGGTGAATATGTCAGATGGGGATTACCGGTAGGACTACCTGGGATGGTCGTTGGTGATCCAGGTAGACGGTGTTATGTGCTGTGATGGTATGAGTATGTCGTCCGAGAGGTTCTCCAGTATTTGGGTTTATGTCGAAGCGTGGGAAGTTGCTGCTTGAGA
>CAZXXH010000004.1:0-1668 GCA_964644645.1 uncultured Dehalococcoidales bacterium
TCTGATAGCTCTGATAGCTCTGATAGCTCTGATAGCTCTGATAGCTCTGATAGCTCTGATAGCTTGGGCGAGCTAGGCTTTAATACAGTGCGAGCGTGAAAGCCAATATGGCGGCAAGCCCGATGAACTCTACGAAAAGGTACAGTCGACTTATTTGCTGTTGAACCTGAGCGAAGAGGAGCCAGCTTTTTTTGAGGGATTCTCCACCACAAGGGAAACCCATGAACAACCCCAGCCAAAAAGATCCCGCTACCAGTGCACGCGGTTCACTGTTGGCATCGAATTACACGTCGTCGTTGCTTATAGACCGGCGTCTGATCCGTGAGGACATCGCGGGCTCGATCGCGCACGTGCAGATGCTTTCCGATCAGGGCATTATTCCGAGCGCTGGGGGAGGGCGAGTAATAGCGGCGCTGAACCAGGTGCTAGTGGAGATCTCGACCGGTGTATTCAAGTGGAGGAACGAACTCGAAGATATACACATGAACATTGAATCGCGTGTGTTCGAATTAGCTGGAGACGCAGCGGGCTATATGCATACAGCGCGTTCTCGAAATGATCAGATAGCGACAGACGTAAGGGTTTGGACTCGGAACTCTTGTGATCAGGTGATCGCTCAACTGAGAACACTGCAGGCAGCAATAGTTGACAGAGCAGAAGAGCAAATAATGACCATTATGCCCGGATATAGTCATTTGCAAAGAGGCCAGCCGGTGCTGCTAGCCCACCACCTGCTGGCTTACTTCGAAATGCTGGAGCGTGATATCACGCGCTTTGCAGGTGCCCGCGTTACAACCGATGTGCTCCCTTTGGGGAGTGGGGCACTAGCCGGAGTGCCGTATCCTATAGACAGGCAGTTTTTGGCAAAACAATTGGGCTTCGCGCGCATTTCTGAAAACAGCATTGACGCCGTATCTGACCGAGATTTCATCATCGAATTTGTGAGTGCTTCAGCTATGTGCGCTATGCACCTTTCTCGCTTGGCTGAGGAGTTCGTGGTTTGGTCTACAGAAGAATTCGGTTTCATTAGGCTGGATGCTGCCTTTACTACTGGCTCCAGCATAATGCCGCAGAAACGAAACCCAGATTTCGCCGAGTTAATGCGAGGTCGCGTTGGGCGAAATTATGGAAGTCTCATCAATTTGCTTACGGTTATGAAGGGCCTGCCCCTTTCCTACAATCGTGATATGCAGGAGGATAAAGAGAGCCTTTTTGGTGCGTTTGACTCCCTTGTGGCCTCACTGGAGTCTGCGACAGGGATGTTTAAGTCGCTCGAATTCGACATTCAGCGGATGCGCGAAGCTGCTGAGTCAAGTGATATTCTCGCCACCGATCTAGCCGATTACCTAGTAACGCAAGGGATGCCCTTTCGTGAGGCTCATATAGTAGTTTCAGAATTGTCTACTCTCGCCCATAGCCGTGGAGCGAAGATTGCTGACCTGGAACATAGTGACTTAGCGGCAGTATCGCCGAAATTTTTTAATGAAGGTGGGCCTGATCTCACACTTGAGTCATCCATCGCCTCGCGGGATGTTCCTGGGGGCACTGCCACGTGCCGCGTGCGGAACGCGTTAAGACGGGCCCGTTCCAAACTTGTAGATGCAGAAACCAACTAGGCCCGGCCATTAGGCCTATAGATCAATAGCGACCCAGAGAGCATTGTCCGCG
>CAZXXH010000004.1:1678-6762 GCA_964644645.1 uncultured Dehalococcoidales bacterium
GCGGCGCGCCGTGTGGATGATGTCGATCACGGTGGCCTGACAGGCGCCGCACTCGCTCTTGGCGATCTGCGGAAAGCGGTCGCCCTGGCAGAACTTGTTCTCCACGGCACAGAGATCTCTCTTTGCAGCAGGTCAGGAGGATATTTCGGCGTGGTTGTCATATCAGCGTCACTACTTGCGGCCAACTTCGCAGAACTAGGGAGCGAAGTGTATGCTGCTGAGCAGGCCGGATGCGACGAGATCCATTTCGACGTTATGGACGGGATTTTTGTTCCAAATTTAACAGTCGGAGCACCTGTTCTTGCATCACTGAGGTCACACACATCGCTTCCTGTGGACGCTCACATGATGGTTAGGGAACCGAGCCGCTTTATAAAACCATTCAAGTTAGCCGGCGCAGATACGTTCACGGTACACGCGGAGTCATGCGACAATCTCAAGGCAACCTTGTCCGAGATCAGACTTGGTGGCCTCAGGCCCGGTTTAGCAATCAACCCAGAAACTCCGCTTTCAGAAATAGAAAATGTGCTGCCGTGCGCTGATCGCATTCTCGTCATGACCGTTAATCCGGTATTCGGTGGTCAGCAATTTATGGATTCTGTGTTGCCCAAGATACGAGCATTACGGATTATGCTCGACAAACTTAAATTGGGAACAGATTTAGCTGTTGATGGAGGGATAAGCACCCTTACCGCGAGACATGTGGCGCGGGCAGGCGCTCACACACTTGTGGCCGGGTCGGCTCTATTCAGCGGACCAGGCACGATAGCTAGCAGGGTGGCTGCTTTCAGGGCAGCCTTAACGGAACTTGATCAATAGGGGGTATCCCGACGTTTATCACACTCCGCCTTGGATGATGGGAGGGTCTAGTTGTTTGCCTGTGCGTGCCTCCCGGGGTTGATAGGCGTCGGTCACATCTATCGGCTTGTGGGTGACCGGATCAAGCGGGACGCCGTGTGTGGGACAATCTATATTGTAGATAGCCAAAGTTTTTCCAGAGTGCGTCACTGGTGACCCCATGGCTCTAGCACCATAAGATTCTGTCGTGGTCGGACAAACACATATATCTATCTCTGGATTATTCGGAGTCTTCAGGTCTCCCATATAGCGCCTCATACCCTCGATATTGCCGATCGGTTGGTCTCGACATGTTAAAGAATACTCTTATTAGCAGCTGTATGGCCAAGAGGGCACACGCCTCTCGTAGACTGCATTCCCCGTGTAGCCAAATTGGTCGGGACCACTTGGGTAATAATCATTCCGACTTTCAGTAAACGAGAGCACGGCCTGTCCGTTATGACTAACCGACGGTGTGCTCGTCATACGATTTCTATTAGGTCGATCAGATGAAAGAACTTCATATACTGGGAATTGATAAATAATGGGTGGCGCATGCGTCGGCGCTTATGACAGGGTCGTTCATTGGAGTTGAATTTGCGAATTATGGGTCAATCGCACAAAGCGTGCAGGAACGTTCACTAGGAGTGCAGGTGACGTTGAGAGTTCTAGACCTGATACGTACTGGCGCAGAACCGCGAGAATTATCCCTGCCCGCGGTGCTGAGTATGACGGAGGAGCTTGAGTTATTTAATCAAGGCGAAGTCATATCGACAAAATATGTGGTGCCCGGTGACGTATTAGGCGACGATGGAGATCCAGCCCTGCTGGCAAACCAGCGTTGGGATACAGGGCTGGTTTTGATAAACACTGTTTGGGGTGGGATAGCGCTAGAGCCACCATTCCCAGTTCTATACCGATTTCAAGCCGAAGGAGCCTCTTTCGGTAAGCTGCGCCAAATCCTAGTCCATGATCGAGCGGTAGGAGTGGTGTTGTTACGTCTTGGCGCTTTTGCAGTCGGCGTGCTGAAAGCCGACCGAATCGTTGCCTCCAAAACGGGCAGGCGATACGTTCGCGGTCGCCATCGCGCTGGTGGGCAGTCTCAAAGGCGATTTGAGCGCAATCGTGAAAAATGGATAACGGAACTGTTCGATAAGGTTTGTCAGGTTTGCAGGGACATTATTGAGCCTCAATCATTTGACCATCTGATTTTTGGCGGAGATCGTCAAGTTCTCGTGAAGTTTCGTAGACAGTGTCCCAGGCTTGGGCGATTCGAGAGCCGTGTGTTGTCGCGCTTAGTACCAGTTAACAGACCGGATGGAGATTCCTTGAAAAGGGTCAATCGGCATATATGGGCCAGCCGAGTCTTTGCGTATAAACGCTGACAAGGTTAACGTCTGCTTTCTAGACGTGATATGAGACCAACATGTGGGTAGCAGCATATCAATTAGAGCCCCCAAACATGTGCCCATAATGTCCCCACTGACAATTCTTGTTTTCTATGGTGATAGCCAGCCGGTATCACCATAGAAAACAAGAATGGTAGATACGTCCAAAAATCAAATATGTCACGGCTGACAGGAAGGGATCAATAATGCTTATTTCAGCCCGAGGCTTTCCGCGTGCTATAGAATCGGGGGATCGTTGTTATTTGTGTTGAATCATCAGTCATATAGACGGACGAATTCATAGGGGGTTAGGTTCACCGCATGTCCAATATAGTCGAACGTAAGCCAACGGAACGTGTCGTCTATTTCAATGGCTCTATAGTGCCTGAAAGCCAGGCTCTTGTGCCATTCCGAGACAGGGGTTTTAAGTACGGTGATGCTGCGTTTGATATGACGCGAACATTCGGACACAGGATATTTAAAATTCGTGAGCATGTGGACCGCTTCTACACGTCAATGCGTTACCTTCACATAGATCCTGGTCTTAGCCCAACTGAAATGATAGTTGCTACAGAGGAGGTATTGGCTGAAAATCTAAAGCTGCTCGATGAAGACGATGACTATTGGGTCGGGCAATGGGTCTCGAGGGGTGTGGATCTGGTTGGTGGCGACATGTGGGAAACATCAGGAGGTCCTACCGTAATTATCGACTGCGCTCCCCTCCCGCTCAGAGCGCGCGCGCGCTTGTACCGCGACGGGATTGACGTTGTTGTACCTGCCGTGCGCCGCACGCCGCCGCAATCTCTTAGTCCTAGGGCTAAAACCCAAAACTACCTTAATCTGATTGTTGCTGAACAGCCCGTAAAGGCGCAAGACCCTGAAGCTTGGGCAGTCTTACTAGACATCAACGGCAATTTGACGGAAGGAATGGGTAGTAACATCTTTATTGTCAAAGATGGAAAGGTGTATACGCCCAAGAGCCAGTTCGTCCTAGGAGGTATTAGCAGAGAAACAGCTGTCGAGGTGGCAGGCACCAATGATATCGACGTGGTGGAGGCGGACCTAGATCTTTATGATGCTATGACAGCCGACGAGATATTCTTGACTTCGACTAGCTTGTGCATTTGCCCTGTGCGCTCGGTCAACGGGGCCGTGCTGGGAGATGATCCCGTCCCGGGTCCAATTACAAAGGCGCTGATCAACGCGTATATAGATTTGGTCGACTACGATTTTGTAGCACAGTATCTTAAACGCTTGGACGCCTAACTCCGGAATGAGTGAGTACCGCATTATGAGGGTTATAAACTGAATATTTGACTCTTCCGCCTTCCTGAAGGCTAGGCTCGTTCCCTCGGGCCATATGGGCCCAATGCGTGGCGATTCAATCATAGACTTGGCTAGCCAGTGAGTTGCGACGCACCCATATTCTGAAGAGACGTAGTTATGTGTAGGGCAACGCTTTTCAGGATGGATGGCGCCCTCATCATGTTGTAACTTGATCAGGGGAGCGTTGGCTACAATTTGTCGTTGGGTGATGCCGAGCTGTCTCGCTGGGCTGCCGCCTGCGTTCGAGCAGGCAGACTGTAAATGTCGATGAATCCAAGGGCTGCCTGATGATCGAATTTGTCTTGTGTCGAATATGTGGCGAGGTCGTACGAGTAGAGCGAATGTGGCGATCGCCTCCCCGTTACTTTAGCGGTCCCCTTCCATAGGCGTACACGGACGTCGCCGGTTGCGAATTTCAGGGCACTCATCGTGAAAGCATCTAGGTTTTCCCTGAGCGCCGTATACCACCGACCATCGTATACAAGATCCGCATAGTGCTGGGCGAGCATTGACTTAACGCGTTGCTGATCGCGGGCCAAGACAACCGTCTCAAGGCCGCGAAGAGCAGTGTGGAGCACAGTTGCCGCAGGCATTTCATATACTTCTCTTGACTTTATGCCCACTAATCGGTTCTCTAGGTGGTCAATTCGACCCACGCCATGTTCACCAGCCAGGCTGTTAAGCTGCTCTACAAGGGCGACAGGGCGCAAATCCGCACCGTTTAGAGAGACAGGTGTTCCTCGCGAGAAGCCGATTTCTATGTTGACCGGGGAGTCGGGTGTTTTTGAGATCGGACGTGTCCACGAGTAGGCGTCTTCCGGTGGGGTGGACCAAGTGTCCTCGAGATCCTCACCTTCTATGGCTAATCCCCACAAGTTGCGATCGATTGAATAGACCCGTTCGCCTACCGCTCGCGGCTTGATTCCCAACTTTTGCGCGTATTCTTTCTCTTCATCTCGGGTCATATCCCATTCACGAGCCGGAGCGATTATGCGAAGTGGTTTTTCAAGAGCAAGGGTTTTGATCGAGGCATCGAACCGGACCTGATCGTTTCCTTTGCCGGTGCAACCATGCGCCACTGCCACAGCCCCCACCAGATTGGCCGCTTCTACAAGCTTCTTGGCCATTAGCGGCCGGCCAATTGCGGTTGATAGAAGATACTCGCCTTCGTATATGGCCCCCGATCTGAGGGTCGGGAAGATGTAATCGTTAACAAATTCCTCTCGTACGTCCCATATCAGAGACTCCACAGCGCCCGTATTCTTCGCCTTTTGCTCCGCGCCCTCAAGTTCCTGTCCTGAACCGAGATCTACGGTCAGGGTGACTACGTCGAGACCATAGTTCTTTTGGATCCAGTCGATCGAGATTGTGGAGTCTAGGCCACCACTGTAGGCAAGAACACATTTTTCTTTAGACATTCAGAACTCCTCGTCATCGCTGCCCCAATATCAAATCGTTTCTCGACATAGGACCGGTATGTTTCAGAAGTAGCAGGCTAATTCTCGCGCAGGGAGCGTCTGTTCGGGTGACACT
>CAZXXH010000004.1:6772-26609 GCA_964644645.1 uncultured Dehalococcoidales bacterium
GAATTGATCGAGGATTTAATGCGCTGATGACCCTGATTTGCTCAGGGCGCTCTCGAATATGCCGACAGCTGAATCGATCTCAGCTGCGCTGACTGTAAGGGGCGGCATGAACCGCACGGTATTTGGCCTAACCGCATTGATCAGCAAGCCGTTTTTTGCACACTCCTGTACAACAGAAGGCGCACGATTGTCTGCCATCTCGAACCCAATTAGTAGTCCCATGCCTCGCACATCAGTTATACAATCGTGCTTGCCTCTTAGGGCGTTCAAGGAGTCTTGAAGTCTCGCGCCAGTGTTCATCGCAGCGGAGGGGATGTCATGCTCAACCATGTATTTGGCGGCCGCCCAGCCCGACGCTGTGGTGAGGGCATTGCCTCCAAATGTAGATCCGTGGTCTCCTGGTTCTAGAACGGAGAACGGTTCTTTGCAAAGAAATGCTCCGAGTGGAGCCCCGCCACCTAAGGCTTTTCCTAGAGCCATAACATCAGGCTCCACGTCGAATCGCTCATAACCGAATAGAGAACCGATACGACCCATTCCGGTCTGTACCTCATCCATCATCATCAAAATTCCCTTTTGGTCGCACCACTGCCTAACGTTTGCCAGATACTGTCTATCAGGAACGTTGACACCCCCTTCACCTTGAATTGGTTCCAGCAGAACTGCGCAAGTCTTTTCGTTGGTGGCTGCTCTTATCGCCTCAAAGTTGTTGTACTCGACGTTTACGAATCCAGGGGTAAGCGGCTGCCAGGCCAATTGGTAGTGCCCTTGGCCTGTCGCTGCCATCATGCCGAGGGTCCGACCGTGGAAGGAGTTAGTTGCGGTGATGATTTCATACGCTCCGCCTAACTCCTTGATGCCCCACTTCCGCGCTAACTTACTTACTCCTTCGTTTGCCTCTGCGCCGCTGTTACTGAAGAAGACGCGGTTCATGCAGGAGGTATCGATTTGTTTCTGAGCCAATTTTAGCTGTGGGACGGTGTAGAAAAGATTCGTCATTTGGACTAACTCGCTGGCTTGGGCCTGGATCGCAGCGGTTACCTCGGGGTGCGAGTGGCCCAAGTTTAGTACTGCCCAGCCGGCAGTAAAATCGAGGTATTCTCTCCCCTCTTCGTCCCAAACGTAGGTGCCTTGGCCGCGAACAAGTACCATCGGCATGCGGCGTACCACCTGCATGTAGTAGTTTGCTTCTATCGCTTTCCAGTCAGTTTGTTCAGGCATCAATCGACCCTTTCGCAAGCATCCGTCCGTTCACCCGAACGTTGATTAATTTGATCACACGTTGGCTCGACGGGCCGATAACTATACACACATAGGTGGTAGTTTCGTCAACACCTTCCGACATTCCGTATTTAATTGCGTTACTAAATGATTCGCGTTCCCACGGGCCGACGTTCGACACATTCCAATAAGACTCCCCTCACCCGGCCATCTATAATGTGTCCTGATCCAGCTCCTGCTGCAGCAAGAGCGCACGCTTCGATCTTGGGAATCATTCCTCCCGCGGCCACGCCGCTAGCCACCATGTCTAGCGCTTGCCTGCGTGTCATTTGTGGAATCAGACGCCTGTTCACATCAAAAACACCCTCCACATCTGTTTGAAAGACAAGAAAGGAGGCATTGAGTGCTGACGCTAGGTGGCCTGCTGACGTATCAGCATTGACATTAAGTATACGATCCGATCCATCGGGGCAAGGATTGACGTGCAGGGCTGCTGGAGCAACCACGGGGATGTGTCCTGAGTCCAGAGCTTCATTCACGGTTTTTGGATCGACATCAACGATTTCGCCGACAAGGCCGAGTGCTGGATCCTTGATTTTGGCCTTTAGAAGACCACCAGACACTCCCGATAATCCGACAGCGCTACCACCCAGCGAAATCATTTCGGCTACTAATTGTGCATTAACTAGTCCGCACAGGACGGCGACTGCTACGTCCAAAGTTTGCTTATTGGTTCGGCGGAGTCCGCGCTCGAACTCTGGCATAATTCCCTGCCGAGATACCCAATCAGAAATCACTTTTCCACCTCCATGAACAATGACGGGACGATAACCGCGCTCCTGAAGGGCGACAATATCAGGGATACTACTATCGCCTTCCCCCAGCGTGCTGCCACCTATTTTCACGACAACGATCTTGGACGTTGTTTCGAGAGGGCGCGTCATAACTGGGCTGTTCCTCTTGAGCCGTCAATGTCAAAACTAAACGGTGCAGATTTCATGAATTTGCAGCGAACAGCTGTTATGGCGCCCACTAGCGCCAATTCTTGGACGAGGTCCGACTTGAAGCCGATTTTGGTGCAACTCGGCAACGGATCGCAATGGGTCCTATCAGGTGGTGTAAGCTGAATTGAAGACCACGTACTCTTCACTGAGATCACAGCCCCATGCCAGCCCTTGACCGTCGCCGACATTAAGGCATATACGAAGGCACACCTCGGGTTCACCGAGAACGGCAACCACGGATTGTGTGAAGAACGGTATAGCGGTTCCTGCCTCCACGATCTGTATGTCATTCACGAAAATGTCTATCTTTGATTCGTCGAGTTCGATACCGGTATTACCCACCGCCATCATGATCCGCCCCCAATTAGGGTCCCGCCCATGCACCGCTGCTTTAACTAGCATTGATGACGCTACGGATCGAGCAGCGCTTCGGGCGTCTTTATCCGAACCAGCGCTCTCAATGACTACCTCAATCAGGCGCGTAGCGCCTTCGCCATCACGGGCGATCTCCTTGGCTAGACAGCGGGACACATGATTTAATGCTTGGATAAAGGCTGGCGCATCCGGATGGTCGCGGTCGATTGGCTCATTTCCCGCAGCTCCGTTTGCTAGGAGCAAAACAGAGTCATTTGTACTCGTATCATTGTCCACGTCTATCTGGTTGAAGGAAACGTCGACCGCTTCAGACAGCACTTGCCTTAAGAAGTCGCGCTCAACATCTGCGTCTGTAGTCATGAACGCTAGCATGGTGGCCATGTTGGGATGGATCATTCCGGAGCCTTTAGCTGCCCCCCCGATCGTCGCCTCTTTGCCGTCGACAGTGAACTTGACAGCTAATTGTTTGACACGAGTGTCCGTTGTCATAATAGCTCGCGCGAATTCACTGCCTCCCTGCCCGTCGGGTTTGATGCGCGGAAGATGTTCTCGAATGATCCCCATTGGCAGCTCAACACCAATCACGCCAGTGCTGCAAATAAGCATTTCGGTTGCTTTGACACCCAATTTAGTTGCCGCAAGCGACACGACCTCGCGGGCATCAGTCAGCCCGTGTGCCCCAACGGCACAGTTGGCACACCCACTATTTGCTACTATGCCGCGAACGGGAGCGCCGGAGGCCACGATGTCCCTGCTCAATAAAGCAGAAGGGGATATCACAGAATTCTGTGTGAAAGTACCTGCCACTTCAGCAGGCCGATCAGAGCAAAGAATACCTAAATCGCGGCGGTCAGGCCCTGCATTCTTGAGGCCCGCGAACACGGCTCCCGCAGAGAACCCTGCGGGGCTGGTGACAGTTCCGTTAATGAGTGATTCGAGAGGCTCTTTCATGCGTTTTCAAAGTGGCTACGGATAAACAGACCGCCCGTTGACAAAAGTCACTCTTAGCCGGTCCTAAACGACTACTGGATCATATCACGCGCAGGATCAAGAGCCGGTGTCTGCAGCCAAACTGTTTTTTCACGATTAAACAGCAACCGACTTGTGCTTAGTAGCGAGGATTTGTTACTACTGTCGATCAATGATCACAACTAATGTGCATCCCACAGAGATAGTAGTTGTCCAGAGTCAGTATCTTTGTTCCTTCCGCCTGAGAGTTGTTATGAATGATCCAAGTTCAACGGTTCCAATGATGGGTTCGTATCGTATGAAGGTGTTGGAGCAGGGTAGCTGTCAGCAGACATCGATACGTTGGTAAGTGGAACCAGGCTGTTCAATGAGGCGCTTATATTTGTAAACGACGGCACATTGGTGCCGATTGTTGGGACTTATGTTGAAAACCGTTGGTAGATTTAACGTTTACTGAGGATGCTTTGAAATGAATTGCTGAAATGTAAGATAGGTAGCAAGAATGTGCACGAAGACTCTTGTAGTATTGAGGCCTAGTCGACACCGGTCTCGGTGTTGCCTGGCCCCACAAGTGCCCGGAGAAGTAGTTGGAAGAATCAGGCATTAGCGTTGTCTCTTATCTACGTTTAGCTAGGCGATTTTGGTGGCTACTCATGCTAGGACCTCTAGTAGGAGCAGCCATCGGATTTGCAATTGCTAGTAGTCAACCTCGTATGTATGAATCCACCAGTAGAGTACTTGTGGAACAGTCTTCAGCGCTTAGTTCTCCGGGCCAAATAGATATCGAGTACAGCCAGCATCTTACCGCAACTTACAGAGAATTGGTGTTGGTTAATCCGGTAATGCAGAGGGCTAGCGAATCGCTCGACGGTATCATCTCTCCAAGTGAACTTAAACAGGCACTGGAAATCTCCGCTAGTGCTTCCGCCCGGATCCTCAAAATCAAGGCTAAATACTCAAATCCGGACATGGCTGCTTCTATCGCTAACACAGTGGCGTTGGCTTTTATAGAACAGACGGAGGAACAGCAAATAGCTGACTTGGCACGAAGGCGACTGTTAGCAGAAGCGCAGGGTTTGCGCGACGCTGATGCCATCCTTGCGGCTCAGGTAACCACTCAAGGGAGCTTGAGGACAATAGATCCAGCCATACCTAATCCTGTTGCGGTAGAGCCGCTCCCCGTTCAGGCGGGTGCGGTAGGAGCGATTCTTGGACTGTTAATTAGTATAGGTGTTGCCGTACTTGTCCAACGTATCCTAGATCCGCTCGGAGGAATGGAGGAATTGGAACGTGCCCATGAGGTGACCGGGATTGGCACAATTTGGCGCCACAATGATTCTGAAATACACAGCCCGATTGAAGCAGTTCTTCGTACGCCTACAGGCCAAGTGGCGGAAACTTTCCGAATGCTCTTCGCCAATGTGCGATTTGCTACTGGAACTCGTCAGGCCCGAACGATTCTTATCACATCACCAAGAGCGTCCGAAGGGAAAAGCACCATCGTCGGCAATCTGGCCGTTACGGCTTCAATGTCTGGCATGCGTGTCACAGTGGTGGAGGCTGACATGAGGCGCCCATCCCTAGCTGCACGCTTTAATATCGAAAAGTCAGCGCATGGATTGTCCTCTTACATCGCGTCATCAAATGTGTCTTTGAGCGAGGTTGTCTCTATCCCACTGCAGGACGATCTACCGAATCTCAAGGTCGTGTTCGCCGGCCCTGTGCCCCCCAATCCAGCGGAACTACTCAGCTCACCTCGACTTGTAGATCTACTAACTGACGTAAGTGCGGAGGCAGACTTAGTGCTTATTGACAGCCCTCCGGTCATGCCGGTCGCAGATCCTCTAATTCTGGTTAATCATGCGGATGTTGCCATAGTCGTCGTAGACGCAAAAATCACCAAGGGCTCTCACGTCAGGGAGGCTTTGCGAGCCATCAGGCGCGTTGGGGCACATGTGGCAGGAATTATCGTCAACAATACCGATCGTCGATGGTCAGGATATGGGTATGGGTACTATGAATACGGTAAATCCCCATATAGTGCCGCAAGCGACGCTGACGAAGAAAATCGCTCACTGGGCAAAAAAATCTTGGGTGTCTTTAGGTTGGGGAAGCGCTCATAGTTCTGGGTTGCCTAAAAGACCCGTGCCGCCATCGTACGAAACGGGGACAGCACACTATCAAGGAGCTTGTATCCTAGTGCACGTGCGACCAAGTCTGCATGCCAATCAAAATCCATAGTATCTTCAAACAAACCGTTGGAAGAAGCTATTTGAAGGATTTTTTCCAGATCTCTTGTACTAAGCCGTTCATATATGGTTCTGGCTAAATACCCTAATTTCAGCTCACGGCCGAGTAGCTTGCGCCATTCCTGATCGTAGACGCTCAGATCTGACGAGGAGAGGTTGTCCTGTAAAAGTGCGTCACTTAGTACATTGGCTGCGATATCGCCGGATAGCATCGAATAGTAGATACCCCCACCGGTTGTCGGTTTAACCTGACCGGCCGCGTCTCCTACCATCAATACTCTATTGTTCGCGGACTTCTTAGCGGGGCGGAGAGGTACACCCCATGAGCGAGACGGCTTAACGTCACCAAATTTAGCGCCATCATCGGATAATCCGCCCATCATCGAGCGCAATGCCGCTAACGAGCGTCGACGACCCAGTGTACCCACCAGAGCAGATCCTTTCATTGTGGGTACTACCCCACCGAAGTGGCCGGCCGGCACAGGCCGGCCGGCGGATACGCGAATTTCATCCACATCAACTCCACTTACCTCGGTTTGCGAGGCATACGCGTGGGTTCCTGCAGGTTCTAGGCCGACAAATCGGGGCAGCTTCGTGTTAAATCCGGTGGCCAATACGATTGCTCTTGCTTGGTATCGTTCGAGTCCACCGTTGTGATCGGCCTCAACCTCCACACGGTCGGACATAATATTTATGTTCAATGCCCGCCGTCCGAGCAACAGAGTTGCACCTGCCTCCTGTGCTCGATCGGTGACCGCTTGGACGAATCTAGTGCGATCTATGACATATGCTTGTACTCCGTCTCGCTCGATACGGACGGGCATACTTACTGGTGGCACTATTGTTGCTGAACTAACTGAGTGGAAAATCAGGTGGCTGGGAACGTCATACCGTTTAACGCATTCAAGGCCAACCACTCCGGTGCAAAGTTTCGTGCCAGGTAAAAGCCGGTAATCAATGATGGCTACGTTATGGCCGAGGCGGCTTAATGAGTTCGCCGTCTGGCTGCCTGCCGGGCCTGCTCCGATCACTAACGCATCAAACAAACACTCGCTCCGATGATATTTTGCTCGAAGTCCAAAGCTATTTCGAAAATCTCGACAATGCCCAAACGAGGGCGCTAATAGGATATGTACGGGAAGATTGACTCAGTAGGTGATGTTAGCCGTCTTTAATTCAACTCGGCAACAATGTGGTCGACAGTATTCTAACCAGAGGCCATACTTGAGTCGTTTCCTGGGCAACGCACACGAAAAACTAAAAACGGTGGGGGTAGTTCCCAAAACTCATGAACCATGAGACTTCTGTAGATGTTTTGATTGTCGGCCATGGTGCGGCTGCTTATGCGGCCGGGCTTTACACTGCTCGTTATCAGGTATCTACAATGATTGTTGGAGAGATGTTTGGTGGGGAAACAGCGCTAGGCGGGATGATAGAGAACTACCCTGGCACGGGTGATATCGACGGTTTCGACCTTATGCTTAAGTTCAAAGAACAGGTGGACAAGTACGCAGTTGAAAGCAGACCCTCCAGAGTAAACAAAATTCGTCGGGCTCAACACCAATTCATCTCAGATCTACAAGACGGTACAAGTATCAGCAGTACGGCAGTGATTCTGGCTGTAGGCCGAGAGAGGAGAAAGCTTGGCCTTGCACATGAGGAAGACTGGATTGGGAAGGGTGTTTCATATTGTTCAACGTGTGACGCTCCCTTGTATCGAGGCAAAACGGTTGGAATAGTCGGTGGAGGAAACGCGGCAATTGAGGGCGCTATTCTCCTAGGTAAATATGCGGACGATGTTTATCTGATTTATCGACAAGCTGAATTTACCCGCCCAGAGCCGATATCGATTACGTTATTAAATCAGCAAAAAAACGTCCATAAGGTTTTGAGCACGGTAGTCATGGAGATACTGGGCGACGACAACACGGGAGTTACAGGGCTCAGATTGAGCAAGCCCTATGATGGAAAAGAGGAGATTGACGTAGACGGGATGTTTATCGAGATCGGTGCCGATCCCCGTCTTGATCTACCACATCAATTGGCACTCGAATTAAATAGTGAAACGAATGAAGTGCACGTCGATCGAATGATGCGAACCAATGTCGCGGGGGTTTTCGCTGCAGGTGATCTCACCGACGCATCTGGTACGCTGAAGCAAACTATAACAGCGGCTGCGCAGGGAGCAATTGCTGCGCTATCTGCATCGCAGCATGTTGCCCTGGAGTCCCAAGTTGCAGGGAGCAACTAACGTGTGCCGAAAAGATGCGATCAACTGATGCGGCTCGAATTATTACCGAAGCTGCAGTGTCCCGAATGTGCAGGAAACCTCAGTGCGGAAAACATTCAAACTGACACCGATAACCTGATGGAAGGCCAGCTACGGTGTAGATTGTGCGGAACAATTTATCCAGTGGAGCAAGGGATACCAAATCTGTTACCTAGAGACTTGCGTTAGAGCCATTTTGAGCCCCGTTTGTAGATGTTCTTATGTATCACTTTCACATTATGAAATTGGCCAATGGCGCTTGCGGCGATGTGGATTGGGGTACACGGTAATGGCGGAGGGAGAAGGCGCCGTCAACTTAAAGTGACTGCTTGGTTTCTGTGTGGCGGGCGCATCGAGATGACGTGTTTTCACAACGAAGATGGCCGAACACGGTATTTTGCGAAGTTGTCGGCATTCGTGAATTCTTTGAGGTAGACACGTTGGCCACCGAGGTCATCGGAGGCGTTGGCTGCCAGCACTGCGGCCAACGAGTTGAGACCATCCTTGAATGATGTTTTTCTTAGTTCCGGTTTAGACTCGACAATTGACCGAGCGAAACAGCGATCCAGTTTTAGGGTATTTTGTTGACCCATCGCGTTGGGAATGGGCCCTTCAGCAATTACCTTTCGTACTTTATCTTTACACGGTCGTTTACTGGGCGGATAGTCGGATCCGTCATAGTGGTAGAACACTAGATCTTGTTCAAATTTGATATGTGACTCAGCTGTGATTATGTAGTCGTATCGTTCGACTAAGTAAGTGCGAGCAGGTTTTGTGAATATCAGGTTTCCAATCGCTCCGTTCGTAAAGCCGTAAACAACCGTATATGCAACCGGATTGTTGCCGTGTGTATGGTGCATTTTTGTAGGCCTTTGTACGTAATTCGCTTGAACCCATTCGATATCAGAGTGGGTCCAATAACGCATGAGATCAGTCTGGTGTATTCCGGCTTCGACGATGCTGGAGCCTGACCATTGCCGATCAGCTGTCCAAACGCGATTGGCAGGTCCACCTTGGTGTTCGGTACGGGAGAGCTTAACCCCATGACCTTCTACCGATCCTACGTCAACCATTAACATGCTTGCCACCTGTTGTCCTTGTAGATGGTCTCGTAGTGCTATGTACCAGGGCTCATAACGCATCTGGAATCCGACGATACTAGGCACCCCGGACCTGTCGATCGCTTCAGCCATGTTTGCTGCCTCGTCGTAAAATAACGTTTGCGGTTTTTCGGCGAAAATGGCGATGCCACGAGTAGCAGCGCGCTGTATTTCTCCGTTGTGCTGATTTGGTGGCATCGCGAACCAGATGGCATCGGGCTCAATTGAGGCAATCATATCGTCGACGTCGCTGAAGAGTTCTGTTTCTCCTTGCTTGTAAGACGGAGCTCCAGCCTGAATCTTCCACTCACTCAAATTTGCCGGGAACGGATCTACGAGAGCTGCAAGTTGAAGTTCTTCATCAGCTTGCAAGAGCGAGAGGCATTCGATGTGATCAAGGCCTCTCTGGCCAACACCTACCAGTGCGACTTTTAGGCTGGTCCCCATTTCATCTCCATGGGCCATGAGCGGCACGAGTGTTTGTTTGTTGGAACAGTCATAAAACGCGGTGAGTTTAGCACTACAATTAAGTTCTCTGTATGAGGACTGTTGGGTTTTCGTCCCGTCTTGAAGGACCTTGCCCAACTATCACGATGGAAAGGGGAAGGAAATCTCGTATGGATAGCGCTCTCCCACTTAACGATGATACTGATTATGGTCTGTGCTTCGCCTGCGGCCCGCGTAATTCATCCGGGCTGCGCCTGCGTTTTAAACATGACCAAGACCGGATAATCACGGAATATGTTCCCACTCCGAATCATCAGGGGTTCCCCGGATACCTTCATGGCGGAGTGATATCCACGCTACTGGATGAAGTGATGAGTCGGGTTTCACTACTTGACAATCGTTGGACGATGACAGCGCGCATGGATGTGCGATACCGAAAACCCATCCTCATGCACCAGCACGTAAAGGCTTACGCCAAGCTAAGAAATGAGCGCAGAGGGGTAATCGAGGCTACAGGATGGGTTGAGCTTCCTGATGGTTCCACTGCGGCGGAGGCAACGGGCACGTTCATTCCGGTTAAAGCCGAGGATTTGGCACGCATGAGCACGGGTTATCCAATATTGGCCAGGGAGTGGATGCGTCGATAACCTGCTCAGGCGCCGACTGCCATCCGTATGCGCTCTGCTACGATTAGCTCTTCTCCTTCGTTAAGAGCGTGAGCGTTGACAGTGATGGTCCTGTCGTCGGCCACCATTACCCATACGCGTGGATTGCCGGCATCAAGGTACTTATAGATATCTAGCGCAGTCTTGCCCAAGGCTTCAACGTCAAATGAGACGTTCAGAGTAGCTCCGAAATATTGAGGCACATGCTCTATTGCAGTAGAGACTCCGGGCAACGACTCGAGCTTCTGCTCAATCGTTGAAAGCCGCTCCTCATACTCGAGCAGCCGGTCCTCATGGTTCATTGTGAGCCACCGTTCGATTGCGGTGACCACACCGACGATCTCCTGCTTGTCCAGTTTCATTGGGCGCCCGAACGAGCGTCCATTATTGTGTTGGAATGCGATAAAACCGTGGTCAGACGCTGCTTGCACTAATTCTTTGTTGCCACAAACGAAGCCCGAAGACTGTGAGGCACCCAAGTATTTGGCCCCGAAGCAGACGAGATCTGCTGACTGAGCATTTTTTCTGAAGTACTCGAGTGGGTAAATCTGGGCCGCAGCGTCCGCGATAGTGGGCAGCCCAACTGCGCGGCCCACCTCTACCACCTGTTCGAGCGAGAGCATCGAGTCAGTGTTATCAGGAGTAATGAAGTAGGCAATGGCCGCTGTATCAGGCCCAATAACGTGCTTGAGTTGTTTCTCCGAGCACCCATGCTCGTCACCCGCTTCTATTAGCTTGGCGCCAGGCACCGTATAGCTCCGGTCATAAGCGTATCGTTGTGCCTTCTGTATGATTATCTCATTCTTCATGCCACTGGTGTCTGGAAGCTGAGCAATCTTGTCAGGGTCGCGTCCGGTCATGCAGGCCGCAGCACTAAGTGCAAGAGCTGCAGACGCACCTGAAGTCACATAAGCAGCCTCAACTCCCAGCATATCGGCGATGTATTCACCCGAGCGTTCCAAAAGCTCTCGCATCGCAACATAGGTGTTATTCACTGTTTGCATGACCTCGGTGACCTCGGGCACGGTTGCCGAGCCGCCTAGTAAAGTCCGGTTTCCTTGGGCATTGATTACAGCACGCACGCCCATCCTGGCGTAGATATCAGGCCCAGTGTCTACCATCATCAACCTCCTTGTCCGGTTGTGCTACAAGCACCGACATCAATCTTTCGGTGCCGATCAATTACGTGTGAACGCAGGCATTACGTCTCTGGCAAACCATTCCAGCTGTTTTAACATCATGGTTTGAGGCATGCTCATGAGATTATTGGCGTTCACTTGCTCTAATGCTGGATACGCTCGTTCAAGCTCCTTTAACTGTTCGACGATCAAGTCAGGTGGCCCGCAAAGCCAACCGCCGGACTCGATGGCACCCTCACATGATTCGACCCTTGGTGAGGATGTCAACGGTCGCGAAATCTTCTGCCAGCCGAACAGGATGCTATATGGGAGTTCCTTGAAAGCCAATGTCGTCAGTATCGAGATAGCCGGTGTACAGGGAAGTGAACCCACTGATCATGAGACGTTTTTTCCGTTCATGCTCGTGAATAGTGTATTTCGCAAAATGTTACGGCGACTATTTTTCTACGGGTCGCTGCAATCCCTCATGTGACCGCAATTGTGGCATATGATTTTACAGTGAATGATGACTACTTTGCCGCCACAGGTATCACAGATCACAAGCACCAATGCTCCACCTAACTGTCATGTACCGGCAAGTTTCTACGAACGTGTCAACACGTAAACACCGTTCTACGAGACCAGTAAACATCACACTAGCCATGAGGCTAGTTCACTTGGAATACACCGCCCCGCTCACGAGTCCGCTCTATCAGATCATACGATATAACGAGGGCAATGTTTCACTCCATCGCCTATAGGCTAAGTGGCACTACAGGATCAAAAGGCGATGCCTCATATGCGTGTGATTTCTTATGCTCACAACAGAGTTGTTTAGCTCGAACCGACATGTTCGTTTGATATTCAATCCCATTTCGAGGCCGAATTCTGAATAAAAGGCCAGTCTCAACCGATTCAGGTAGGAACCGTTGCGTTCAGTGAGCCGGGATGAGGCGATAAAAGCTCATCATCCACATGTTCGAAGACTATCCAAACTATGATGAATCGATCTGGTTCGCCCAGAATGACGTTGGACTGGTCCTTGACCGGTTCAGCGGAGGCCCTAATATTAACGCTCTATAGGTGCGACGCGTATCTTATCTAGGCCCTGTTGATACTCAGTTGTGGGAAGTGCTACATACCCCACCTCGTTTGCTAGCTCAACAGCGTTTTCCAAGTAGAATTCCACGAATTTCATTACCTCAGGACGTTTCAATTCTTTCTTATTTACGTAGATGAGTAGACGGCGAGATAGCGGTGCGTATGATCCATCATTAATTGTTTGTTCGGATGGCTTTATGCAGCCATTGCCTGAATTGATTCCAACAACCTTTAGCTTGTCTAGGTTCTCTTTGAGGTACGCGTACCCGAAGTAGCCGAGAGCATTAGGGTCACCCGCAATGCCCTGCACCAGAACGTTATCGTCAGCGCTGGCCGTGTAATCAGGGCGACTGCGATCTTCTTCCTCATTTATGGCAGCAGTGAAGTAATCGAATGTGCCCGAGTCGGTATCCGGACCGTAAAGCCGCATAGGGCGATCTGGAAAGCTGTCTCGGACCTGACTCCAATTGTTCACCTTGCTTCCCGTATCCCATATTTTGTTCAATTCACCAGTTGTCAGGCACTCAGCAAAATCGTTCTTAGGGTTAACGATAACCGAAAGTCCATCGAAAGCGACTGCAAGTTCAACGAACTCGACACCATTTATCGTCGCTAGCTCAAACTCAGATGCTTTCATTGGACGGGAGGCGTTGCTGATAACCGTTTCTCCCACTACAAAGCGCTTGAAGCCCCCACCAGTTCCTGAGATGCCGACAGGCACCTGTATGCTCGGATGTTCCTTGCGGAATTCTTCGGCCACTGCCTGGGAGATTGGAAATACAGTAGATGATCCATCGATTTCAATGGACGTTCTATCTTCGTTCCCGCAACTGACCGCGACCGTGGTAGCAACCACCGCCAGACCTAGGCCCAACTTGGCAGACACATGCAGCAAGACATTCACTTTGAGGTGCTCCTTAGCGGCCTTTACAGTTGTGCACACTGACCACTGTTTATTCTATAAAGACACAAGCGCAGTCTGATTTATTGTCGGCCGATATTTCGGAACCTTGGCATCATTGTTGGTTAACTCTAAATTAAAGGGGTGTTAACAGGTGTTAACTCTAACGCTGTTTTAAGTTCTTTTTCTCAATAGCGGAGTGGTGCGTCTTCTGGTTCTAACTTTTACGACGTCTTGACCCATCTGCTCAGCTCCCATGAAAACTAGCGGGTAACCGTAGCTGTGCAATCTTCTCGCAAGGCATTGCTATTTTGGGCGGCAGGCCAACTCCACCGCACGATAGATACCAAGTGATGGGAGTGTGAATGATTTTTGTTTGCCCAATCTTGTACTATCCAGAACGACATTCTCGGGTACCAGTCTCACGCGCGCTACATGGCCCAACCGGTCTTCGTCGACCAAAACCGGCATAGGCCCGAGCTGATCTCTTTCACCACGAGATTCAATATATCGGCCGGGCGCGTATCCATGGTTCAAGAAATGGAGAATGTGCCGATCACCCTTACGATTCAGCACCAACTCGACCCGTGGCGGCGCTTGAACTTCAACGGTCGGGTTCGCGAGCAGCCACCTTACAAGGTTTTGTGCGAAAGTGCGTGGCCACGGATTGGTCTGGTTGTCGGCAACAGCCTCGGCGAACTCTCGGCCGTACCGTGATGTCGATGAAATTTTCGCCCATGGCATGGGTGGATCGTACATATCGGGCAACGTTATTGGAACAGTGCAATAGATTACTCGGCCCTTCCCGACCTGGTGTAGGGTTGCGGCCGGTCCGATGGGAGAGCCAAAATCGGGGTCGTACGGCTCGAGCCAGGTAGCTGGCCAACTTTTATTGGACTCCAATGGTGGAATCAAAATGGCGACAGGTTGTGCTCCGTTCATTTTGACCAATTCTGCTCCTGCAATGACTAGGAATGGGTCTGCGGTCGAGACATCCTGAGACACAGCGGTCTCTGTGACTTGAATGAAATGCGCTTTAAGTTCGCTAATTCCAGTGAATTTAACGCCCATTAGGTCTTCCAACACATACGGGCCGTCTCCCCCCACGCGGGCAGCGGGTGCCTCAATAAGTAGGTTGCCCCCTGCAGCCACATATTGGCGTAAAGTCGTCGCTTCCTTGTCGGTGATTGGCCTGCCGGAGGGGAGCACGATGACTTGGAAGTCGTTCAACTCGTTGGCATCTTCGAGAATTGTGAACAGAAAATGACCTTGCATGAGCAAATTGGCCCATTGTGGAAACAACTCATAGCCCGATCGGTCTGACCCAGCCGAAGTTGAGCTGGAAACTCCAAGGTCCGCTTTATAGGCTGCTACGGCAACGTCATATACAGGTACGGTGTCGCTGAATACGTCACCCTGTGCGGCAAGCCATGAACCTACTTTTTCGATGCGCTCTACCTTCGTCTGTGTTAACAGGGCGTCCCGGGTGATGTAAACACCAAATCCTACGTTGCCGCCGTGAACCAGTGTGGACGCGGCTTCAAGCTGCAACAAGCAGTCAGGCTTGTTGACGGAGTGCATCCAGGTCATCTGTCCGGGACTGGTCAGTTCAAATGGAAGTCCTAAACCTCTTAGGAACCGCCCCATTACAGTTCGGCGTGTCGGGTTGTGTCCCTCCATGCTGGCGAAATCAACGAGAGCATCCGCGTGTTCGTAGCCTGGTGCCAGCCACTTGCCCGATCCGTTATATGACAGGGCCACCGGTCGTTCTTGGGCTTCGATCACGTCTCGCGTCGCCTGAACAAAGCGGCGGTATGTCTCACCATGGAACTGAAGTAGTTTTTCCGTGCCTGCTGCGAATTCGATTGACTCACCGCCAGTCCATGAGTTGTAAGCCTTGCGGCACCACTTACAGAAGCAGACGTCGTCTTGTATTTGGCCCGGAGGATTTGGGTACCTGAGGATGTCCAGCCAAACACAATCTACCGAGTAATTTCGAACGAGTTCGTTAATTTCCGATATGGCCATTTCGAAGTATGGCGAGTTAAGGCACAACCAGTGATCGGCAGGACGTGCAGGGCCCATTGGGGCAATGTATTGCTCGCCGTTACGGCGCTTCACTACCCAATCTGGCTCAGATCCGCCTAGATAGTTGTCAATTGCAACTATGTAGTACGCGACAACCTTCAAGTGCCGCTTCGTCAATTCTTCAACCTGATCACCAAAGTAATCCCGGTCAGGGTGGGGTCGTAGGCTAGAACGGAAGTTAGCCAATCCATTATCGTCCTTGGCCAACAAATGAACCGCAGTTACACCAGCTTTCTGCCATCCGGCAGCCCATCGGACTGGATCAAAGTGGACAGCGTCTACCTCCCAAGGTTTCCGCAGCATATGTGTCATCACCTTGATATGTGGCTCTGTTAACCACTTGAGCCCGTCCTCGACGTGATTCTTTGATATTGACATGCGGTTAAATTCTCCCTTACAGGATAAGTTGGAGGCGCTGCACTAGTCAGAATCAGACTCGTGCTCGCGATGCCGTACACAGCAAACACTGTTGAATAGTTGTCTATAGCCGGGTCTGTGAATTATGGACGGCCAGCCGTAAACAATCTCGTGAGTATGGCTGCTCCCAGGGTCACCGACACGTTAGACGTTAGTCAGATTTTGCCTCGGAGAGGTGGTAGCGTGGAATCTATCTATGAACGTTATTCACGGTTCCGACGGAACAAAGTCGAACCTGCCCAGCTAAGTAAGTACCAAGTTGCCAGAAAAGCTATCAACTCGGGAGTGAAACTGCCGAACTTATAAAATAGCTGTGCAATTAACATAGACGCACCGAGATATGGTGCCTCGCGCGCCAGAAAAGCGGAAAAGCCCACGACCCGAACTAGTTCGTACATTCCGATTGTCCTCTCAGGATGGACCTGTTTAGGTTAGGTTCCCAGTACTATAGCCCTTTGGGCCATCATGGGTGACGGTCAGCATACACTAACCATGGAACTAAGCGGTCCGTATCTATTTTCTGCCCTTTGCGAAGATACGTATTCCATGCCTAATTGGGACAGGTAATACGTCATTAACCATAACTCTCGTACTTCCGACTTTATAGCGATTGTAGTGCTGTGCTGTTGAAATCGAACCGCCAAAAGTTGCCGCTGGATACGTACATATAACGTGTGTTAGCCTGAGCCTCCGATGGTATGAGTGAACAGGGGTTTGTTTATCGGTGGGGGGCTCAAATCGATCATTACCGAATACGTGTGAGCATGTTTGACGCTGGGATAACTAATTGATTACACATTGCTTACAGGCGAAATGCCCTTTTTATAGCGTCTGATTCCTTCGTCTCGGGGCATGACCCCTTAAGTTAACAGACGCAAATGTGCAGCGCTCGATAGGCCGTTTGGGTTTCGACAGGCGCTCCATCTACCTCGTAGTTTTCTGTGCGGTTGCGCTTCAAGAAGCGCCGACGCTCTGGCCCTCCATCTGGACGATGTTCCGGGCCGCATGAGAGCAGAAGGGTCGAGAAATGAGCACAACCAAGTACGCAACGCAGATCCCGGGAGAATTTGAGATAGCCGGACGTTCGTACATCGTCTCAGGAGCTGGTCGTGGCATAGGTAAGGGAATCACGCGCGTGCTGGCCGAGTCAGGGGCCAAAGTACTGGCAACCTCTCTGACTGACAAGTACATGCCCGAAGTAGCAGGTGACCTTGAACGATCTGGGCACACGATAAAGACAATGGTTGCCGACGCGACATCGGGTAATGACATGGCGAGGGTTGTGGCGAGCGCTCTGAATCATTTTGGGCAGCTCGATGGCCTGGTGAACTGTGTGGGGGATGCGATTTCCAAGCCAGTGGTGCCTATGCCTGATGGTGGTGGTTCTGAAAGTCCGCTGAGTGATGAGGAATGGCGCTTCGTCATTGATGTGAACCTGACTGAGGCATTTGTCGGCTGCCGAGCGGTTGGCGAACACTTTCTACGTAAGGGTAGTGGCCGAGTTATCAACATAGCTGGGTTTGCAGCTGGGCGCGGTAACGCAAACCTAGCTGCTTACTCCGCCGCCAAGGCGGGACTCGTGCGCATGACCCAGGCACTCGCACTTGAGTGGGCTCCTTATGGGGTCAATATCAACGCTATCGCACCCGGAATCTTTCCAGACCCGGTAACCACTGGCGAAGGATCTCTTCAAGTAGCAGATCGAGATGCCGCTGACGGGTCGATACCACTTGGACGCGCTGGTCGCCTGAGGGAAGTAGGGCTTTTGACACACTACTTGCTGTCCGATGCAGCGGGCTATATCACGGGTGAAACTGTCTATATAGACGGAGGGTTGGTTTTCGCCTAACTGGGTCAGGCGCGGCTTACTCCAATTGGGTTTACTTGATACCGCGGGTTGGAGTACTCGGACATCATGGTTAATTCAGGCCCGGTTGCTACAGAATTTGCTACAGGACCGGCTTCAAGCCCCGACGCGAGTCTTCTCACAGTCACTTGGAAAGAAGGTGGTCGGGGAGCCGGGATTTGAACCCGGGACCTCTTCGTCCCGAACGCAGCGCGCTGCCAAACTGCGCCACTCCCCGATAGTAAATTGTTACGATGCTCTGGTTTGGTATATGGAGTTAGTCTAATTATAGCTTTGCGCGTCATAATCTAACTCGTCATATTATCCGTATCCACAAATCGTGCACCAAAATCGATCAATCTCGTAGCCGGCGGATTATACTTCTTAAGCTAAGACTTGGCTTTTTCAGTGTCTATGCTCACACCGGCGGTAGATGGTGTCTAGTATTTGGACTTGCTTAAATGTCGTCTCAAGAACAAATAACCGTGCGTGTACCAGCTACATCCGCCAATCTTGGATCTGGTTTTGATTGTCTGGGTGTGGCGCTCGATCTCTGGAATGAGGTAACAATCGATCACCATCCGTTCGAAGTGCACGTCACCGGCTCAGGATCTCACACAATTCCTAAAGGGACCGATAATTTAGTCGTTAAGGGTGTGGCAGCATTATTCAATGCAGCACGGAAACCATTGCCACCGTTCCGCTATGTGTGCCGAAATGACATTCCGGTTGCTCGGGGTCTCGGTAGTAGTTCAGCCGCGCTTGTGGCAGTGATCATTGGCGCGGCCAAACTATGTGATATTGATATTTCGTCGGGACTCCCTTTCCAGCTGGCAGCTGAACTGGAAGGTCATCCAGATAACGTGGCGGCCGCTATGTACGGAGGGTGCCAGCTAAGCCTCGCGGCGAGTGGTAGATGGGAGCGCACGACGATTTCGACCCCAGCAGGGCTTAACGCGGTGATCTTTGTGCCTGACCAAGAGGCGAATACAAGAGAGGCTCGCTCATCTCTGCCGTCGTCTGTGTCCAGATCTGATGCAGTCTTCAACATTGGTCGCGCATCACTTCTGGTACATGCCTTTGAGAGCGGAAAGCTTGATTTACTGCGCAGAGCTACCGAGGATCGGTTGCACCAGCCCGTTCGTAGTAGGCTATTTCCGGCCACGGGCCTTCTGATAAAGGCCGCACTGGACGCAGGGGCTCTGGGAGCTTTCCTTTCGGGAGCGGGGCCGTCGGTCATGGCTATCACCAACGAGCGAGAGGTAACCGTACAGTACGAAATGAGAGAAGCAGCGCGCCTAAAAGGCATATCCGGAAAGGTGATTGTTACGTCGATAACAGGACAAGGAGCACATTTAGTGTCTTCGGAACGGTGACTGAAAATAGACCGAGAACCGGGGCCGTTCGTCAAGAACCGCTTAGCGACGCTGATACGTCACTGAAGCCTGGGACCGTAATCGTACAAAAGTACGGCGGCAGTTCACTTGCGAACCCTGCCATGATCCGTCAGGTGGCCGAACGATTGGTGTTGTTGCAGCAATCGGGCGCACATTTGGTCATAGTTGTGTCGGCGATGGGTGACACAACAGATGAACTTTTTGCGATGGCTAACGAGATGGCTGGTGAGGGCCTTAGCCCAGACCCAAGGGAATTGGACTCACTTCTATCGACAGGTGAACTCGTTACAGCGACTCTAATGGCAATAGCAGTAAGATCTATCGGTGGGCAGGTTGTCAGCTTGAGCGGCACTCAGGCAGGCATTCGAACCGACGATGTGCATGGCGCTGCTCGTATATCAGGTATCGATGTTGAACGTCTCAGAAAAGAGCTTAATTTAGAGCGGATCGTTATTGTTGCCGGATTTCAGGGATTGTCCAAAACTCAGGATGTTACAACCCTCGGCCGCGGTGGGTCAGACACGACTGCTGTCGCTCTCGCCGCCGCGCTAGGGGCTTTGCGGTGCGAGATCTATACGGACGTTGACGGCATCTACACCGCTGACCCTCGGATGGTGCCGGGTGCATGGCGGCTGCCGGGAATCGACGCGCTGGTCTGGCGCGACGGGAA
>CAZXXH010000004.1:26619-46707 GCA_964644645.1 uncultured Dehalococcoidales bacterium
ATCCGAGGTCTATTGAGCTAGCGGCATTATATGAGGTGCCAGTGGTTGTTGCTTCCACATTTGGCGAGAAACCAGGCACGTTGATCTACTCGGGAGCCAGTCCAATGGAGATAAGAAGACGCATTACGGCTGTAGTGGCCGAAAAACCTATCGCTAAGATAACCGTCAGAGGTGTACGTGACCGCCCAGGAGTGGCTGCAGGACTTTTCGCACCACTAGCAGCATCTGGTATCAGCGTGGATGTCATTGTACAGAATGCGGGCGAACATGGATCCACTGATATGAGCTTCACCGTTTCCCAGGGGCAGGCTCAACGGGCGATCGAAATCACCCAAAAATCTTCCCCCGCCAAAGGAAGCGAATTGGTAGCGGGTCTAAATTTTGCAAAGGTCAGCATTGTTGGAACCGGTATGCAAAATACACCTGGTTATGCGGCTAGGATGTTCAAGACACTATCTGATGCTGGAGTTAATATCGAAATGATCTCGACTTCCGAGGTACGGATAACTTGTATCGTTGACGCCGATATGGCTGAAGATGCCGTGAGGGCTCTTCATACCGCCTTTGATCTAGACGAGCATGACAACTAATTTGACGGATATGCTTTAACCACTGTGTCTACTCCGTTCTTGTCTGTGGTCATTCCCTCTTACAACGAAGAAGGGCGTATACGAGCTTCGATCGCTAGGGTTGTAGAGTACTTGTCAGTCGTTAGCTATAGCTGGGAGATAGTGGTTGCAGACGATGGGTCGGAAGACAGAACGGCAGCAATAGTAGAAAGCATAGCCGGCAGCCACCGCGAAGTGAGGCTGGTTCGAGTTCGACATGGTGGAAAGGGTTGGGCGGTCAAGCACGGCATGCTTTCAGCGACTGGGCAATGGCGCTTCATGTGCGATGCTGATTTAGCAATGCCTCCTAATCAGATAGAACGCTTCTTCGTAGGAAAAGGCGGAGAGCCGCCCTTCGACATTTGTATAGGGTCTAGGGAGGCTCCCGGAGCTCGTCGGTTCCACGAGCCTTGGGGCAGGCATCTGGCAGGCCGAGCATTCAACATTATGGTCAGATTGGTCGCGGTTCAAGGGTTGAATGATACGCAATGTGGCTTCAAGCTTTTCCGCGGGGAAGCGGTTGAGGGCATTTTCGGGCGCCAGCGTATGCACGGTTTTGCATTCGACGTCGAGTTATTGCTATTGGCAAAGAAGGCTGGTCTGACTATTGGAGAGATTGCCATCGATTGGTATCACACTGGCAGTAGTAGCGTGCGCCTCGCGTTGGGGGCTTCGGCGTTTGTGGACGTTGTTCGTATCCAGCTAAACGATCTGTTAGGACGCTATAGAGCGCCTGAACGTCAATAGGTTTTGGAAATGTAGGTTGAGACTCTAGTGTGCGACGGTATCCTAGGCGACCGATCTTGGTTGTTAGTTACTATCTACGGCTCAGTAGGCTGAATTAGCATCTTGAATTCCAGCGAACACATGGTCGCGGTTGTGATCCCGACCTATAACGAGGCAGAGAACCTTCCAATACTGGTTCAACGACTGATCGCTCTTGAAATCGACAAGTTGGGGATTGTCGTTGTTGATGACGGCTCACCTGACGGCACCGGTGACGTGGCCGAGGAGCTCAGCGCCCAATTCAACGGTTATTTTGAAGTTATCCACCGTACAACCAAATCCGGTTTAGGCCGAGCATATGTAGCTGGCTTTCTCCGGGCGTTGGAGTTGGGCGCCACGAAAGTGGTGCAAATGGACGCTGATTTATCCCACTCTCCGGAAGAGGTGCCCTACATGATTGCCGGCTTGGAGGCCGCTGATGTAGTTGTGGGATCCCGGTACACCCAGGGCGGTGGAGCTGACCCGGATTGGAGCTTGTCCAGAAAAATTCTCAGCACGGCAGGAAATCTGGGAATCCGACTTGTTCTGGGTTTATCCGTAAGAGATGCGACGTCAGGGTTCAAGGCTTTTAGGCGTTCCGCTTTAGAATCGATTGATTTGGACCGGCTGCACTTGTCCGGGTATGGTTTTCAACCGGAAGTGACGTATCGCTGTCAAAAATTAGGGATGAGCGTGGTGGAACACCCTTATGTATTTCACGAACGGACGGCGGGCGAATCAAAAATGTCAGTCGCAATAATCGCTGAAGCTCTCTACCGCCTCATCCTGCTCCGACTACGCTGTTGAGTACTGTACGGTCTAAATCAGGCTAATTACATGAAGGCCTGTAACTGGACTTGAAATCCCCTTGAAATAGCACGGAGATGTTGAATAGCATCGCCCGGCTAATCGTTAAATCAAGGCCCGAACAACTATATACACGGCTGGATGTACATATGACTCTTCGCCAACTCGATCAGAGGATTGTTGATTTCCAAAACACGATGAATACTGCTGTGAGTGCCGCTCTCACGGGGAATTGGGGTCAGGCCGTAGACGCCAATAAGCAGGCGATTATCCTCTCTCCCCGAGACGTAGAATCTCACAACCGCCTCGGGAAGGCGTTGGTTGAGTTGGGACGCTTTGGTGAAGCCAAAACGGCCTATGGTGCTGCGTTAGCTCTATCCCCGAGTAACCGTGTAGCGAGTCGCAATCTGGAACGGCTAAACTGTTTGACTGGCAATGGTGGACTCTCCACCCACCGGTTCTCGAAAAAGTCCCGTACCACAACAATGACGCGCCCCGCCAGTTTCTTAATCGAAGATCACGGCCGAGCCAAGATAGCGAAGCTTGTTAGAACCGGAAATATAGAGGATTTGAATAGCGTTGGTGCAGGCGAAGAATTAACATTACTTGCTGTAAATGGCAGGACGGAAATTTCTAGGCGCTCAGGTGAATATCTAGGAACTCTCGAGCCTCGTCTTGGTTCTCGTCTGGCGCGCCTGATACGCGGAGGAAATCAATACGAAGCGATAGCCGCAAGCACAACAGACTTAGACTTCTTGGTTCTCCTGAGGGAAACTTATCGTTTTCCAAGCCAAGCTCATCTAAGGTCATTTGATGCCATACCTGAGCGTGTGTCTGACAGGAATGTCGAATCTAGATATGAGCATCCACAGGCCAATGATAGGGTCTATGAGGAGTACTCCGACACTATGGAAGTACTTGATGAAGATGGTGTAAATACACAGAGTGACGGACCGATTGTCGAGCTAGCAAACCAAAAGGTCGCTCTTTCTGAAGACGAAGACTTTACTGCCCCATAGTTGTATCCAGAATAGTTCGGTCTCACGCGGGCGCGGGCAGTGCAAAGACGTCAATGGGCGACAGTGACAGCAGGCCAGGCCGCTAGCCGAACCCTACCCGTCCCAGAACCTTGCCGAAAGCATCTACTAAGGCGTCTATTTCTTCGTTTGTATGTGCGGTCGATATGTTGCCGGCGCCACGTGAACCGAGTAAGAATCCTTCGTTCATCAGTCCCAGAAAGACCGCTTGACGCAATACGTTGTCATTGCTGGCTGATGATCGATAGTCTCTTACTTGCTCTGTCGTGAACTGGAGTGAGAAAAGCGACCCTATCCCCGTCACACCCATCGGTGCCTCTCTTTCCGTAATTATTTCTTGAAATCTGTGCCGCAACCTGTCTCCTAGTGCGTTAATTTGTCCATAAACATGGGGGGTTAGCGCTTCAAGTGTCGCGATGCCAGCAGCGGCAGCTACGGGATTGCCATTAAATGTTCCCGAGTGCGGAACTCGCGGGCCTCCGCCCTCCGGCGAGTAGACGCCCATGATGTCTTCTCGACCCCCGAATGCTCCGACCGGCATACCACCACCGATGATTTTGCCAAATGCTGTTAAATCGGGTTTCACGTTGTAGTGCTGCTGGGCACCCCCGCTGGACAGCCGGAATGAAATAACTTCATCAAAGATGAGCAGGAAACCAAGTTCATCGGCTAGTGATCGGAGGCCCTCGAGGTAGCCATCTTCAGTCGGGACCATGCCACCTTGCCCCCACACGGGCTCTACGATCATTGCTGCTAGATCATCCGATCGCTCCCGTAAAAGACGATCCGCTGCTTCTAGGTCATTAGCGGGCAGGACTAAAACGCTGTCCGTAACGGCATTCGGCACTCCCTCTGATATGAGCACTGAGTTGGGTCGTTCTTGATCACCGGCTTTGTCGAGAGGGGTGCCAACACTGACAGTAGCGAAGTCGTGAGCACCGTGGTACCCGCCTTCGATTTTGGCCACTAACTCTTTGCCTGTGAATGCTCTAGCGGCTCGTATTGCGTTCATAGTCGCCTCAGTACCAGAGTTCACGAATCGTAAGCGCTCGACAGATGGGACCCTTTCTTGCATTATTTCGGCCCACTGGATCATGGGAGTCGATGGCGCTGGAAATGAAAACCCAAGAGGGAGCTGATCTTGAACTGCACTCACCACTGCTGGATGAGAATGTCCCAAAATCAATGTGGTCATATTGTTGATGAAGTCGACCCTCTCATGGCCATCCACATCCACTATGCGAGAACCTTCCGCGTGGGTTACGTATGTCGGGAATGGACTCCACCAGATGGCATTACGAGTGTCTCCGCCGGGGAACACACCGGTTGCGCGTTCATTTAACTCGGCCGATCTTGGATTTTCTCTTGTGTAATGGTCTATTTCAGATTGAAGGAACTGCCCCATGGTTCAAAGCCTCCCGATCAGTGGCAAGTGACACGCTGCACATCAATCGTACAGCGTATCTGCATATAACCGATAGGGTGAGCCAGACATACGATTAGTTGCCCGCATAAAAGTGCTATTACTGAGATAGGTGAGTGTGTTGCCAAATGCACTAGATGTCTACGGGATAGCAATCCTCGGCAAGAATTCACCCGAGTGGGAGGTTTTTGCAATTTCATACTCTTTCGATAGATGGGTCTAAGTTGGGTTGATTGCGATTAACCGAGCCCCATTAGCGTTAGTGTTCGCACTCCCTGCTAGACCCTGAGGCGGACCGTCCAGTCTTTGAAGTCCCTACGGCAAGGACGTAATCGGCTTGGTCCGTTCCTATGCGCCGCGCCGCTACATACAGTGGAGGAATGGTTTTCCCGAACATTACCGAATCGTATTTAACGAGGTTCTCATAACGGATACGAGGGATCTAGGGCTCTCTTTGACGTTAGTCGTTTCCGAGGAGTTACATTGGAACAGCCAATGCAACTCCTGAAGCGCCTACAATCAAGAATTAGACTCCGTAAAAATTAAAAAATCTTTTTTTACAAATATTATTATTTAAGTGGATAAACTTTCCCTGAACAGACATCAAACCTATGGGCGCCCGATATTTGCGTCTTGTCTACAAGGTCGAAATCGGTGGTTGTGAGCAGAACCTGATCATAACCACATGTGGCATCAATCACTAATCGCCTTCGCTCCCGGTCCAACTCAGACAGGACATCGTCCAGGGCCAAAATTGGCTGGCGTTCGGATAAATTTGCCAAGTGTTCAGACTCAGCCAACTTCAGGGCGAGAGCGATGGTTCGCGCCTGGCCCCGAGACGCGAATAAGCTTGCTTGTTTGCCATCCAAAAGCATCTGCAGATCATCCCTATGAGGGCCGACAATACTTATGCCCTGGGCGATTTCACGCTTTCTAACAGTAGCCAATGCCGAGAGCAGTACTTGTTCGGCCTCCTTAGTGGATTGAGGGACTTCGTACTCGGATTGATCCGATTCTGCCGTTAACCTTGGGCGATATACAACGGACAATGCCTCTCGATGGCTTGTTAGCCTACTGTGAGCATCGATAGCCTCAGCCGCAATTGCGTCTACGGCACGGCGACGGCGGTCCAAGATAACAGCGCCCTCAAAAATCAACCTCTCTTCCCAAAAGACCATTTCGTTATTTGAAGCTTGATGATCACGGATCCTGCGTAGCAATTGATTTCGGTTACGGACCACCCGTTGGTATCGTTGCAAGGTCTTCAAGTAAATAGGGTCAGCTTGTGAGATCAAAATGTCCAAATATCTTCTACGACCCGCAGGTGATCCGAGTACCAGGGTAAGATCATCGGCTGAAAAAAGTACTACATTGACAGACCCCACAAACTCGGAGGCGGTACTGAGAGATCCGTTAAGATGCAGCGACTTACGGAGTACATTGGGTATCGCTGGCCCAACGTCCGGCGCCGGCCCAGAGACAATCTCGAAATCAATTTGGGCCTTTACCGTAAGATCGCCCTCACGCGCCACGCCTTGTACCTGAGAATGGCCTCCCTCTTGCTCCACGTTCCAGTTAACTTGCTCTCGATCCGAAGAAGCTATGGGTGATTTGCCGATAGCGAGTAGATACGCAGCTTCGAGTAAGTTCGTTTTCCCGTGGCCGTTTTCTCCCCTAAGTACGCTAAGGCCGGGCTCCAAATGGAGGACCGTGTCCTCATGGTTGCGAAAGTTGGTTAATGACAGCTTCGAAAAAAAGATAATTTCACACCCATCGATACGTTAAGTGGGTAAACGGGGCAACTCGGGCGAGTAGGGCAGGCAAGTCGGTCAATGTCAGCACGCAACACTTGCCGATTTCCAAACTACAATCCACAACTGGTGACCCTAGCAAATCAACACCGTATTTGTGCCCAATTCAACCCATGTTCACGATTTATGTAGTAAAAGCCGCACCGGTTCAACCGATTTCTCGACCCCAAGAAGTATGCGGTGTATTTTAGGGCAACTGGTCCATTTACTTGTGCTAGATGATAATTCGGGACAACGGCTTTCTATTAGCGGAACGGAGTTCTGCCAATATAGGTTCACCGATTTTGCTGACACCGTCTTTGCACATATATTACTCATCCGGACTGGGTTGTTTAACTTTTTTGTGGTACGAGTCCACGCTGGGCCTAGGAGGATTATTCAATTGAATCTTAAGCGATGGATAAGGGATGTACCCGATCATCCAAAACCCGGAATTCTATTTCGTGATCTAACTCCATCCGCGAGCATTTAGATTTGCTATCGACTGCTTAACACAGCCGTTCAGGAATGAGAGGATAGGAGCTCTTTGTGCCGTAGAAGCGCGCGGATTTCTCGTAGGAGCTCCCATGGCGATTAGTCTTGGAATCCCTCTTGTTTTGTTGCGGAAAGCGAACAAATTGCCAAGAACTACCGTCGGTGAAAATTTCAATTTAGAGTACGGATCTGATCGTATTGAGGTTCATCAAGACGCACTTCGTCCGAGTCAACGCGTGGTGATTGTTGACGATCTTTTGGCTACCGGAGGCACGGCTCGTGCAGCAGCTTCAGTTGTGACAAGTATCGGTGCTGAGGTAGCTGCTTACGCTTTTTTGATCGAGATTCAGAACTTGTTGGGACGCTCTACTCTTGGAGCCTCAAAAATCCACACGGCGGTTCAATACTGATTAGATTGATGAAACCATGATCGGAAAACACTCTTAATGACTGTTACCGAATATGCAGTAACGTTCGACTTGTGGAACACGCTGATAGCTGAGGAGCCCAGTGGCGTAGACGCGAGGGAGCGCCAGAAAAATCGGGCGCTAGGAGCTTCGGCCGTTCTGAGAGAGCATGATGTGAATGTCAACTTGGATGCACTGATATCTGCTCTTGATGCAACTCAGCATCAGATCAACATTGATCATGAGTCTGGCTTGGACTTGGTTTTTGCTGACAGACTGAGCCAAATATTGTCGATGGTTGATAGGGGTTTGATCGAGAGGTTATCTTCGGATACGTTGAAACGTATAACTTATGAAATGGACCGAGCATTCCTAGATCTGTCGCCGTCAGTAATAGAAGGGGCAATCGAGGCCCTAGCAATGGTTCGCAAGATTGGGCTAAAGACCGCTCTTATTTCCAACACTGGCCTTACTTCCCCGGCTGGATACGTCCCGTTTCTTGAGAATACGGGCTTAGCAAGATATTTAGACGTTCTCACATTTTCAAATGAGATCGCAGTCGCCAAGCCTTCCGCTGAAATTTTCAAAAGGACACTTGACAAGCTGAAGGTGCCTTCATGGGCCGTTTTACACGTCGGGGATAGTTTGTTTGCTGATGTATCCGGTGCCCATGGGGTAGGGATGCACACTGCATGGATAGTGGGCAAAAACTCTTGTGCTACAAGTGTGAAGCCAGATTTTTTTTGTGATGATATAAAGAAATTGCCAGACTTGGTGTGCAAATGGGTATTGGCCAAGCCCGGCCCCCCTTTGCCTCCACACATATCTCCCGAGACTTTAAGCTAATGTTAAGGTGCAGCCGAGGAGAGATCTTTTGCCTATCTATGAATATCTTTGCAGATCATGTGGCCGCCAGTTTGAACGGCTGCGCCCTATGGAATTCGCGACCCAAAGTTCACCGTGTCCAAGCTGTGGCGAACTTTCCGAGAAACAACTCTCTGTGTTCGCCGCATTTTCCACAGAGAACGGCGCCGAATCTAGTGCGGTAGCCGGTTCATCGACTGGCGGGTGTGGAACAGGTTGCTGTGGCGGCTCGTGTGGACCTTCATAGCCGGCAACCAGTTGCGTGTAGACACCGTATCTCTGATGGACGCGCTGCGAGCGGTGATCAGTTCTGCACTAGTAAGCAATGCTTTCACCATGTCTGATACGTTACCACTCCATACGGGCCTAGCAAACCAGTTAAGTGGAATGGCAGCAGGCTATAGAGTTAGCTGGAAAAGCGTCTACGGAGAATTGCCAGCGATCTCTCCAGTAGAATAAATTCAGTTGCCGTTAGTAGCGCGATACTCAGCGTTGTGTCGAAGAAGAACCCTTGAGGGAACATCATGAGCAGGAAGTCACGCTGAGGATCCAGTAACCATAAATCGTTAGCAAAACTGATTACGTGGAATGTTCGGAACATTTGGTCGAACGCAACGGTTGCTAGCAGACTGACAATTGCGATGACTATGAGCGAGCACGCAGCGGACCAACGCACTGTTGAGCCTAAAATGGCCCAAGCCTGATTGCCAAGAAGTATCAGAAGCCCTGCCGCGATTGCCAAGATTATGATGCTAGCGTATAACTCCACATGGAATACAAGTTTCATCAGGCCCTTAACGTCCTTCATGTGCAAGATTTCTCTCGCGCCATAGAGTGAATACTCTTCTCCCCCGCGACCCATTATTCGGACATCCAGCCATTCTGAATTGTTGTTGAAGTAGTCTCTTATCTGTTTCGCGGCGCTCTGCAGTTCACTGTCTGTGATGCCAGTACGATGGTCTACGCCGTATCGCCAGAATCCATAGCTATATATCTGACTCGACATAGCTACAATTCTTGTAGTTCCGGCCAATAAGAAGATAGGCAATGCCACACCGAGCAGTACACTCGTTGTGACGATAATGACGTTTCGGAATCTACGATACGAGCCGGCACGCGTGTGTACGTGCGAGTCCGATTGAATTTCACCATTTCTGTTCACGTCGCTATGATACTGCTCAGCTTTCATGTCCGGGCAACTGATATCACGGGGATGCCTTTAAATCTGAAGGGTGGAGCGAAACTGTAAATGATTGAAAATTATCAATGAGTCATCGCAAAGTTATTTCCGACACAACATTTGCAGATGTTATGGACGTTGTCGAGGTTCTAAGAGGACCAGATGGATGTCCCTGGGATAAGCAACAAACTCACGAGTCTCTGCGCCCCCACCTACTTGAGGAGTGCTATGAAGTTCTTCAGGCGATTGATGATGGCGATATAGATGAACTGGCCGATGAACTAGGGGATTTGGTAACACAGATCGCATTCCATGCAGACATCGCCCGCTGTCGTCTCGATACTTTTCGACTGTCGGAAATATTTTCCCGAGCGATTTGCAAGTTGCGGAGGAGGCACCCTCATGTTTTTGGAGAGGGAGAGAGATTAAGTACGGCTGGAGAAGTGGCCGACCGTTGGGAGGCGATTAAGCGGAAAGAGCGGCGTCCGGGTACATCGGTGGTTGAGGGTGTGCCCGTGACGATGCCTGCGCTCGCATACGCTTCTGTTCTACAGAGTAGAGCGACCCGGATAGGGTTCATATACCGACGCACTTCTCCCGCAAATGTTCTGCCGATGCCGCCCGTTGATGAACTGGGAGATGATGTTGCAGAGAAGTTCGCGGGAGAAGCCCTGTTCGACTACGTTTGTGCGCTCTCCGAGATAGGTATAGATGCCGAAACAGCGATTCGGGGAGTTGCAGCACGTTTCCGAGAGCGCGTGCTGCGTGCGGAGGCTGCCACTGACAGGCCAGTTGAAGAGCTTACAGAAATTGAGAGGCGGCAATTGTGGGATGATTCTGGCACGACCCGATAATTTTTATGAGTCAACGTAAATTAGACCTGCATCGCCTTCAGTGATCTCGCCGATCACTGAAGGGGCCATTGCACCGTTATCTATTAATCTATTAATAAGCAATAATTCTCGATCAGCGGGCACTGCAATAAGAAGCCCACCCGATGTCTGTGCATCCGATAAGAAAAGTTGATCTCTGTTTGATATGGAATCCGCCCAGTCGACATAACGATTCGCCGATTCCAAATTACGGCGAGTTCCCCCCGGCACGATGTCCTGGTCCAGCAGGTCCGTTGTTCCTGGTAATTCAGGTATAGCATTTCTCGAAATCTTAGCTGAAACCCCACTCGCACGAACCATATTTCGTAAATGGCCTAGTAGTCCAAATCCAGTTACATCTGTGCATGCGTTGACACCCACAGCTAGCATTGCTTCGGATGCTTCTCGGTTTAGCAAAGACATTGACTTGACGGCAACGTCGAGGCCTTCAGGGCGGATGATTCCATTTTTAACGGCTGTGGTGATTACGCCTGTCCCAATAGGTTTTGTAAGCACGATCCGATCACTAGGCTGTGCCCCACTCAGCTTAACCAGATCTTCGGGTTTGATGATACCGGTTACTGCCATACCATACTTGGGCTCTTGGTCGTCCACTGTATGGCCTCCAATGACTGAAACTCCTGCTTCAGCTGCTTTGTCGGATCCGCCTGCGAGCACTTGTCCTAAAATCTCAGGGGGCAGATCGGAGGGGAATGCTGTTATGTTCAATGCTGTTATGGGAGTTCCGCCCATCGCGTAGATATCGCTGAGAGCATTGGCGGCAGCGATGACGCCGAATGTGTATGGATCATCAACAATAGGCGGGAAAAAATCGACGGTCGTAATTAGCGCGAGATCGTCCGTTAATTTATAAACAGCCGCGTCGTCGCCAGATCTAAAGTCGACTAAGACTCGAGAGTCACCTGTGGTGAGTTGGGGTATATGGCGCAGGACCTGCGCCAATCGCTTCTGGCTGAGCTTGCTTGCTCAGCCAGCACAGGACGTAAGCGTGGTGAGACGAATTTCTTTTGGGGCCAACGTATTTGTTCTCCATAAACCGGTCATAATGAATCATGCACGAACGGCTCGAGTATATCTCAGCGTAATACAGCGAAATGACACAGGAGGATAACCCCGTTGGACGCTCGGCCAGTTAAAATCAGATTATTAGCGTTCATTCATGCTGCTTTATCTCAAACATAGAAATTGAGCAAAATGTTTAGTTCATCATTCCGAGAAATCCTGCCATTGACCGCCGAGGTCAATAAACAAGGTCACATGTCAATCGGTGGCTGTGATATTTCTGATCTAGTCAAACGATTTTCGACGCCGCTTTATGTGTACGACGAATCCACTATTCGGCACATGTGTGATGCGTTCCTGAACGGTTTCCGCGCGGAGTATGCGCAGACTAATGTTGCGTATTCATCCAAGGCATTTGCCAACCCTGCCCTGTCCACGATACTCGATCAAGAAGGTTTATCCATGGATGTTGTTTCAGGTGGTGAATTAGCACAGGCACGCCACGCAGGCTTCCCACCCGAGAGACTCAATTTCCACGGTAACAATAAAAGTAAGACCGAGTTAATTGAAGCATTGGAGTACGGTATCGGTAGAGTAACAATCGATAGCTTCTATGAGATCGACCAACTGAATGAGATCGCTGGAGCGTTAGGGCGCAACCAGTCTGTTTTGCTGCGTGTTTCGCCAAGCATTGATCCACATACCCACATGTTGACTACTACTGGGGTGCTTGACTCCAAATTTGGTTTTCCAATAGAGATTGGACATGCCGAAGAGGCTGTCAAAAGGGCTCAAGCTGCCCCTCACCTAGACGTAACAGGACTCCACTTCCACTTGGGATCTCCAATATTCGATCTTGAGCCTTACTCGTCCGCAGTCCGCTATGTGCTCGAGTTCGCAGCCCGGATGCGGGTCCATGATTTTGTGTTGAGAGAGTTCAATCCTGGTGGAGGATTCGCGATCGGATATGTTCCTGATGGACAGCCTCCGTCAGTCCGTGAGTATGCAACCGAGATATGCTCTGCAGTGATCGCAGGCTGTGATGCCTTAGGTTTAGACAAACCTGCTCTCATTGTTGAACCTGGCCGAGCTATTGTGGGTAGAGCTGGAATAGCAGTTTACTCGGTGGGTGCGATCAAAGAGGTTCCAGGAGTGCGGAACTTCGTTAGCGTCGATGGCGGAATGGGTGACAACATACGACCTGCCCTTTACGGTGCTAAATATTCTGTAGTATCTGTCAACAATCCTCTCAGCCCGCACAACTATGAAGCAACGATAGCTGGCAAGTACTGTGAATCTGGTGATCTGCTCGCCCAAGGTGCAATGATCCCAGTCCCTCGACCTGGTGACTTGCTAGCGATGCCAGCTTCTGGTGCCTACTGTATCCCGATGGCCAGCAACTACAATATGGCGACTAGGCCCGCGGTGTTAATGGTCGCAGAGGGTAAAGCTCGATTGATACGTCGGCGAGAGACTTACGATGATCTACTCGCCACCAGTGTGTTATGAGTATAAATGTATACATATACAGAGATTCGACGGATCAGAAAGCATAAGGCCAAGTATTGCAGAAACAGACCTGTTCTTCTCAATGGCGAACCTTCGGGCATCCTGGAGCCATTCGTTTACTATCAAGGTCTATTGCGTCGGGCCGTATTGCTCACGCCTACTTAGTTACCGGATCTCGAGGCGTCGGCAAAATGTCTTTGGCCCTAGACGTAGCCCGGGCAGTGAATTGCTGCCCTGCGCCAGATCTGTTTGGGGAAGTGCCGGACCCGCCGTGCGGTGTATGTCAGCAATGTGAACGACTTTCCCGAGGCCTGCATGCGGATCTGCGAATCATAACGGTCGGTGATTTTCAGGATAAAGATGGAGAGGACAGGGGCCGTACTCAAATAGGAATCGACCAGGTTAGGAAGTCGCAGGCAGAGGCTGTGCTGAAGCCATTCGAGGGTAAACGACGTGTGTTTATAGTTGATGGAGCTGAGCACATGACTAGCGCCGCGTCAAATTGTCTCCTTAAAACACTGGAGGAACCACCAGATCAAGTGGTATTTATTTTACTGGCGACTTCATCAGACCTACTGCCCGATACAATAGTCTCAAGGTGCCAGGTGATAGATCTCAGGCCTGTTCCCGCTGAGTTACTTGAACCCGCTCTAATCGAACGGTACAGACTTTCGCAAGAAGAAGCTGTGGTTCTTGCACGCCGAGCCCACGGAATTCCTGGTTTGGCCATTGCCATGAATTCAGATCAGACTTACGCAGATCGCAGAAGTCAGGCTCTGTTCCGTATTGTTGGGGTGATAACAGGTGGTCTTGAAGCGCGTATTAGGTACGCTCGTGAGTTAGCCAGGCAATTTTGGCGAGACCGTGCTGCTGTCTATGATGAATTGGAGCAGTGGTCGGACTGGTGGAGGGACATCCTGTTAACGTACAACGGTCTTTCTCATGCTACGTCTAACCCCGAATGGGCTGATGTTCTTGAGTCGGTAGCTGAGTCTTTGAGTCAGGACCGGCTAATTCAGGCAGCAGAATCGGTGGTCTCAACGCGCAAGGCACTGACGGCAAATGCGTCTGCTCGACTCGCACTTGAGGTTTTTGTACTTGATATGCCTCGAGCCTCTTCCTCCATAATGGCGTTGATCTCTGCGACCGACCAGATTCCTATCACCGTAGAAGCTGGCGCCAAGGAAGTGTGATCGTGCCCAACGATCTACCTCGTATCATGGGAGTGCGTATTCATCGCAGCTCCCCTGTGATTTATGTGGACGCCGGCGACGGCAAGGCTGAGACTGACAGTAAAGTGTTAGTCGAGTTAGATTCAAGTGGAGTTAGAGTAAATGCGACAGTAGTTATCAGTCCTGAGCAGCTTATATCTGCATCAGGCTTGAAGCCTGATGGTCGCTGTTTGTGGCCATCCGAGCCACATGTGTAGGTGGTCGAGGGCAAATTATTGGGGCACCCCTGTTGAATTAACCGGAAACTCCTGCTTTATCAACTCGAGCTTCGAGTATGTCTAGCGCGGTATCTACATTCCCCGCAGCCAGCCCTAGTGTATTGGCTGGAATTATGCCCCTTATACTTAACAACGCTTCGGTGAAATCTGATTCTGTTAGCCACCGGTCTATTGCTTCGCGTGGCCCACTGTCCATAACAGAGCTAGCAGCACTTTCGATCACGCTCCCACTATCCGCCGATGGATCGAATACATATACGAAATTCGCCAGCGTTGCGATCATTGCGCCCGACACAAGGATCCCGGCCACGACGCCAACCACGATACCGCCGAGCTTATCAACCCATCCTAAAAACAGCATAGCAATGGTGCTGCGCAGGGCCACACCAGCGACCCTAGCCCCAATTAACATCCCCACGAATATGACTACGTAACCGATCGCTTTACTAAGGGCTTCATTTTCTACACCATCAGTGAATATCCCCAAAATCCGGTCGGCAAAGTTGGCGCTAAGCACCAACGCGATGTAAAGCGCCAAAACGGTTAATACGGCCGTCACAAGGCCAGTGCGATAACCCCAAAGTACCGCGCCGACCAGTATTACGAAAAGTCCCCAGTCAAGCCCGTTCATTACGTGCTCCATATTTCAGGAATGCAGTGTGCCAATTTGCCTGCCACGGAATCTCCATCGCCCTAAGATTTTAGCCAGCTGATCATCAGGCCGAAGTGGCGCTGAGTTTATCACAGCTCAAATTGGGAACTACTGTAATGAGCTGTGGACAACGGTTTTGCTGATCAATTTTCATATTTTAGCAGCGCGTATAATGCATGTATCGTGGTAACGAACCCAAGCTGAGCAATATTGGCGAAGCTGTAATTCTTTTATCGATTTTTTCTCCCTTGCGTATCACTATTGATGGCCCTGCCGGTGTGGGCAAGACTTCAGTTGGCGGTTTCTTGGCGGCCAGGATGGGCTATCGATTTCTCGATACTGGGCTGATGTATCGTGCTTTTACGCTGGCTGCATATCGCAGCGGTATACGATCCGACGATAATGCTGAGATAGGAAGCCTTGCTGCCAAAATTGTAATCAGGGTTTATACAAATTCCAGACTCGGCCTGCAAATTCTCTTGGACGGCAAGGATGTGTCTTCTGAACTTCACTCGCCGGTCATTGATGAGGCAGTTTCATCGTTTTCGGCGTTGTCTTCCGTTCGTACAACCCTCGTAGCCGAACAACGCCGTTTTGCAGACCAGGGTGATGTTGTAATCGTGGGAAGAGATACAGGTACCATTATTTTGCCTGGTGCTGAGAAAAAATTTTTTCTAACGGCGTCGGAGAATACACGCGTTCGCCGTCGTCTTTTAGAAACTCAACGATTGGGAAGATGTCTGGACGCGACAGTTGCTAGGAACGTGTCAGAGCGCGATAGCTTGGATTCTTCCAGAAAGTTGTCACCGCTCTCACCAGCCGATGATGCAGAAGTCATCGATACCGAATATTTGGATCTTTGTCAGGTCATCGATGAATTGGAACGTTTGGCAAGCAGTAGATAGTCCATGGGAACTGAAATGCAATGAGACTTCTTTACGGTGCAGGGAACTGGGCACTTCGCTTTACGCTTTGGTTATTTGCGGATTATCAAGTTGTGGGGAAAGAAAATGTGCCGATAAACGGTGCGTTGCTCGTTGTGGCTAATCACCAGAGCAACATGGACCCTCCCATTTTGGCGGCTTCCATACCGCGATCACTTAGATTCCCGGCCAAGGCAGAACTGTTTAAACGTTATTGGTCAAAACTTTTTCTTTCCGTCTGGGGAGCCTTTCCTCTGAGCCGTGGGATACCTGACCAAAGGGGCTATAAATCGATCCTTGAGGAGCTATCGAGGCCGCAGGGAGGTGTAGTGATTTTTCCAGAAGGGACTCGGACGCCTCTGGGAATGCGTAGAGCAAAGCGAGGCATTGCAACTTTGGCAGTTCGCACCGGGGCGAGTATTCTGCCAGTGGCAATTTCCGGCTCAGAACACATGCATAGCGTTATGCGAGTCTTTAAGCCACAAGGTCATGTAACTGTCCGGATTGGTTCACCTTTCATGGTCGACTTGGGGTCGTCTAGCGAAGATAGGCAAACGATGGAAGTTGTTACCACAGAGATAATGGTAAGAATTGCCCGCCTTTTGCCGCCTGAATATAGGGGGCACTACCGGTCATCTGTCGAATTTCCTGATAGCTTCACAGTTCCTTTGCCTACCTATCCAAGACCGAGCCGGAGTGTCAGGCCAGTTTTATCTACGGCAAGACCGAGCAAAAATAAATGGTCCAAGCGACCCAATGGTTCATCGTAGTCGTGTGCGGCATATTTGCTTATTCAGGCCCCCGGTCGGCGACTCCCATTCTAATGAGAGCGCTCTATAGTCTTGAGTATCGTGGCTACGATAGTGCAGGAATCGCTGTCCAACGGGCAGGTGGCAGAATTCAAGTTGCCAAGCGCGCTGGACGGGTCGATGAATTGGCCTCGCACATACAGCACGCCCCGCCGGCTGGTACATCCGGCATCGGGCATACGCGCTGGGCGACGCACGGCCGAGTAACGGATCACAACTCGCATCCCCACCTGAGTGCGGACGGACGTGTGGCTATAGTGCACAACGGCATTGTAGAGAACCACCGTGAATTGAAGAATGAACTGATACGTTCAGGCTACATTTTTCGATCAGAGACAGACTCTGAAGTGATATCACACCTTATCTCTCAGCACCTACGTACGGCTATATCGCTGGAAGAGGCCGTACGCTTGGTAGCAAAGAGGCTGCAAGGATCCACGGCGTTCGTCGCCATAAGTAGCACAGAGCCAGGCAAGCTCGTAGGTGTACGCTTGGGTTACGCCGGTGGAATTGTGGTGGGGTTTTGCGAAAATGAATACTTCATGTCGAGCGATGTGTTAGCACTGTTGCCATATACCGACAGAGTAGCCTACGTTGATAGTGAAGAACTCTGCGTAACGTCTAATGGTTCAACCGAGATATTGGGAATTCATGGGGGCCGTTCCCGACTTATGTCCACTCATATATCAAGGCAATACGAATCGGCACAGAAAGGGATGTATGAGCACTTCATGGCCAAGGAAATCGCTGATCAATCTCACTCTGCGACCCAGGCCATGACTGGTAGAGTCGAATTCGAGAATGGTTCGGTCAGGCTCCCAGAATTCGTGATGAGTAAGACGGAGGCCCGAGCACTCCGCAGAGTTATCCTTGTGGGAATGGGCACAAGTCTGCATGCCGCGATGGTCGGTGCTCAGTATATTGAGCGTTTTGCTGGGTTGCCCGCGGCAGCAGAAAATGCTTCCGAATTCCGCTATCGCTCTCCCGCGTTGAGTTCTCGGGACCTAGTCGTTGCCATCACACAGTCCGGTGAAACGGCCGACACACTGGCGGCAATGGAACAAGCAAAGCGGAACGGTGCTCGACTGGTAGCTATCGTTGAGACTGAAGGGACTCAAGCTACCCGTTTGGCAGAGCACACTATCCCTATTCGTGCAGGGCAGGAAATCGCAGTTGCCTCGACGAAAACCATGATGAACTCCCTGGTGGTCCTCACGGAATTAGCGCTTCATTTGGCCAGCTTACGAGAGTCGATTTCAGGCCCCGATTGTGAGGCAGCAGTTGGAGCACTTTCACGTCTACCGGGTTTGATTGAACAACTTCAGGACCTAAATGTAGAGTGTGGACGACTCGCCAAGTTCATTGGTGGACATGATCATCTTCTCTATTTGGGACGTGGCTCTCTCTATCCTATCGCTTTGGAAGGAGCGCTCAAGATGAAAGAAGTCGCTTACCTTCACGCTGAAGGCTACGCGGCAGGAGAGATGAAGCATGGGGTCAACGCCCTCATTAGTGATGCCATGCCTACAATAGTAATTGCACCCACTGGCCGACTCTACGAAAAGATGGTAAGTAACGTAAACGAAGTGAAGGCTCGCGGTGGGCATGTAACAGCATTGATCAGCAAAGGGGATAATAATTTGTCATCCATATGCGATGAAGTATTGGAGATGCCAACCGCCCCCGAACTGATCACCCCCATGCTGGCTTTGGTTCCGCTTCAGTTGCTCTCGTACCGTGTTTCGGTCGCTCGAGGCCACGACCCCGATAAGCCGCGTAACTTAGCGAAAACCGTATCAGTTGAGTAGATGCACGGGGGCCTTATTGTGTAGGGTAGATCTTTTGGCAGAGTATGGGCGCGATGTTCCTAATAATGCTGGGCCGTGTACCCGATGCAGCGTTACGTTGACTTTGTATAGGTGTCTGAAAGTCCAAGGCTAATATGTTGAAAGGGCGGAAAACAGTGTCAAATCCCACGCATCGACCTGGGCTTTCGACATCTGTTCGGACTCGGCTCGAAAACTTACAAACCCACCTGTCCCCGCACGCAACCAGAGTTCGAGGAGCGGGACTTCGAGCTCAACCCGAGGTGCCCAGTCCACTCCGAACGGCATTTCAGCGTGATCGCGACCGAATCATACACACTAACGCTTTTCGCCGTCTTAAGCATAAGAGCCAAGTATTTATTGCGCCTCTTGGAGATCACTACGTCACCCGTTTAACTCACACAGTGGAGGTGGCTCAGATTGGGCGCACTATTGCCCGGGCTCTTAATTTAAATGAGGACCTGGTCGAAGCTGCCGCCCTTGGGCATGACCTCGGGCATACCCCTTTTGGCCACATAGGAGAACGAGTGATGGATAGACTGTTACCGGGTGGCTTCCATCACTCTCGGCATAGTGTCCGGATAGTTGAAAAATTGGAGAAAGAAGGTAGAGGGCTAAACTTAACCAGCCATGTAGTAGAAGCGATACGCCATCACTCAAAACCACAAGGAGATTTTCTTTCCTACGGCGCAGTAAAACAATTGTCACTTGAATCCCAGATAGTTCGCATAGCTGATGCTATCGCCTATTTGGCCCATGATATCTGCGACGGTATAAGGTCAGGCCAATTGGCCGTGGGCGACCTGCCCCTGGAAGCGGTTGAGGTACTAGGTAGCAAACACTCGGATAGGGTTAATACTTTTGTTGAGGATGTAGTGAATGCTTCATGGAGTGCCACAGGAGAACTGGAAGACCCAAGTGGCAAGCCCTGGATACGAATGTCCGATGAAATACGTGATGTTACGGTTAATCTTAGGTCTTTTATGTTCGAACGTTTCTATCTTCCGATAGGCGAAACCCCAGCAGGTCAGGCTGCAACCAACATAATAGAAATGCTTATGGAAGAGTACTTACACAACCCTGATCATGTTCCTGCAATGCCACGGTCCTTGGCGGAAACCCCAGAACAGGCCGCAGCAGATTTCGTGTGTGGTATGACGGATCAGTTCGCAATAAGGCTTGCTGAGCATCTGAAACCGGGTGTTTCTGGGGATGTTTTCAAGGGGCGAGTGTGATCTGACTGTGACTTGATTTATTCGATACATGGAACCATGTGAATGAGTGCCGCCAAGTCGCGCTCGGGATGCATCGTCAGCGTTGTAGTAGGGAGCAAGGCCATTGCCTGCCATAGAGTTGAGTCGTTCCATTAGGGAAAGAGACTTGTATACTCGTGTGGATTGCCCGTGGATCCGCAGTGTTTTTGTCTATAAATAGTGATTGGCCAGTTCAGACAGTTTAATCTTATAAGATCCCACTGAACTTAAGTGACAACTATACTGGTATAAAAATGGGACTAATTGACCAAGTTAGAGACCGTCTGGACATTGGTGAAGTTGTCGCGAGATATGTAGACCTAGACACTAGGTCGAAAACTCCAAAAGCACTTTGTCCATTTCACCTGGAGAGTACGCCGTCGATCGTGGTGTTT
>CAZXXH010000004.1:46717-58419 GCA_964644645.1 uncultured Dehalococcoidales bacterium
TTTGGTGCCTGTGGCACTGGAGGGGATGCACTAGCCTTCCTGATGCGTCAGGAAGGCCTTTCGTTTGCTGACGCACTTCGTCAGGAAGCAGCGCGCCTAGGTATCCAATCCGATGTGCGGATGCGAGTGGACGACAGTAAAAGGCTTGTCGAAGCCAACGAACAGGCAGCTCGTTACTTTCGGGATATCTTACAGGGACCGCGTGGGCTGGCCGCAAGAGAGTACCTCAGCGCGCGTGGGATCTCTATGGATATAGCGCGTCGGCGAGGTATAGGTCTTAGCCCGTCAGGTATAGAAACGTTGGGTGGGCACCTTAGATCAGCAGGGGTGTCAGGCGCTACTGCACGGGATGCAGGACTTGTTTCCCGCGCTCGGGATGGTACTTGGCGTGACTTGTTTCGAGGACGTTTGACTATAGAGATCCGAGATGCAAGAGGGCGTTTGTGTGGATTTGGAGGTAGAAGTCTAGACGGATCGGAGCCCAAATACCTCAACACAGCAAGTACCAAATTATTCGACAAGTCTAACTTACTATTTGGGCTAAATTGGGCAACTGATCGAATTCAGTCTAGTCGTCAAGCAGTGGTTGTTGAAGGGTATATGGATGCGTTAACTGCTCACGAACACGGTTTCCAGGATGTCGTGGCGTCTATGGGTACCGCTGTTTCGCCGGAGCAAATATCGCTGCTCTTGAAGACGTCACAGGATTCAGACCCAGAGGGCAGGTGTGTGATCGTTTTCGCATTGGATGCAGATACTGCTGGCCAAGAGGCAACCTACCGCGGGCTCGAGAAAGCTTGGCTAGCCAGTGTTGCGTCACGTTCAGATAACCCATCCGCGGCAACAGTCGAATTACAGGTTGCTCAGCTGCCTGCGGGCAGAGATCCAGATGAAATCATTCGTGAATCACGAGATATTTGGGTGGATACGATAAGCGCTGCCGTCCCAATGGTTGACTATATGTTGTCTCAATTGAAAGTTAGATTCGACACTTATGGCCAAAAGGGCGTGGAGCAGTCAGTGAGATCGCTCGTTCCTGTTATCATCGCCATCGAAGATCAGCATGAGCAGGAGCGCGCTTTAACAAACCTCGCGGATTTTCTCGGCGTAACCACCGACGGTCTTAAAAGTTCCCGAACTGAGCTCGGGAACGACCAAGGTGATGATCGTTCTACATTGACGGGTGGGCTAAAGGATACTTCGGGTGATTCACTTGAACGGTATCTTTTGTCTCTAGTATTAAACTACCCGGACCTGCGAGAGTATGCGATAGCTGTCCCTTCGGAACAGTTTCATCAATCCGGGCATAGGGCGATCTTTGACGCTTGGAGAGGTTCTACTAAACTGGACCGACAGTTTAACTCGATGGACGAGCCTATGGCTGAGCTAATCATTGAACTTAAAACCGTGCATCTTCCACCGGCGGACCAGGAAACGATGGTGCAAGATATAACTCATTGTGTCCGGCGATTACATGAACGTCATTTACGTTATCTTAAATTCGAAGAAGAACGTGTTTTCGGAGATATGCCAACGAATTCTGATAAGCGACGAGCTGAGCTTGAAGCTCAGAGTCTTGAGACGAATGCGGGCCTAAAAGCAATATTCGCAAAGTCTGGAGTGAGTACATCCCAAAAACAATCCTGAAATCAAGTCCAGTGTTAGTTGTACCTATATGTGGAATGATTCGGGGTGTGAATCTGACTAAGCGATCCAGCTGCTTGCCTTGGATTTGTGTGCCTACCACAAGCCAGGACTTGTCGCTCTGCAGACCAATCAACAGCGAATGTGAGGGTGTTGAAAAGCTATGACGATGCATTCAGGAGCCGAGGACAATGCCGACGCACTGATCGAAGACATGTCAACTTCTTCGGATGTGGCTCCCTTGGGGTCCAATAGAAGGCTTGAAGATGACGAGTTCGATGAGGATGACACTTCGGCAGCCGATCTGTTGAAGGAGACTATGCCGGCTTCAGCCTCCCAGCTTGAGCAATGGGCGCCCACACCGTCGTCAATCGTTGGAGGAGCCCGCGAAACCGTTAATTGGGACACAGATCTTGCTGCTTCTGAAATTCCTGATGATCCTATCCGCATGTATCTACGCGAGATAGGCCGGGTCAATCTGTTAACCGCCCAGGACGAGAGGGTTCTTGCACGATGTATGGAATTATTGGATCGGTTAAATCGAGTCCGGTCTGAGTTGGTAACAGGAAGAACGAAGCAACCGAACGCCCAGACGACTGTGAAAGAGATACTGCGTTTATTATCGACACAGCAAAAGATACTGACTGCAATTGCACGCTATATAGGGCTATCAGATGACGTGACCCTGGGTGACTTACTCACGAGTCCAGACATAAGGGATCTGATTGATGCTCCAATTAATGAGGATCTTGTCAACTATATTTCGGATACGATGCAGGTTGACCCAGAGCAAAGCATGAAGATGGTAGTAGAGATTTCAACAATCTCCGGGTTGCTACCAGCAGAAATCATGAAACTCTTTGATGGGGATCTATTATTGAAAGACCTGTCTAAGTTCATTGAAGAGGATGAGTGTGACCGACGCCTTGATTTATACGAGCTACTATTCGGTTCACACTTACGTCAGATCGAGAACCAATCGGAACGGTCTGAAAGCCATTTAGTTGAGGCTAATCTCCGCCTCGTGGTTAGCGTTGCGAAGAAATACATTGGTCGTGGCATGTCGCTTTTGGATCTGATTCAAGAAGGCAACATGGGCCTTATAAGAGCAGTAGAAAAATTTGACTATCGTAAGGGTTACAAGTTCAGCACCTATGCTACCTGGTGGATTAGGCAAGCTATAACTAGATCTATCGCCGATCAGTCAAGAACCATACGCATTCCCGTACATATGGTAGAGACGATTAATAAACTGCTTAGGACTAGCAGGCGTTTAGTTCAAGAGCGAGGACGTGAGCCAACCAGCGAAGAGATAGGGAGCGATTTGGGAATCTCGCCAGATAGGGTGCAAGAGATACTGAAAATGTCACAATCGCCAGTCTCTCTGGAAACACCAATCGGAGAAGAACAAGATAGCCGATTGGGAGAATTTATACAGGATAAGACCGCTCCAGTACCCTCGGATGTAGCTTCATATAACCTGCTGCGTGAGCAGCTATCGGATACCCTGGATACGCTAAACAAACGGGAGCGTAGAGTGCTACAACTCCGATTTGGGCTGGAAGATGGGCGAAGTCGCACGCTTGAAGAAGTGGGCAAAGAGTTTGGCGTTACTCGTGAGCGTATACGTCAGATCGAAGCCAAAGCTTTGCGGAAGTTGAGGCACCCCACTCGCTCGAACGGTCTGAGGGATTTCATAGAGTAACTTGTCGCTACACGTAGCTTCTAACCGTGCATTAAGCGTCTAGTTAATAACTAACTGCTAGATATCGCTTTACCCACGGTTCCGGTGATGGTACGATTACCTAGCCGTGCAACTGTCAAGCCAACTGGCTGGTGGCCCAGAAGTATATGCTGTTACTTACCGCGATCGAAACAATTGGTTTGGTGAGAGACCTTGTGTTGATCGCGATGTTGCTGTTTCTGGTATTGGTTTTTTCCATGGGTATGATCCTGAGCTTCCTTTTTTACCGGCGTGTGACAGCGACACTGAGAAAATTAGAGAGAACCCTAGATCGTATCGAGTCTGTTTCCAGACAAATTTCAAAGGACATTGTGGGTCCAATTACAACGGCTAAGAAGACGGTATTTGGGATTCGACCGTTGATATCGATGTTGTTGAGAGCCGGTGATGATCGCCCAAAATGAAAAGGCCGGGTTGAAGTCGCAAGCCGATAACCGGGTAGCCGAAATAGGATTGCATTAAGGGGAGAAAACATTGACGGACAGAGATGGGGGTGCTGGTTTCGTAACTGGACTCTTTTTTGGTGGTCTTTTGGGTTTCGCTGCAGGAATTTTGCTGGCTCCAAAATCCGGGGAGGAAACGCGCGCGCTGATTGTCGAACGTGGAGGAGAATGGCGAGACAAAGCGGAGGAGTTGGCGGCAGCCGCAAATGAGCGGATTGTGTCAGCAACAGAAGAAAGTCGGAGGGTGGCAGCTAAGATGAGGGGAGAATTGAACTACGACGAAATGGGCGACGAAAATCGCTAGGTATCCTGTTCGGCCTGTTCCGACGTACGTGTCAAAGGATATGGACTCCTTGGGTATGAGCCGAGAACTTTAACCATAGAGGCTTGACGCCTTAATTCGGACAGCGCTTGTTTTACGTTGTGGTCTATCCTGTGCCCCTCGAAGTCTAACAGGAACACATATCTACCTAGTCTTCGCCCAGTCGGTCTGGATTCTACCCTTGTAAGGCTAATATTTCTCTCAGCGAAAGGTTGTAGAGCAGAGACTAAGAGCCCGGACTTGTTGTCTTCAAAATCGAAGGCTATCGACGTCCTGTCGATCCCTGTGCGCGGATGGTCGTGTTCAGCGATAATCAAAAAACGCGTAGCATTTTCAGGATTTTCATCTATGTTCTCAGCAGCGATGCAAAGACCGTAGATCTTTGCGGCCCTGTTTGTACCGATAGCTGCTCCCGTGGAAGAATTTGACTTCAAATCTAGAATGGCGCTGGCTGTGCTGGCAGACGCGATTAGTTCTGCCCTAGGCAAGTGGCGCTGCAGATAGGTCCTGCACTGACCTAGAGGCTGTGGGTGTGAGAATATAATGTTTACGTCTGCTAGTTTCGTTCCCGATTTAACGAGCAAACAGTTCCGTACATGGTGTACTAGTTCATGTCGAATTCGGGATTGTTGTGTGCCAATTAAAAAGTCTGTGATGTCGGTGATAGAACCGTGAATACTGTTCTCTACAGGTACGATCGCTTCATCAACAGCTCGTTCCTCGACCGAGCTGGCAACGTGTAACAGTGACGGGTATGGTACAAGCTCGGAGTCTGGTGCATAACGTAACGCTGCTTCTTCACTGTGTGTGCCGGGTGGGCCCAGGTAGGCGATTCGTTTAGTCATTGATTTACTTAAGCTCTGTAAGAATCTCCCAAAGGCCATTGGTGGCATCGGTTGGTGTTACGGCGATCACTTCATCTTCACTTTCCAAAACAGTGTCAGGATCTGCAAGATTGATATGCCCGTTCTGGTTTATGATGATTGAAATCACACTCCCGTACGGGATACTAATCTCTTTAAGAGGTCGCCCTATGACTGCTGCACCTGCGGGCACCTTGATGCCGATGATCTCGTTGCTGCGCTCCGTGAGAGACATTAGCCGTAACAATGGATGAGCAGGAAGAGCGCCGGCCATACGCGTCATTATCAGGTCTGTGATATTCACCACGAGATCAATATCTAATGACTCGAACAGCTCAGCATTGTCTGGCCTATTAACCAAAGCTACAGTTTGTGGAACTCGAAAAATATGTTTTGCCATCTGACAGCCTGCGAGATTGGCCTTGTCCTCGCCGGTAACCGCTATAAAAACGCCGGCTCTTTGTACTCCGGCACGCTCCAGAACCGGTAACATTGTGCAGTCACCCTCCACAATGATGCTTCCGATCTTACGTTCGAGAATTCGACCCCGCGCGTTATCGTTTTCAATCACAACGACCTCATGCCCCGTATTTATTAATGCAGAGCAGAGAGGCACTCCTACTGTCCCGGCTCCCGCTATGACGACATACACAATTGACTATCCTTAACTTACTAGCAGTGCGCTGGAAACCGCTTTGGCTATCATTTGACTCGGGTCGAGCGTTTCCAATCCTAGATCGTTATACATTTTTCTAAGATCGTTGTCTTTAATTAAGCACAGCGCGCGCGGCACACGGTACACAAAGTGCGCTTTTTGAGCTACCAGACCGTTGAGAACATCATCACCGGTAAGAGTGATAAAGGCATCTGCATTTTCCACATCCGCATCGTTCAAAGTATCACTACTTGAAGCGTCTCCGAATATGAGTGTCAGCAAGTCAGAATCCACTAACGAACGGGGTAGACGATCCAAATTTGCTGTTTCACAGTCGATTATGTAAACGATGTCGCCATTATCCACTAGTTCACCAGCCAACCGGGCACCGACTTGATTACAACCTACGATTACAATTTGCAAATCGGTTAATTGCCTTTCAACACCCGTCGAACTCGGATTCCGGTCGCTCCATCCAATCCCGAAGCCCCATCCCCCCCGGGTTCCCGTGTTGGACGCCGCGGCTGCCGCATAAGCATCACAAGGCACGGAGCGTGTTCAAGTAGGTACAACGCGTTATCGTCCATACAAAAGGCACCATATGCCATCGGATACTGTGTCCCCATCACTACGACATCTACTCCCCTGGCGGATGCCTCACTGACCACCGCTGGTCCAATCGCTCGGGCCTGTAACAAACTGGCTACTAAGTCTCCCCTTGGTAGGTTCGCAATGTCCTCCGCGCGTTGAAGAACTGTCTCACCTCTCTCCACAGCATGTGGTATTTCTGCATCCACCGGGCGAGATCGATCGACCTGAATCACATAAATAGCAAATAGCGTCCCTTTTACGGGGCGTACCAGTTCAGAGGCCTGCGCTACGACGATATTGTCGGAGCTGCTGCCCGTTACTACCGCTAGTACTTTACCGTAAGCCATATTTGCAATTGGCTTTAATCCAACGAAACAGAGTCTATGTGCTTATTCGATCCACAAGTTCATCGCGCCCGACAACAACCAGTACGTCCCCGGTCCTAAGCCGCTCATCACCATCAGGACTCAACGTTATGTCATCACCGCGTTTGAGGGCTAGGACCGCAACGCCGTACTTATCTCTGACCCCGGAGAATCCACCTTCTCGCAATGACATATTGGTGAATTTTTGGGGTACTCGCACTCGGCTAATTCCAAATGACGGGGTCAATTCTAAATACTCTTGCACGTCGGGATTGAATAGGTTGTGAGCCAGCCGATGGCCCATTTCGGGCTCAGGATGAATTATTTTGTTGCATCCGATTCTTTCCAACGTATTGCCATGAAGTTCGCTGTGGGCGCGGGCTACTATATAGGGTACGCCCATAGACTTAAGTAGCACAGCTACCATGATGTTAGCTTCGACGTTAGATCCTATCCCAACAACACCGATATCCATTGTGCGCACACCCAGTTCATTCAACACGGCTTCGCTTGTAGCATCCCCACGTACTGAGTAGGTTACCTGACCCATTATCGATTGCACGAGCCTGTCATCTTTATCAATGGCCATCACATCGTGCCCCAACTGGTATAAATTCTCAGCCACAGCTGATCCAAATCGGCCAAGCCCTATGACTACCACCTGTTTTTTGTCACCATGTTTCTTGTCGTTGCCAACCATGTTCCCGTTCCTGCGGTGATTAGATGTTTCCGTAGAGGACATCGGAGCCTAGGCCGTCAATTGACTACCGCCGCCGTGTTTTGGATCGTCAGATGTTGCCAAAGAGTTCGCTGGCCGAAACTTATAGAAAAGCTACGCCAGCCAAACTCTTTGGGACACAAACCCTAGCTCTCTTCTGCTCTCAGCTGGAAAACGCCAGCTGCAATCGTGTTGAGGACCATAATGCCGAAGACTACAAACCCAACGGTTTGCGCTAGGCCTAACGGTGTAACGGTTAAGATAACGAAGAGAGCGCCAAAAACCACAAAAATCCAGTCTACGACGATGTTCAATTTCTTTTGCATAACCAGGGCGATTCCCACCATAATAAATCCGATGCCCCAGAAGAAAAACAAGCCCGACCACAATGCCTGGCCAGCAAGGTGTATTGTCACGGCATGCTCAACCCACATAGCGGCGCTTGTACTCTCCGTAACATCTTCTTGAATCGCTGCTAACGACGCCAAATCTGTCATTGATGCTGCCATTGCCAGGGCTACGAGGGCAGTGAAAATAATCATACCGATACGCGCGAACACCCTGCCCGGTTTGTTTTCTCCTTGCATCGAGTCACAGAGTAGAACGGTTCCAATAAAGGCAAAGACAAATCCTAAGCTACCTAAAACGGTAAGCCAGTGTTTTAGTCCTTGCTTTGCCGTCATTTCTGTGACTGCATCGGTAGGAGTCGCACCTTCGCCAATCAAAATGCCGTCCAAAAGGGCACCAAAAATGAAAACTGTGAGAGGGCCAAGAATCAAGAGCCACCCGATTAAATTTTTCGAACTCACAACAGCCTCCATATTCAGGTTCGTGAAGTTTTGCCGCATGAAATGTCCGACAAAGGCTAGCCTATTCTAACCCGCTCTTCTGCCAGACGATATGGTTGGGACTTTTCACTGCCAGCCATCAACAGGGCCAAAGTTAATGGTCCTAATCTACCGATGAACATCGCTGAAGCGATCACGATACGCCCTCCATCTCCCAATTCACTTGTAATACCGGTGGAAAGGCCTACCGTGCCGAAAGCAGAGACTGTTTCAAGGAAGACATCGCGAAAAGGCAAATCATTCTCTATCCGGGCAAGAATTGAGATGAATGCGAACAATGTTAATACCGCTACAGCGGCTACTACCATTGCCCGCCTTACGATGTCAGCTGCTATCTCACGCCCGAAGCCAGACACGTATCGCCTGCCCTTAATGTTGGCAAAAATTGCGAGCATTATCACCATGAATGTACTGATTTTGATGCCCCCGGCTGTCGATGCGGATGCTCCGCCAATGAACATTAGCGCTTCGATAGCAAAACTTCGGCCTGTCGTGGCTTCACCGTAGTCAATCGTTGTGAAGCCAGCTGTTCGAGCACCTGCCGTTTCAAAAACTGCTTCAACCACTTTTCTTTTTACGCTTAGGTCCCCAATAGTGCCTTTGTCCTGCCACCCCTCGACGAGGAAAAGGCCACTCCCAATAACTATTAGACCAATCGAGCCCGCAACAACCAGCTTGCTATCTAGACGGTAACGGCTAAATCGGCGTGCGATAGCGATATCTCTTAGGACGAAATATCCGAGTCCTCCCAGTATGATCAGCGCAAGCATGATTCCAAGAGTGAGATGATCTGTTCCGAATCCGATCAGGCTGCTGCCGCCTACGGTGACATCTGGCAGTACATCAAATCCAGCATTATTAAATGCGGAAACCCCATGATAAATACTCTGATAGGCTGCTTCTTGGGCAGATATTCCTGGCCAAAGTGAGCCGAATACAAACCAGTGAAGAAACAGTGCGACGGATCCTGTAATTTGAATAGCAACGGCTACTATGACGATGTTACGGACGATACTTACCAAACCGCCAAGTTGGCCTGCCCCTACGCCCTCGCGAATCACCAATTGGCCTTGAAGTCCGATCCGCTGGCCTACTATTAACAATAGAAATGCCGCGCCAGTCATGAAGCCCAATCCGCCTACGAAAAACAGACCCATGATCACTACTTGTCCAAAACGACTCCAGCCGTCCGCTGTGTCTACAACTACAAGGCCAGTTACCGTGACCGCAGATGTAGCTGTGAAAACAGCTTGTACAAAAGGGGTAAAGTCGTTGCCAACATTCGAAATAGGCAACAGTAGTAGAATGGTACCGATGGCTACGAAACCCATGAAGCTATATATCAGCAACATGGGCGATGCTGGACCGCGCGCAGAAACGGTACGCCGTTCTACGTGGATTTGAACCGGCGCAATTTCGGCCTGTCTTGGCCGGCGCACAACGAGGTCACCGGCTTTAGGCTCCCACCCGGGCTGCAAGCGAACTCCTCAGCCTCGCTCTCCACCCCGTCGACGTTGGGGTGTACCTTACGTTAGCAACTTAATTTCTTAACGACGGTGCAATTGCACCTTGAAGAGTGCCACTTTCTGGAAACTGTTTTGGGGCACATACCGGCAGCGTACAACATATCAGCAACAGGCTATCTTCTCTAACTTCAACGCTTATGACTTCACTGAATTTCCCGTGAGATAATAATAGCAACTAGGGCGAGCACCATGTGGCGCTTTCTATTGGAGTCAGCTTAATGTGGCAACTGTTTGTACGGTTAGTAATTCTAATCGCAAATGTCTTCAATGAATTTTTGTCGAAGAATGGCCCATATATGGCGGCATCTATTTCGTTCTACTCACTATTTTCATTATTTCCTCTACTTCTTGCTCTCATAAGCATATTTGGTTTCTTTCTAGGTTTTAAAGGTTTCGAAGAGCGCCTGCTATCGGGACTTCAAGAGCAGATACCGGTGGTTAACGAGGACATCATCTCAGGCGTTCTGCGCACAGTCGCTGAAGGTCGTGCCGTAAGCAGCATCTTGGCTGCGTTTGGTCTACTTTGGGCGTCGACCGCTGTGTTCGGAGCTATCCGTAAGAGCATCAACATAATTTGGGATATCCGGCGCACTCGGCCGTTTTTGCTAGAGCGGGCAATGGACTTCGCTCTGATGTTCGGTGCTTCGAGTTTGTTGTTTGTGTCACTGTTTGCCACTACCGCACTGGGATTCCTGCGCCAGATTTTTGAAGTTTTATTCCCGGATTCAGCCACGTCTACCCAAGATTATTGGCAGAAGGTCGCCGTCATTATCCCTGCGCTAACGACCTATAGTACGTTCCTGATACTTTATACGTGGCTGCCCAATATAAAGGTGAGGCTTGCTGAAGCCGCATTGCCGGCATTGGGGGCGGCGATGGCGTTTGAAGTAGCCAAAATCATATTCGTACTCTATTTGAGAAACTTCGAGGGCTACAATGATGTATACGGTGCTGTGGGTGCGGTGATAGCGTTACTGGCATGGGTTTATGTTTCGGCCATTATTTTGCTAGTTGGGGCGTTATTGACATCCCGGTTCGCCGTGTATCTATCCACCAGAGATCAAAGCCGACGCTTGTATGAGCTCGCAAAGAATCTGGCGAGAATCCGGTCTAGACCGGCACTTTCAGGTTTTGCTGCGCCCACAAATTAGCCGCCCCTTAGTGGGGATATTGATTCTATTTGTGGTGGCCTGTGCTGGAAGCAATACACCAACTCCCATTGCTGCCACATCAGCAACGTCTGATACCACTGGACAAACAAGTCAGGCATTTGAGTCGATTGAGGCTAAGGATTTGTCCAACCGTCCTCTTCCGACTCTCCGAGATGTTGTCCGTCGCGTGGCGCCCTCAGTAGTGGCCATTAATGTGCGAGGCGAAGCACTGGATATATTTTTGCGCCGAATAGGTCAGTCTGCTGCCGGGACTGGGGTGGTTGTCCGCTCGGATGGCTACATTCTGACCAATAATCATGTCATAGCCGATTCAACTGAGGTGTCGGTTACGCTCGATGATGGGCGCACGTTTGACGCAGAAGTTGTAGGCAGGTTCGTTCCTGGAGATCTGGCTGTTCTGAAAATCGACTCCACTGGTCTGCAAACCATTGAGGTCCCGAATGACGAAGGCCCACAGGTCGGAGATTGGGTAATTGCGGTCGGGAACGCTCTCGGTCTTGAAGGTGGCCCTACGGTTACAGCTGGTATCGTTAGTGGCCTGGGTAGGTTTATACAAACCGCTGATGGCATAACACTGGCTGATTTAGTTCAAACGGACGCTGCTATCAATGAAGGGAATAGCGGCGGACCACTCGTTGATCTGGATGGCAATCTCGTAGGCCTTAACACTACGCTTATTGCCGACGCAAGGGGCATCGGCTTTGCCATAAGTGCTGCCGTGGTGGAGCGTTACTCCTTTGATCTAATCAATTACGGGCGAGTGCGCTTACCTTTGATGGGTATTCGAGGAGATACCCTGAATGCGGAGTTA
>CAZXXH010000005.1:0-12166 GCA_964644645.1 uncultured Dehalococcoidales bacterium
CCAAGAATGGCTTCCCGATCAGTTGCTGACACAAAGCTACAGTGACGTCGAAAGGCTTCAAGAGCCTGCTGGTATGTCATGTCGGGAGATACGGCCGGGTAATCCGATCCCCAGCACATCCTGTTACCAAAAGCTTCGTAACAAGCTCGATAAATCCACATCGTTGCCGGATATGGATACTCAAATCGTTCGCTCTGATCACTAAGGTAATGGAATCCTGAGAACTTCAGGTAAATATTCGGGAAACTGGCTGATCTTAGTACATTGCTGAGGTTTTCGTGTGGCGGAGACTCGGAGGCTTTTAATGCTCCAAGATGGTGGCAGAGAATCGGCAACTCCGGGAACCGCTCTGCTATTCGCCTGATAGCAGGCTGATGATGTGGCTGACAGGATATGCTGGCGATGAGACGGCGTTCGTCTGCCACAGCAAAGAAATCCGTTCCCGCCTGCGAGTCCAACCAGCTTCCGTCATCATCCGATGCCAAGTAGTGGGTGAACCCTTTAATAGGCAACTCGTCCGCCGCTTTTTCCAGTCGTTTAGCCGCTCCTGTAACGTGGTATGTGTCACTCCAAGAGCTATCCACATCTGCGTACTGGTGGAGACGAGATGGGAAACGTTGAACAGCCTCCGAAACATAACTGTTGTTATCTGGATTATGCCAAATTTGAGCCGAGACGATCGTGGCCTGTTGAATACCGTTTCGGTTCATTTCATATATCAGTTGCTCAGCAGCCCCACGTGTCTCCGGATCTGGTACTCGCGGCTCATATGGCCAGTATGCCCAAGCATGGGAATGAGAATCGATAATCAAGGCATTCCTTCCGGTCGTCAGTCCAAAGTAGTCTGATCTGATCTATTAGATAACAAATTGATGACTCAGGTCATATGGCAGAGATTCCACTGTCTCATAATCCCACTGTAAAGCTTGTAATCCGGCCACAAGCAACCCGTAACAAGCAGTTGTGAGTCAAACGTCAAGTTTGAATGGCCATGGTGTAGCGCTGTATCATGGCGACGGATGGACCTCGTGTGTGTAAGCTACGCCCATACGGGGGGTACCGGGCGCAGGGGCGTAGCTCAGTTGGAAGAGCACGGGTCTCCAAAACCCGGGGTCGGGGGTTCGAGTCCTCCCGCCCCTGCCAGATACAACGCTTGGTGACATGATGAGTGTACAAAGCCCTAAATCTCCATCCCATCTCGTGCCGAGGTGTTGGAATTGGTAGACAAGCAGCGTTGAGGGCGCTGTGCCCGCAAGGGCGTGCGAGTTCGAGCCTCACCCTCGGCACCACTATCATTTAGTAGAATTTGAGATAATGGAAGTTGTCTGGGCGACGTAGCCAAGCGGTCTAAGGCAGGGGTCTGCAAAACCCCCATTCGGCGGTTCGAATCCGCCCGTCGCCTCCATACCTCAAAACCACACGATGAAAAACCAAGCCAACTCCTGGACCTGGGATCTGCTTCACCCAAACGATGAACAAGCCAGGGATGTACCGTGCCCGCGGGCAGCGTTCGGCGGTATGCTCGACTACAAGGGGCGCATCTACCTTTTCGGCGGCATAAAGGCAATGTACGGCCAGCCAAAAGGCCCCGGAGACCTTTCCGTTCAGGGCTCAATGAACGATCTCTGGCGATATGATCCTGACCTAAGCCATTGGACTATGCTGGAAGAAACCGACGAGCGTATGGAGTTCGCAACGTCGGACACTAGGCCGTGCACCCGCAAGTTGGCGGCTTGGCTGCCAATCCAAGATAGTTTCTATCTTTTTGGGGGAACCGCGGTACAACCACCAGGTTTTCCTGTTTCGCTAGGAGTTCGAGGATCGAGGTTGAATGATCTTTGGTCATACGATCCGAACGCTGAGAGGTGGGATTTAATCGAGCTAGACGATGGACGTGCATCCACACTGTCCGCTAATGGGGATCGCCCGGCTGGCTCGAGCGGAATGGGCGCAGCGGTCCTAGGCGACCACATGTTCCTCATGGGAGGATTGGGGGCAACCGCTCACGCCCAATTATGGACCTATGACACCAGAGCCCGGGAATGGACATATCTGGGATCGTCGGAAGATAAGCAGAAGAATTGGCCATCTAAGCGCTACTGCCCCGTAATGGCAGGTTGGAACGGCAAACTCTACCTATGGGGAGGTAGAGACCCTGAAGATCAAGCACAAGAATTCCACAATGATCTTTGGGAATACGATCCAGCAAAAGGTGTATGGACCTGCATAGAAGAGAACCGAACGGATGACCCCTCGAGGCCTTCCCCCCGTTATGGGCTAGCTCACACCGTAATCGGACATCAGATGTACATGTTCGGAGGATTCGCGGGTGGGGAAAGCGAATGGCACCCCCAACTGAACGACCTGTGGCGGTACGACCTACAGGCAAATAGATGGGACTGTCTCTATACCCACAATGGTGCCAAAGATTACTCACACAAAGCCGATAGGCCCGGCGTAAAACGAATCCCAGTTATGGCCTCGTCGAACGGTTACGCTTATCTATTCGGGGGCCTAGACCTAGCTACAGGACCCACGGGAATGGGGCCTCTCGCCGCGTACAACGATTTCTGGCGAGGCACACCTCATTGAATCAATGGATACCTTACCAACGTCCATGAGAGTCGAGGCTTCAGCATCCTCGGGAGACTTTAACAATCAGGTTTAAATCCTAAATACGAGCACGTGGTGACACCAGCATCGATTACTCTGCCAGAAGTGTATGAGCGACCACATTCCTGCGTGAAAAACTGAGACTAGATACACGTGTGCGACAGATTCATATTGCATGATGCGAAGCGAATATGAAGCACGTTCGGAGGCATCGATTTAACTTGGAAGCATCGTTACAACATCGCCCCCCCATCAGAACGTGCTGACTATCGTCACCGTCAATGGAAGTAGACGACTCATGGACATGTGTTGGGGGTTAAAACCTCACCGGGCAAGATCACACCAAACGCTGCCCCTGGCTATTAACGCTCGAAAGAATCAACTCACTTCGTCAGGAATGTGGTGCGAGCCCTTCAGGCAATCGCGGTACTTGATACCAGCAGATGGATTCTATGAGTGGTCCGGAACAAGGGGGACGCGACAACCTTGGTTAATCTGCGGAGAGCCTATGGCCTTAGCGAGCCTGTACGACGTGTGGCGGAGGGAACGAAGAGCTTCATTCTCACTACCGGCCCTAACGATTTAATGCGAACGCTCCACAACCACATGCCCGCCATCCTACAGAATGACGCTATCAACGCCTGGCTGGATCCCGGGCAGAAAGATTACTGCCTTTATTACATCCCTGCCCTGACGGTGCTTAGGCGGCATGGCAGGTAGCGACTGCCGTGGGCAACGTCCAGAACGACTACCAGGGGTTGACCAAGAGATGGGAGCTAACGGGGCGATAGTTTGCCTGGCTGACCAAGACTCGCGGTCCAGATTAATCGAATGGAGCATCAGCTGTGTTTGACGTGCTAATCAAGGATGGCACAGTAATAGACGGGACAGGAAAACCGGGAACTCGCACTGATGTTGGAATCCGAGGCAAGAACATTGCAGCAGTAGAAAACCTTTCGGCGGCTTCAGGGCGATACGTGATCGATGCAACTGGCCTTACAGTCTGCCCCGGATTCATCGACACACACTGCCACACGGAAGCAGCGTTGCTTAACGACCCACAGCATGCATGTGGCATCCGTATGGGCGTTACGACAGAAGTTCTGGGACAGGATGGGCTGTCATACGCCCCTCTGAGCCCAGAAAACTACCGCATGTACAGCAGGTTTATCTCTGGTATTTATGGCCTGCCGCCGCAAGACTTAGACATGTCATCCGTAGCGGCATTTCGAAATCACTACCATCGGAAATGTTCTGTAAACACAGTATCACTGTTACCGCACTGCGCAATTCGGATTTCAACTGTAGGTTTCAGAGATGTTCGGTTACAGGGAGAGTCATTAGATAAAGCACGACGGATCGTACACGAGGGCCTTGAACAAGGTGCTGCTGGCATATCGACCGGTCTGGGATTCTTCCCAGCCGCCTACTCAGACACAGAAGAATTAGTGGAACTCGGCAAAATAATTGCAGACGCGAACGCTATTTTCGTCATCCAAGAACGTGTCTTCAATATCGATCGCTCCTCCACTGGTGACGGCGTCGCCGAGGCACTTGAAGTAGGGCGTAGATCCGGTGCAAAAATGCACCTAGCGCATTTCTTCGTGAGACCCTCTGGCGCTGGAGGAACAAACGAAACATCTGGGCGACGCCTTGATATAAATGCACTGTCAAATCGGCTGATGAAAAAGATTGATCTCGCTAGATCTGAAGGAGTAGACATCACATTTGATGCCTATCCGTATCCAAGCGGTTCGACCACGCCGACTTGCCGGTTGCCGGGATGGTTCGTAGATGGTGGCACCGAAGAAGTGCTCAAGCGACTGGACAATAAAAGTGAACGTGCCAGGCTCGTCTCCTACCTTTCTAATCGCCATGGCAATGAAATTGAAGATGTCATCTGGTCATACATTGGGTCCGACGACAACAAGATGCTTGAAGGGATGTCATGGCGAGATGCTGCAGACCAGCGCGGAGAGTCAGTGCTCGAAATGATGTGCAACGTGATGCTAGAAGAAAAACTCAATTGCGGACTGGTGGTTGCTCCTCCCAAAAGCACTGTCGATTGGCAAACGATCGAGAGCGGGATAGCCGCACTACTTGAGCGCTCCGACTACATGATAGGCAGTGACACGATACCCATCGGCGAGTACTGCCACCCACGTGCTTTCGGAACCTTCCCCCGATTACTTGGCAGATTACGCCGTCGCTTAGGTATCCCGCTCGAACAACTTGTCCAACGTATGACAAGTAAAGGGGCAGAGAGGTTTGGAATATCGAAGAGAGGGGTGCTGAAACCGGGCAATTTCGCTGATGTTGTGGTGTTTAATGCAGACCTAATCAACGACCTAGCCACTTACGAGGATCCCCGCGCCTATCCGGTCGGAATTGAGTTCGTTACCGTAAACGGGCGCGTTGCTGTTGATCAAGGTCAATGCACGGGCATTCTTGCTGGTGAAGCAGTCCCATAGCTATTAACAGCCTGCGTAGTCGCGCAACAATATTGCCTTCCGCCTATTCCAAATGCAGACCGACAATTTTGGGTCAGAGCCGGCTGATGGGTATGGGTAACACCTCTCCAAAGCTCGCGTCTTACCTGTGATGCGGTTCAAGTGTCCGCATCGATGTCAGATGTGAACTACTCCGTGCTGGTGGCCAGCACTCTGCCCGCGACTACACTTAATCGTCCGATGGCTTCGGCTTTCTGCGCTTCCGGAGTTGTTGCTACGGCGTGTTCTAGTGAGCGGTCACATCGGTCTATACAGGGTCCCGAGTGCGCCGCCAGTTTCTTCGCAACTCCTCGAATGAGGGTGTGAGCGTTTTCAAGGTTCTCTTCTAGGACACGCATGATAGCCCGAACTGAAACATTTCCATGGTCTGGATGCCAACAGTCGTAGTCGGTAACCATCGCAACCGTTGCATAACAGAGCTCTGCCTCTCGCGCCAATTTTGCCTCAGGCATGTTGGTCATACCTATGACGTCAGCACCCCAAGAACGGTAAAGCTCAGACTCGGCCAGAGTAGAGAACTGAGGGCCTTCCATAACCAAGTATGTACCACCTCTACAGAACTCAATACTGGACTCATCACTAACATCGGCTAAACTGCCAACCATCCTGCCGCACACTGGTTGAGCCATAGAAACATGTGCTACCAAACCATCACCAAAGAACGTCTTATTACGCGAGAATGTGCGGTCTATGAACTGGTCGACCATCATAAATGTGCCCGGTTTCAATTGATCGTTCAGCGAGCCTACAGCGCTAAATGAGATAATCTGTGTTGCTCCAGCTCGCTTCAAAACTTCTATATTCGCTCGATAATTGATCTCGGTAGGCGCCAGCCGATGCCCGCGGCCGTGTCGTGGAAGAAACACCAAGCGAACGCCATCAATCTCACCGAACATGAGTTCGTCAGACGGCAGGCCAAACGCCGAATCAATAACGACCCACTGGGCATATTCTAGCTCTGGGAGATCATAGAGGCCTGTACCCCCAATGATTCCAATCACCGGCTGGCTACCGGTAAATCTACTGATCAAATCGATACCCCTTGCATTGTTGCCAATTATGGCGGGTGACAGTGATCAATGCGACCATCCCAGATTTGACTAGCGAGGTTGCTAGTATCCGTCCATAACAATCTATACGAGTACGGACATATGCAGTGTTAATGTCCACACTCGATAATCACCAATCACCCTAAATCTTCTTCGTGCAAGCTAACAGGAAAATTCGCTATTTAATAACGCTCAGGTTTAACGAGGCTTGAGCGACCCCAACTAACTGGCCAATCTGATTGGTACCCATAATGTCGCAATTTACCAATTGTTTCGCGTCAACAACCTTTTTATCCATGATCGTAGCTATGAAACTCACGGTGTCGGTTGGTCGGAACGGCTGAATCGCCTTGAACTCGAGGCTGCCGCCTTCGTAAAGGCTCATCGCAGGGAACCATTGTTCTAGAGTTTGTACCACGTAGCCCATTGTAGTAATGCCAGCGTTCACAGTGCCAGCAAACATACCAGTAGCTGCAAAGCCCGGATCTGTATGAATGTTCGGTATTGTCCGCTCTCCTGTGTAATCCACCCAAGTAGGAGCGCCATCAACCGTCTCCTGGGTTTCCGTTATCTGCAGTCGAGGTAACTGATCCCCTACCTCTATCTCATCAAAATTTTTCTGCCCGAATTCGTTCGGTAGTGTCGGCTCGAACAGAGTTTCTGCGCATAAGATCTCCTGAGGTCGCTTCGATCCCTGATAGTAATCGAATATACATGTGTAGTCGTACACACATAGTGGCCTGTCTCGGTGATCGACCGCAGACACGCGTATGGTCACAAACTTACTGCCACGCCTTTCATATTTATCTACCACTTGGCCAACACTGGTGATTACGTCTCCCTCAGTTATCGGCCGTTCCCACTTAATCGCACATTTGGAAAACGGTGTCTGGCGCGCGCCTGCTGACGCTCGTTCAAGCGCCGTGAAGCCGTTCACCTCAGCGATATCGTGGCGGCGAAGTGGAGCCACGACAAAGATCATAGTCGGCATTGCTAACGATGACCGCTTATGTTCGTACGAGTACAAAGGATTAGGGTTTCGAACACGAGCCGCGTAATCAGATACCATCGCAGTTGTGATACTTACGGAGATCGGCGATCCGCGTTGTCCAACAGCTACGGCACCAAAGTCCCAGAGTGCTCCAGTGCGTTGTACATCCATTACACGTTAACTATAGCGCCGAACACCCAATTGGGAACGGATGATGTTGCGCCAAAACAATGGGGCTCTGTTAAACATGAGTTGCGCTTTACAATAAAATCGACTGTGTGTGTGATTAGAGAGACCCTAAATTTGATCCGTTATCTCTTTGGAATTCCAAGCCGCGACGGGCCTCAAGTCCTTGTGCAACCTTCGATTAACACATTAACCTCACCGTGAGTTGCATGATCTCAGAATGTGTCGTCGATAGTAATTATGCGGATCATTTGCATGATCGGTTCGATTGTCTTTTCTTCTTCTTTTCCAACCGTTTTCGACTACCCATGGTAAAGCAGAAATAACCGAACACTTCACTAACTCCTTTGTTCACAATTATGGGTTGCCTGATGTTACGTTAACGTATCTAGAAAAATTTACCGGCTCACACGTTACATAAACAAGACAAGACGTAAACATAGACCATAAGGGAGAATCAAGGGCTGATGGCTACTTTGTATCAGGCGGCGCGCGCTGCGGGGATTCCCTTCGAATACGAAGCTAAGCCGCTTAAACAGGAGTTCGATACCGGAGAAATTGTAATGAACTACCTGACCTGGGGGAATGGGAACGGACCACCGGTTTTTCTGCTGCATGGTTGGGCACAAAATGCAAGGTCTTGGGACTACACTGCCCTGTCCCTCTGTGGTCAATACACAGTGATCAGCGTAGACGCACGCGGGCACGGTGATAGCACCTGGGCAACAGATGGTGACTACTCGGCTGAAGCCCACCAACGCGATCTAGACGCCCTATTCGATCACCTCGATAGTAAAGCTGTAATCCTGATTGGTTTCTCTATGGGAGGGCGCAGTGCCTACATGTCCGCTTCCCGCCGCCCCGATCTGGTCAGAGCACTCGGAATTGTCGATGTTGGTCCCGTCAATAAAAGGATAGGAGGGCGCCGAATTGAACAATTCGTTCAGCTAACGGACCAACTGGACTCCATCGAAGAGTTCATAGATAGAATTCGAGCATACAACCCTAGACGGAGCCCGCAGGAAATCAGGGATACGCTGGTGCATAAAGTTCGCCAGAGACCAGACGGCAAATGGACATGGAAATATGACCCCGCGCTACGTGACCCTGATCGGCCACTGCAGCCTCTACCATCGGAAGATGCTTGGAAGTACTTGGAAGACATCAAGTGTCCTACCTTGCTTGTCAGGGGGAAGAACAGTGATGTGCTAGCCACAAAAACCGCGGATGAAATGGTGATCCGGATGCGAGATTGCACTATGGTCGAAGTAGGCGGAGCAGGCCATCCGGTAGCCGGAGATAACCCTAGGGCGTTTATCAAGCTGATAAAACGTTGGCTAGACAAAGTGAGCCACTCTCCATTAGTCGAGTGAGTGTTCATTATTGTCGTAGCTGCTATCGAACGGTCAGGAGATAAATTTTGTTCAAAATCCGTGCCCCTATTTTCGTTCCCGGCAACCGTCGCGACATGCTGGAAAAGGCTAAGAGTTTCAAAACCGATTTCATAATTCCTGACCTCGAAGATTCGGTCCCTTTTGCAGAGAAGGATCATGCTCGCGACTTTGTTCAAACTATGATTCCAACGCTTGTCGAACATGGGCAGAATATAATCGTTCGGATCTATTCTCTGGACACAGGATTGACCGAAAAGGATATAGCCGCAGTTGTCTCAAACGATATCGCCGGGATTAGCGTGGGAAAGATCCGCTCAACAGGGGATGTATTGTCCTACGATAGACTAGTCGGAGCGGCCGAACAGAGAATAGGGCTAACAATAGGAGCTACTAAATTCATTCTCTGGATCGAAACTAGCATGGCGGTCCTTCACGCGTTCGATATCGCTCGAGCATCAGAACGTGTGGCTGCCATCGCATTCGGAGCCGTGGACTACACACAGGATTTAGGCATTAAACGCACGCTGTCTGGTTCCGAGCTAGACTTTCCGCGAGCCATGGTTGGTCTGGCAGCACGAGCATCAGATGTCACTGCTCTGGATACCCCTTATGTCCAATTTAGGGACAAGAACGGTCTGGAACAGGAAATAAAGAGTGTCCTGAAGTACGGCTATAGGGGAAAGTTCGCCATTCATCCTGATCAGATAGAGACTATACGCATGCGGTTCAAACCACAGCCAGATGAAGTCGAATACGCACGCAGAGTCGTTGAGGGATGGAACATGGCCTCATCAGAGGGGCGTGGTTCATTCGATCTCGATGGGAACATGATCGACGTACCCATTGTAGAAAGATCAAGAAATCTACTGGCCGAGGCTGAAGAGTTGTCTTAACCTTAGCGAATTCGTTTATCTAAGCGAGCGCAATTTCTGGGTTCTTGGTGAGGAGATAACCAGACTAGCGGGTAATCATCTAGATAAAATATCCAAACCCTAAGGTGAATTTTTCGGGGAAGACTAGACCTGTCAAACCAGGTAGTCATCTGCAATCGACTTGGCCATAGGGTTATACTCACCCAACTACTGATGAATCTCTACTTCGAATTTCGTACAACCTGATCGTACACTTAGTACTTGAAGTACGTTAAAAGTGACAGGGTGCAGAGGGAGAATTAAGGATTGAGATCGGCTCGTAAACAACTGGTACCCGCTTACGGATTTGATGACGTCGCCATCGCCCCAGGTAGGATCACGGTTAATCCAGAATTGGTTGACTTATCAGTGGGGATAGATAGCCTCAGTTTAGACATACCTGTGCTGGCCTCAGCCATGGATGCTGTCGTATCTCCCGCTTTCGCCATCAAGCTAAGTGAGTTTGGTGGTCTCGGCGTTCTCAACCTGGATGGTCTGCAAACGCGCTATGAAGATCCCTCATCAATTTTCTCGGAAATCGCGGAGTCACCCGAGGAGAACGTGACAGCCTTACTCCAAAAGGTATACACCGCCCCCGTGAAACAAGATTTGATCGGGCATCGAGTGGAACAGATCAAGCGCGCAGGAGCAAGGTGCGCTGTGTCCGTCATACCTGCAAACGCGAAGCGACATGCGCCTGTTGCAGTAGAGGCAGGGACGGACGTTCTGGTTGTCCAGAGTACGGTTACAACGGCCCGCCATCACTCGCGGAGCGCTCGTGGCCTCATTTTTTCAGAGCTCGTTAAAGAAATCGGCATACCTGTGATCGTGGGAAATACAGTTGGCTATGACGTCGCCCTAGAGATCATGGAAGAGGGAGTGAGCGGGATACTGGTGGGAGTTGGCCCCGGAGCTGCGTGTACCAGCAGGGAGGTTTTAGGGATTGGCGTACCGCAAGTAAGTGCAACCATAGATTGCGCTGCTGCTCGTGATGAATACTTCCGATCATCGGGACGCTACGTCCCTATCATTACCGACGGTGGCATAAGAACGGGCGGGGATGTGTGCAAGTCTATAGCAGCGGGAGCCGATGCAGTAATGCTTGGCACGCCTTTCGCTCAATCAGAGGAGGCACCTGGCCTCGGCCACAACTGGGGCATGGCAACACCTGACGCCTCGCTACCGAGAGGAACCAGAATCGCTGTAGGAGTTAAGGCGTCACTAAAACAAGTCCTGTTTGGGCCATCATCACTAACCGATGGAACCATGAACCTAATGGGAGCGCTGAGGGTATCAATCGGAATGGTAGGAGCACAAAACTTGAGCGAAATGCATGACGCGGATCTTGTCCTCGCTCCGTCGATAAAGACAGAGGGGAAATTGTTCCAACACGCCAACACTGGCTCGTAGACAGTTCACAGATGTTGGATCAACAAAAATTTCGCTCGCTCTTTTCATACGCAATCCTTTACCTCACTGAGAGGAACAGACTTGCTGTTTAAAGCACCGAGAGGAACCGCTGATATCCTGCCTGCTGATCAGCCGCAATGGCGTCAACTGGCTGATACGGCTCGTACAACCGCCGAGCAATTCGGTTATAGAAGGATAGACACACCGACCTTCGAAAACACGCACTTATTCGAAAGAAGTGTAGGTGAAGAAACTGATGTAGTACAAAAGGAAATGTACACATTCGAAGATCACGGAGGGGATCTATTAACTCTACGCCCCGAAGGTACTGCGTCTGTATGCCGCGCATATTTACAACATGGAATGCACAATTTGCCGCAACCGGTAAGATTGCACTATCTATCTCGGATGTACCGTTACGAGCGACCACAGGCCGGACGATTCCGACAGCATCACCAATTTGGCGTAGAAGCGATTGGTGATCCAGCTCCTCAGGTGGATGCCGAGGTCATAGAACTCGGGTGGCGCTACCTATCACAGCTGGGTGTCTCCGGTTTGACCATCAAGCTCAATACAATTGGTGACGCCAATTGCAGGCCCGATTACCTTGGGACACTACTAGATTATTACCGCGGCAAGGTCAAAGACATGTGTGCCGACTGTAAGTATCGAATGACACGTAATCCGCTTCGCTTACTAGATTGTAAGAATGACGCATGCACCTCATTCGCTACCGAAGCACCAGCCGTCGTAGATCACCTATGTAGCGAATGCAGAGACCATTGGACAGAGGTACGGGCCTTAGTCGAGAACCTTAAAGTCCACTATCCAACGCTGACAATCATGTACGACCACCGCCTAGTGCGTGGACTTGATTATTACAACCGAACCGTCTTCGAAATACACCCACCCAAACACGGTGCGCAAAGCAGCATACTGTCCGGCGGGCGGTATGATGGACTGATTGAACATCTAGGCGGCAAACAGACCCCAGGTGTCGGGTTCGGTAGCGGTGTCGAACGAGCGCTACTGAATGTACAACGCCAGCGGATTGAGCCACCGCCGACCAAGTCAGTTAAATTAGTACTGATATCTCATGGTG
>CAZXXH010000005.1:12176-24515 GCA_964644645.1 uncultured Dehalococcoidales bacterium
CATGGTGATAAGAGCCGGTTTCAGTTGCTGTCACTAGCAATCGCATTAAGGAAGCGTGGAGAGTCCGCGATTGTCGCGCCAGCGGGCAGATCCGTTAAAAGCCAGATGCGTTTTGCAAACGCTGTTGGAGCACGCTTCGCACTCATACTAGGGGAAAAGGAACTAGAACAAGAGGTACTCCTAGTTAAACCTTTGGATGGATCAGGCGAACAGAGGCAAGTACCCCTGAATTCTGGCTCGGTTCAGAAAGCTGTTGGGTCAAGCGCATAGCTTTGATCTGGTCGAAAACACCACATTAGCGATACCATTCCATACAACTTTGATCGTTCTTGACGTTATACGGAGGTCTCTAATACTTTGCCTCAAGAAACCGTGGGATCAATGCGAGGCAGCACGCTCAAAAGAGTGAAAGATGTTTTGCTCCGCCACAGTGAACTAGAGGCTCTTATGTCTGGACCGGCTGTCGCGTCCGATCCAGATGCCCTTCGTCGTTTTGGACAGGAATATAGTGATCTGCAGGTTATAGTGGATCTAGCGTGTGACCATAAACGCTCCGCGCGCGAGGCAACAAATACCCAAAGCATTCTAGTGAGTGAAACTGATCCCGAAGTGGTGGATTTGGCACGGGATGAGTTAGCTTCTCTGAAGACACGGCTCGCCGGTTTAGTTGAGCAAATCGAGATGGCTCTGCTACCCAAAGAAAAAACTGAGCATGCCAATGCCGTAGTGGAAATCCGGGCTGGCACAGGTGGTGATGAAGCAGGGCTTTTTGCAGCTGATCTTCTCCGAATGTATCAGCGTTACTGCGAAGCACAAAACTTGAGGCTTGAACTTATACACATCAGTGAAACAGGTGTCGGCGGCATAAAAGAATCCATATTTGAAGTATCTGGCGAGGACACATACAAACTCATGCGCCACGAGAGTGGCGTGCATAGAGTACAGAGGGTTCCCGCGACTGAGTCTCAGGGACGTATTCACACTTCGACTGCGACTGTCGCCGTCCTACCGAAAGCTGAAGCAATTGATATAGAAATCAAACCAGATGAGATTCGTATTGACATCTTTCACGCCGGTGGACATGGCGGCCAAAATGTGAACAAAGTCGCAACCGCCGTTCGAATAACCCATCTATCTACTGGCCTAGTAGTGACTGCGCAAAGAGAGCGCTCCCAGGCCCAAAACCGCCAGATCGCTATGGACGTATTAAGAGCTCGACTTTGGGACGCAGAACTTAGAAGACAGCAAGAGTCCATCAGTGCCAACCGGCGCGCTCAAGTCGGATCAGGTAATCGGTCGGAAAAAATCCGTACCTATAACTTCCCTCAAGGACGTGTTACTGATCATCGTATCGGTCATACGGACCATAATTTGCCGAAGTTCCTAGACGGCGAGATTGACGATATGATCGCGGCGCTCAATCGAGAACAGCAAGCTCTTCGTATAGCTGTTAGCGCCCAGTCCTGAATATTGACTGCCCGTACTATCTCAAGTGTTCTCAGGGAGGTTAGAACTACTCTCCTGAAAGCAGGGCTCTCGGAGGCTGATTCACGCTTAGAAGGGGAACTCCTGCTACGTAATGTTCTCGGATGGGATGCGGTTAGGCTCTACACCTCATTCCGCGACGAGATATCTGAAGATGCTTTGTCAAGACTGAGAGACCCTATTGTTCGTAGAGCCATGCGTGAGCCACTTGCGTACATAATCGGCCACTGTGATTTCTTCAACAGAAAGTTCCAAATTGATAAAAGAGCACTCATCCCCCGTCCTGAAACAGAATTGCTAGTTGAAAGAGCGATTGCTATGTCAAATCAACACAAAGGGGAAAGCTTGAGAATCGCTGATATAGGTACTGGAAGCGGGATATTGGCTATCACGCTGGCGCTGGAACTCCCACAAGCAGAGATAGTGGCAGTTGATACCTCAGTAGAAGCCTTGGAGCTAGCGAAATCGAACGGCATCCTTCACGGTGTATCGGACCGAATCGACTGGATCATAGGATTTTTAACAAAACCTCTAACTGAACAATACAACATCGTAGTAGCAAATTTGCCCTACGTCCTGTCAGCCAATCTCGCCAATCTCGAACCAGAGATCGGATTCGAGCCTTTAGACGCTCTGGATGGTGGCCCCTGCGGAATGCGCTACATAGAGCCTATGATCCAAGATCTCCCAGAGCGCATGATACCGAACGGAGTAGCGTTATTAGAAATAGACCCACCAGTAGCTGCACCCGCTAAGAAAGCTGCTATGGCGACATTCCCAGGTGGGAAGACCACTGTATTGACCGACTTTGGAGGACAAGCGCGCTGCCTAGAAATCGTCAACAACCAGATGTGAAATTAACCGGATCCCAAATCATAGGGTTCCAAGTTCAGTCTAACGCTTCGTGTACTGCGGTGCCTTCCGAGCCCGCTTGAGCCCATATTTCTTGCTTTCTTTGATCCTTGAATCCCTAGTGAGTAGATCAGCGGACCTGAGTGATTCTCTGAGATTGGGATCCATTTCGAGTAGCGCTCTGGCAAGGCCATGTGCCAATGCACCAGCTTGGCCAGTGACACCACCACCATGACACTTAGCGACCACCGTTACGGACTCGGTAACGTTCGCCACTCGTAAAGCTTCTTCAACTTGTCTAATCCGGTGCCCGCCGTGGAGCGCTTCGGCCAACGGCTTCCCATTTACGGTGATTCCGCCTGGTTCAGCGTAGACTCTGACGCGGGCAACCGATGATTTTCGTCTGCCTGTGCCATAGTAATAGTGTCCTTCAGCCAATTGAATCCCCTATATTTCCTGTGAGCTAATAAAGATTATAACGCTTACCATTGGTATCCTAAACGACCTATTCACTCTTCGTAGTCCGACTTTTCTTCGTTGTCCCCGATCTCTTTTTGGCAGTTGTGGATCTCCGTCGAACCGGCTTTTTATCTTGGGTGCTCTCAGAAACTTCGACAACGGGAGCAGCTTTCTGCTCCTGAACCGTTGGTTCATCATTGTCTGGCTCAACCGCCGTAGGCGATAGGTCAGGCGTGACTGCTTTCTTGACCCGGTTACTAGGTTTAGGTCGTGATGATTTGCTGCTCTTATCAATCGCCTTGGTCCCTGCCGCTGTGGCCTCAGCTTGAGATGTCTCCACTCCTGATGACAAAACGGGATCTTCTGACTCAGATTTCTTAACCTTCCCATTATTAGTGGTTGAACCTTTTTGTCGCGTTTTACCCGCCAATTGAGCACCAGTACGGCTGGGAGAACGACCTCGGCGCCGCTTTGGAGAGGTCTTCTCACTAGAAGTGGCTCCACCGTCCAGTCTTTCTTTCAAGCGTTGCGAGCCCACTACTTGCGAACCGTAGGGATGTTCATTTCCGGCACACACCTTCAGTCGTGAAAGCATTCTGGCCCCTAGCTTAGTCTTCGGTAGCATCCCGCGTACGGCACGTTCCAATATTCGTTCAGGGTGATGCTCCATCATCCTCTTGAATGGCACTTCCCTGCGATTCCCAGGGTACCCAGTGTGGCGAATATATGATTTCTGCTCCGCCTTGTCCCCAGTCACCCGAATAGAGGCAGCGTTAGTAATAACCACAAAGTCACCAGCCAACAAATTCGGCACATACCCCGGTTTATGCTTGCCTATCAACAACCAAGCGACACGAGTCGCGAGACGGCCAAGCACTTCTCCGGAAGCGTCGATCACGTGCCAGCTCGCAACCAAGTCTCTGGCTGATGGATTGTACCTTGCTAATTTCACGGTTATAAGCTCCCTCGCCATGCAGATGGAAGGAACGTTACAGCTGCCCGCTCGTAGCAAATACGGGTTAAGCATAGCCCTCGTGCAGGCATCAACTTGTTGGCGGCTCCTTTTCTAGGACTATCAAGCAATGTCATGATGGAGTCTTTACTGGCCAATCCCCGTCCCACATCAACAAGCACCCCCACCAGTCGCCGCATTTGTTGATGAACAAAAGCATTAGCCTTAACGGATATAGTTACTCGATCACGCTGCCTCGCCACACGCAACTTGTCGACCCGCCGGACGGCGCTTGAATCAACAGCAGTCGCAGGTCCAGCGAACGACATAAAATCGTGTGTACCCTCAAATAGGGTGCCAACTCTCCCCATAGTTTCATGATCCAAAGGGCCACGGACAGGAACTTCGAAGCCTCGGTTCAGTGGCGCAGGGACTACGGCGTCAGTAATTGTGTAAACGTATTCGCGGGCAAGTGCGTCCCTGCGCGGATCAAAGCACGTTGACACGCTACCCGCACTTGTAATCCTAAGATCATCAGCCATATTGTGGTTTAAAACCTGCATGAAGGTCTCTGGGCCGTGTTCAGTATCAACGTCGGCCCGGCCCACCTGGCACTCAGCATGCACACCCGTATCCGTGCGACTAGCCAGTCTGACCCTGACAGGCTGTCCGTATATGTTTGCCAATGTTTCCTCTATTTCGCCTTGTATAGTCCTCACACGGGCTTGTATCTGTGAACCATGAAAGTGCGTGCCATCATATGCGATCACGAAACCAAAGCGCATTGGACACTCAACTCCATAGGACAACGCATCAAAACACAGCCCCACATCTTTAACTAGATAGGCTCTACTAATCTACCAGTTCCAGGACAGCCATTTCCGCTGCGTCGCCCTGTCTCAATCCCAACTTAACTATCCTTGTGTACCCACCAGATCTATCTTTAAAACGAGGACCGAGTTCCTTAAACATCAGATCAATCACCCGGGAATCTGTAATAAATGCGGCCGCCTGCCTTCGCTGATGCAAAGTGCCTCCGCGACTTAACGTCAACATGCGTTCAGCAAATCTACGCACTTCTTTGGCCTTGGCCATTGTGGTAGTTATACGCCCATGCCGCAGAAACTCTGTAACCATTATTCGGAACATCGCACGACGTGGCCCTGACGCCCTACCAAATTTCCGTCCCGCAAGTCTATGTCTCATTTAGATATAGCCGCCAGTGTTATCTTCAGACACCTGTATTGGAATCATCCGTCGGATCTATTGCAGGCTCTGCTTGTACAGGCTGTTCTGATGAAATCGCCCGCTCGGAAACCTCTTGTTCTTGAGGAAGGCACCCTTTCTCACCCATCTTTTCGTACAGTTCACTGAGCGATTTTTGCCCAAAGTTCTTAATTTTCAGTAGCTCTGACTTTGGCATCAACAACACTTCACCTACGCGATTTATTGCGGCACGCTTCAAACAGTTGAGGGTGCGCGCTGAAAGATCTAGTGCCTCGACAAGGGTATTGTAAACCTCCGGCGTCACGCCAGCTGACAACGCAGGACTGTCCGCATCTGAAAGTTCACGATCAACATTTTTGAACAAGAACAGATGATCGATTAGTAGGTCAGATGCGCTCTTGACTGCTTCCACTGGGCTAATCGTCCGGTCGGTCCACACCTCGACTACTAACCGCTCCAGGTCAGATCGTTGGCCAATTCTATTGGTTTCAACGCGAAAACTAGCCTTTCTGACCGGGGAGTAGATTGCGTCCACCGGCATTACTCCGATGGGAAGTCCCTCTTCATGGGAAGCGTGTGCATACCCTTCACCTTGCTCAATGTTGAATTCTACAGAAAGGCGTGCCTCGGGAGAATCCAAGGTGGCGAGATGAAGTTCAGGATTAACCACTTCAAAATCCGCCGATGGCATAATGTCACCGGCCCGCACTTCAGCCTCACCATCTACATCAAGCCTCAGACGGCCAGTATGATCAACATGTGACCGCAATCGGATACCCTTCACATTAAGCAGAAATTCGCCGATCCCTTCCCGCATATGAGGCAAAGTAGTGTACTCATGAAGAACATTGTCAATCTTAACCCAAGTGATGGCAGATCCAGATAGGGAACTAAGAAGCGCCCTCCGTAGTGCATTACCGAGCGTCACTCCCCAGCCACGCTGCAAAGGTTCTGCGGCAAAGCGACCATAATCATCGGTAGCTTCAACAATTGTGATCGCAAGATCCGGAACATCCGGTTGCTCCGGTTGAATATCCTCGGCCGGCGTTAAGCCGTACATTCGCTCTAGCATTTAGGGTAGTTCCTACCTTCTGGAATAGAACTCAACGATAAGTCGAGTGTCGATGTCGGCCTCAAAATCATTCTCTTCTGGTAGCGAAACGACTGTCCCTTGAACTTCATTTGCATCTAGAGTCAACCAAGCAGGCACACGTCTTTTCTTAAGTGATCCAGAAACCACCTTGAACATCTCGCTATCTTTGGATTCCTCGCGCCAAGAGACAACATCACCGGCCTTGACCAAAAATGATGGTACATTGACTCTCCTACCGTTCACCTTAAGATGACCGTGTCCCACCCATTGCCGGGCTTGCGGCCTAGAATCACTGAAGCCGAGACGGTAAACAACATTATCAAGTCGGCGCTCCAATACCTGAAGCAGATTCATTCCCGTGATACCGGACATACGTCCAGCTTTTGCAACATAGGTCACGAACTGCCTCTCCAGTACGCCATACACGTTACGGGCTTTTTGCTTTTCGCGCAGCTGCTCAGCATGTTCAGACGGTCGGCGTCTCCGCGCGGTTCCGCCTCCTTGTTCTCCAGGAGCACTCTTGCGCCGCTCCACCGCGCATCGAGGGGTGAAGCATCTTTCACCCTTCAAAAACAGTTTTGTGCCGTTGCGGCGACAAAGCCTGCAAACGGGACCAGAATAACGTGCCATTCTTCTTTGATTTCCTTATCAGCAGCAGCGCATGTTGATTGTTATTACGAGAGGGCAGGCAACCGCTCTATTAGAAGCATAACTGCCCAGACCATGTTTCGCGAAGGTAACTAGACACGCCTCTTCTTCGGAGGCCGACAGCCGTTATGTGGCGTCGGCGTATCATCACGTATTGTCACGACGCGCAACCCGGCTGACTGTAGAGACCGAATCGCTGCCTCTCTGCCAGAACCCGGACCTTTCACAAATACATCAACGGTACGAAGGCCGTGCTCCATAGCTCGTTTCGCGGCTGATTCACTAGCGCGCTGGGCCGCAAATGCTGTCGACTTCCTAGACCCAGTAAACCCAACCATACCTGCACTACTAGACGCTAGGACATTACCGGTCAAATCGGTGAGTGTGATCATAGTGTTGTTAAAGGACGCCAGAACAAAAGCTCGTCCTTGCGGCACAAACTTTTTCTCCCGTCGTCTACTGCGAGGCTTCCTAGGCATGATATGTTGGCCGTATCTCCTATCTTGGGACGTTTACTCTCCGCGTTTCTTCGCAGGCCTCTTCAAAATTAAATCGTTGAAGCGACCATTCTATTTGGTTATAGTGCGTTTCCTGCCCGCTACAGTGCCCCGTCTTCCCCTCTTAGTGCGCGCGTTAGTACGAGTACGCTGGCCTTTCGTTGGCAGCCCGCGTCTATGGCGCAGCCCCCTGTAGCTCTGAATATCAACAAGTCTCCTAACATTAGACGCAACCTCACGACGCAGGTCTCCTTCTATCGTGTGGTCGGAACGGTCGACTGACAGCCTGACCAGCGCCAAATCCTGCTCGCTGAGATCTCTCACCTTCGGATTGTCGGAGAATCCTGCATCTGCTGCAATCCGTTTAGCTATCACAGGACCAACACCAAAAATCGACTGTAACGCTACATCCAACCGCTTGTTATCCGGAATGTTAACACCGGCGACTATCGCCATCTCCGCTCCTCAGCCCTGTCGCTGTTTGTGGCGACTATTATCACAGATGATCCGGACGACACCACGTCTCCGAATAATTTTGCATTTGTTGCAGCGCCGTTTGACTGACGCGTGTACTTTCAATGTATTACTTATCCCTAGTCTACTTGAAGCGGTACGTAATCCTGCCTCGAGCCAAATCATAAGGTGAAAGCTCAACCAAGACTCGATCGCCCGGCAATACTCTAATGAAGTTCAACCTAATCTTGCCGGATGCGTGAGCCAGAACCTTATGGCCGGTTGGCAGCTCCACTCTGAACATTGTATTGGGTAGGGACTCCGTAACGACCCCCTCTACCTCTATAGCCTCTTTTTTTGCCAAATGATTAACTCAGTCCGTCAGGTTCTGGTTAGGATCTGTGTCCCGTTCTCCGTAATCGCAATCGTGTGCTCAAAATGAGCCGATATTGAACCGTCTGCAGTCGCCACCGTCCATCCGTCATCTAGTGGCTTCGTTTTCCACCCACCCAGATTCACCATAGGCTCTATCGCCAATGTCATACCTGGTCTGAGCAACTGTCCCCGACCAGACTCACCGTAATTAGGTACCGATGGTGGCTCGTGAAGACGCCTTCCGATGCCATGACCTGTGTACTCTATAACCAATCCGTAATCACTCTGCTCCACGTGAGCCTCGATAGCTGCTGATATGTCCCCAATGCGCCCACCAGGGGTAGCCGCCTCGATACCCAACTCAAGCGCTCTACGCGTCGTATCGAGCAGCGCTCGTTTTTCATCTGTGCCATTTCCCACTATTTCTGTCACCGCAGAGTCCCCATGGAATCCATCAACCACAGCGCCTACGTCCACGCTTACTAAATCACCGTCTTGCAGCACCCTAGAACCCGGTATACCGTGAACAATTTCCTCATTAATTGATACACATATAGTGGCCGGAAATGGTTCTATATCGTGATGTGGAGCATATCCTAGGAAACTGGGCTTCGCACCGTGCGATTTGATCTCCTTCCGCGCCAAACGATCAAGCTCTCCTGTGGTCACGCCCGGTTCCAATGCGGCGACGACACGCCGTATGGTGAAGGCGACGACCCGACCCGCTTCCCGCATAGACTCGAGTTCTCTTGTCGACTTTATGGTCGCACCGGAACCGACGCTGAGGGCCGTACTCAGTTCGAGTGGGTCACGGGAATTCAACTTGACACAACCCCACTATTATAGCTGTCGAGCTGATGCTTGACCAGTTGATCTAAATTGCAGCAACAGCCAAACGATCTTGAACACTATCTGGGTCTCCTTCGCCATCGATCGTCACAACGCGACCGTCAATACGATAGAATTCCAGTACTGGCATCGTCTGACGCTCATAAACTCTCAGCCGTGTAAGTACAGACTCAGGTTGATCGTCCGGCCGTTGAGTAAGTTCTCTGCCACAACTATCACAGATTCACTCAACCCGTGAGGGCGATGATTCCTTATGATAGGGCATCTGACACCCGGTGCACGTAGCTCGCCCTGACAATCGACGAACTAGTTCCCGAGTTGAAACTTTCAAATAGATCACGCGATCTATAAACGTGCCTGTCTCTTTCATAGCACCATCTAAAGCCTTGGCTTGAGCCATCGTGCGAGGAAATCCGTCAAATATGACATCACGGCCAGCTTCTTTGAGACGTGAAAGTAGCATTTTAATCACCAACGCGTCAGGGACTAGATCCCCTCGGTTCATATATGTTTGCGCCTGTATGCCCAAAACGGTTCCAGTAGCTACTTCGGCCCTCAAGATGTCGCCCGTGGCCAGATGTTCTGCCTGAATGCGCTGACTCAGTCGAGCTGCTTGCGTACCCTTGCCAGCCCCTGGCGGCCCGAGCAGAAGTATATGCGTCATAGGACCGTATCGGATCCGTAGCTAGAGTCTCGATTGACTGCCAATGAAACAATCAATACGTGTAGTAACACTTAGTATAGAAGCTACGCATTTACAACCTACTCTACCCATCGGTCCTTCAAAAACCTCGCACGACAATTAGACGCTAGCTTAGATTTTCGGATAAAGCCCTCGTAGTTACGCATGAGCAATTGTGCCTCAAGTTGCCTCATCGTATCCAGTGCTACACCAACCATGATCAGTAAACTGAAACTGCTCAAAGTGCTGCTCAATATTGCAGTCTGAAGATTAGTGACCTGTCCTGATAAGAAAGGGACTATGGCTACGAATCCTAAGAAAAAAGCACCGCCCCAAGTAATGCGTAAAATGACGCGCATTAAATAGTCCTTGGTGGGTTGGCCTGGCCTAATACCTGGTACAAATCCGCCATTCTTCTGAAGATTCTCTGCTAAGTTTTGCTGGTTGAACACCACTAGGGTGTAGAAGAACGTGAACAGAACGACCAAGAAGAAAAATATGATCCAATATAAGTTCGCAGTTGGGCTCAACGAAGTTGTAAAAAAGTCAGCTACCCGAGCAAGTATCGAGCTACTTCTAGGATCTGCGAAGTAGCTCGCCATGGTGGCAGGGAGTATAAGCAACGATGAAGCGAAAATAAGAGGTATCATGCCGGCGGAGTTCACACGAAGAGGAATATGTGTCGCACCTGCCTGCTTATACATCCGTCCACCCCTAAAAACACTACGACCGTACTGCACGGGTATACGTCGTTGCGCTTCCGTCACATACACTATTAGATAGACTATTCCCAACATTATTGCCGCTAGCAATAACAACTGGAACATTTGATCACGTAACAGATATGCCTGGCCAACAACGGTGGGTAATTGCGACACGATCCCCGCGAAGATGATGAGCGAGACTCCGTTACCAATCCCCTTCTCGGTAATCAGCTCTCCCATCCATACAAGCAGCATGGTGCCAGCCACCATAGCTGATAGGATAGCCAATGTGGACACGATCTCACTGCTGCCAAATCCAATCCCGGATATAGCAGCTCCGTGGGAGCTAGAGCTCAATTGGAATATGTTGAGCTGGCCCCAGCCTTGCAAGAACGCGATCGGCACAGTCAGATAGTGAGTGTACTGATTTATTTTTTGTCTACCAAATTCACCTTCCTGCGAAAGCTCCTTCATAGCCGGGACGATGGGTGTCAATATCTGCATGATGATCGATGCAGTAATATACGGATAAACACCTAGCGCGGCGATAGAAAGATTGCGAAGAGCTCCTCCACTGAAGACGTCTAAGAAACCCAGTAGAGGATTTGCGTCAAATGCTGCGGCAAGAGCCTCCCGATCCACCCCGGGGACGGGCACGTGCGCAAAAAATCGAAAAATGACTAAGATCCCCAACGTGAAGAGAATACGGTACCTAAGATCCGGAACTCGCATCGCATCTACAACGGCCTGAATAAGCGCAGGCCTGTTGGACACGCCAGCTTGAGTCTGGCCTTCACGCATCACTGGTCTGGATTATCCTTTCCAACACTAGCCTGGGAATCCGATCTTTTATCGGATACACGGCTGATCACGGTGGCTGTACCACCAGCAGCCTCAATCTTGGTCCGAGCAGACCGGCTGAAGGCGTGCGCCTTAACGTTAAGTGACACCGACAAATCGCCCCCACCAAGAATTTTCACCAAACCTCTTGAGCCACTCAGAATGCCCTTTCGAAGCAGTACATCAGGTGTCACATCCGATCCGCCATCGAACAACCTTAACCGCGCCAGGTTCACAGGAACGTATTCGGTACGGAATATGTTAGTGAAACCGCGCAGGTACGGAAGTTTCTTCACTAATGGGTTCTGGCCACCCTCGAACACGGGTGGCAAATTTTCCTTGGCTTTCTGACCTTTTGACCCACGACCCGAGTATGTACCTCTACCACTGCCATCTCCGCGACCTACACGCTTACGGGGCCTGCGGGCACCCAGGGGGGGCCGCAGATCATGCAGACCATTACTCATTTGTCGCTCGCTCGCTCTCTCTTGTCAGGGCTAATGACCGTAACTACTTAATCTCTTCCACCGCCACCAAGTGACGCACCTTCTCAATCATGCCGAGTATGACAGGATTGGAGTCCTTCAGGACGGAGTGTCTAATTCGGCGTAAGCCAAGTGCACGCACAGTAGCACGCTGCGAAGGCTGAGCGCCTATTAAACTCTTTCTCTGAGTAATCTTCAACTGAACATCAGACGCTTTCATAAAAATCAGGCTTTCTCAGATAAAGCTGAATCCGGATTAAGTCTGCGGGCTATGGAGACCGTTGGATCACGCAGAGTTCTGAGGGCTTTCAGTGTGGCACGAACGGTGTTGATAGTGTTATTGGAACCAAACGTCTTAGATAAAACATCCTTAATCCCAACTGCCTCCACCACTGCACGAACCCCACCACCCGCAATCACACCGGTACCAGCCGCTGCTGGTTTCAGAAACACCTTAGAAGAACCGAATGTTGCGGTAACCTCATGCGGAATTGTTGTATCACTGAGTACAACATTTTCCATCTTTTTGCGGGCATTATCACTACCTTTACGCACAGCATCCGGTACAGCCGTAGCTCGACCAAGGCTGGACCCCACACGGCCAGCTCCATCTCCAACAACCACCAAGGCATTGAAGGTCAAGTGACGGCCACCTTTAACTACCTACGAACCACGCCTGAAATTAAATACGCGCACGACATATGGGGCCTCATGTTGGACACCCCGACCAGACCGTAC
>CAZXXH010000005.1:24525-44594 GCA_964644645.1 uncultured Dehalococcoidales bacterium
GCTAGAACTTAAACCCACCCTTACGAGCTGCATCAGCTAACGCCCGCACTCGGCCATGGAATTTATAACCGCCTCGATCAAACACAACCTGCTTGACGCCAGCCACAATCGCGCGCTTAGCAACAATCTTGCCAACCGCTGTGGCAGTACCTATCTTCCCGCCGTCCTTACCAAGGTCAACATCCGATTCAAGCGACGATGCCGACACTAACGTATGACCGTTAGTGTCGTCGACAACCTGAGCGTAAATTTGGCGATTTCTGCGGAACCCACAAAGCCGCGGACTGCTTACTGTACCGTTGAGCCTTCACCGAGCCCTCCGGTGTCGTACATATCTCGCCCGAGTATCAAATTTGCGTTTACCCAAATTAGATAACTGCGCTTACAGCTGTTTTGCCTGCCTTACGCTTAACCTCTTCACCCTCATACTTGATCCCTTTACCGGTATACGGATTTGGTTTGCGGAGTTTCCTGATACGCGCCGCCTGCTCACCAACTTGTTGCTTGTCGATACCGCGCACGATCACCCTTGTCTGTGACTCGGCGACCAACTCATTGCTCCCCAAAGGTTCAACTGTCACAGGATGGCTGAAACCTAGTTGTAGCAAAAGATTTTTCGATTGTTGCTCCACTCGATATCCTGTGCCGACTAGGTCGAGAATACGTTCAAACCCGTGAGTGACCCCTATAACCATGTTGTTCAACAGGCTACGAGTCAGACCGTGCAGTGCACGCTGTTCTGGTTCGTCATTTTGTCTATAAACAACCAGTGTTTTCTCATCGCTCTCAAGTCGCAAAGAGTGGTGAATCGTGATCGTTAAATCCCCTTTGGGTCCCTTCACGGCCACCGCAGAGCCGTCTACATTAAGCTCTACCCCGGGCGGAATTTGCACTGGCATCTTTCCAATACGAGACAACTCATCCACTCCTCACCAGACGTAAAAAAGAAGTTCTCCGCCGATACCTCTGCGCGTAGCTTCCCGACCAGTCAGCAAGCCCTGCGATGTCGATACGCATGCCACGCCCATCCCCCCGAAATATCGCGGAACCTCATCGCTTCCAACATATACACGTAAACCCGGTCGGCTAACCCGTTTCAGGCCAGTTATGACTGGTTCATCCTCAGAGTAGTAGCGTAACGTCACATTTATCTGTGTATTTGGCGCTTCTCCGGAAACGTTATAATCGGCGATGAAGCCTTGCTCTTTCATAAGCTTCGCTATCGCTGATTTTACTTTCGAAGCTGGTATGACAACCGACTCATGACGCACCTGCACAGCATTACGGATGCGCGTCAGCATATCAGCTATGGGATCGGTAACTGGCAACTCAAGACTCCGGAGATATTAGAGACTAGCCTTAAATATTAGAGACTAGCCTTACGAATGCCCGGCAATTGACCGAGCAAAGCCATTTCACGAAAACATATCCTACACATCCCCACAAAGCGTATGTAGGCTCTCGGGCGTCCGCACCTGCCGCAGCGATTGTACTCACGTACCTTAAATCGCTGGGGGCGCTTCCACCTCTCTATTTTTGATTTTCGTGCCATAGTAACTTTCTACATTGTCATTAACGGTACAATCAACCAGCCCTCTCAAACGGGTCATCACACAGCAACAACAGGCTGGTCGAGCCGCACAAACGGCATGCCCAACAGGTCAAGAAGCCTCCTGGCCTCCTCGTCTGTTTTAGCAGTCGTCACCACAGTGACTTGCAGGCCTCGTAGCCGATCAATCTGATTATAGTCGATTTCTGGGAATATGACCTGTTCAGATATCCCCAGTGTATAGTTCCCGCGACCATCGAACGAGTTTCGCGGAACACCGTGGAAATCACGCACTCTTGGCAAAGCCGAGTTCATCAAGCGATCCAGAAATTGCCACATACGATCTCCACGCAACGTAACCATGACCCCTACACGCATACCTTCACGCAGTTTAAAGTTCGCAATAGACATGCGAGATCGCGTAACCACAGGCCGCTGACCAGTGATCGTTGCCAAATCCCCCACTGCAGCTTCCACCGCATTAGCGTTTGCGACCGCTTCGCCGAGACTGATATTCAAAACCACCTTAACAGGCTTAGGCACTTGAAGCCTATTAACGTACCCGAATTCTCTAAGGAGAACGGTCGAGACCTCTTCTCGGTAGCGCTGAATTAGACGTGGTTTCGGAGTAGGTACAGTTTTGTCCGATGCGGATGTGACCTGAGCGACCTTCTTAGCTGACGATTCAGATGATACCGGTTTCTTACTAGAGGGTTTTTTTGAACTATTCTTAGAAGTCCCACTAGTCTTGGTTCCGGCAGATTTCTTGGTTCCGGCAGATTTCTTGGTTCCGGCAGATTTCGACCGACTTAGACCAGCCTTCTGTTTAGACTTGGACGCACCTGCACCCTTGCTTTTAAGTTCTTCAGGTGTAGTCGAACGCTTATTCACAGACGCGCCACGAGCTGACTCAGCCACGCCACCATCAGTCTCCTCTGTCACTACCCACCATCCTGACTTTTGTCCCGTCCTCCAGGAAACGCCACCGTACACGACCCGGTAGTGACGTATCCGGATCAAGTAATACTACGTTAGACTGGTCGATAGGCGCCTCTTGCTTAACCAAGCCAGACTGACGCACACCCGGGCGGTTCTTCACATGACGCGTTACTATGTTCACACCTTCTATAACCACTTGATTGTCGCGTGGGACAACCCGAATAATTTTGCCCCTTTTACCCCTATCTCTGCCAGAGATAACGAGTACAGTATCGTCCGCTCGCAGTCGTGGGGCCATCTCACAGCACCTCCGGAGCAAGCGAGACGATACGCATGAACTGGCGCTCTCGTAGCTCACGGGCGACAGGCCCAAATATACGTGTGCCCCTAGGATTCTGGTCTTCCCCAATCACGACCACAGCATTATCGTCAAATCTAATGTAGGTTCCATCTGGACGACGTTGTTCCTTAGCAGTACGAACAATAACCGCTTTTACCACTTCGTGCATGGCTACCGTTCCACCTGGATTCGCATCCTTTACGGTAGCGGTAATCACGTCTCCTAACCGCCCATAGCGCCTAACGCTCCCACCGTGTACGTTTATGCACATTACCTCTCGGGCACCTGAGTTATCCGCCACCTTAAGTCTTGTTTGACGTTGAATCATTGGGCTCTGCCTTTTCCATGTTCGTAGTTGCCCCTGAGGCTTCCCCTTCAGCAACAGATTCACTGGCGCCAGTGCGCTCATAGGCATCAAGGGTGACGTCTGCGTCCTTAGGTGAAATCGGCAGCAGATCGGCACGCTCTATGATCTCAACTAATCGCCAACGCTTCCGCTTGGACAGGGGACGGGTCTCCTCGACTCGAACCTTGTCACCATTCTTCGCTATGTTCTCTGTGTCATGTGCCATAAGCTTAGTGACACGTCGCACGTGCTTCATATACAACCGATGACGTTGGCGCCATGCAACGCTCACCACAATTGTTTTGTCGTTACCGTCTCCAACGACTGTCCCGACCCGCTGTCTTCGAATTCCTACTGACAATTGTTCCCGCTTTCCAAGATTCGTGTTGCAGTAATTAGCCTTACGTGCGACGTTGTCTGATTAACAATTTAGTACCACAGACCCAATCCCAGTAAGAAGCCATTTGGCCATGCCAATCTCGAATCAACACTTGCTTACGTCTCGTATTCCTCACTCCTGACCTATCTATCCACTGGATTCAGCAGGTGCTTCCACTGGTTCCTTCGAGCTTACAATGCGCTGCCCCGAGGCCTTGTTCTTGTCTCCCTCTCGATCCCCCTGATCATCATCTTTCTCAGCCACAGAGTCAGACACCTCAGAACCCCTCGAGTGTCCGATCGATTCACCTTCGCTAGAGTTCATCGATACAACCTGTAAAGTTCCCTGTTCAATCGATTGGGAATGAATCTCCCTTTCAGCAAGAACGGTCTTGATACGAGCGATGGATTGCCGGGTCTTTCGGACCTCAGTCACATCGCTTAATTGAAGCGTGGCCTTCCGGAAACGGAGGCTCATCAAAGCGTGTTCCTGCCTCTCAAGCTCCTTGCTAAGCTCTGCTCCCTCTAATTCTCTCACTTCACTAATTCGCATCACCCAATACCCAAATTAATAGAATTCACTTCGTGCCACTATACGTGTGGTGAGTGGCAATTTATTAGCTGCTAATCTCAACGCTTCCCGTGCGGCGGCCTCTGGCACATCACCGAGTTCGAACAACACGCGTCCCCTGCGTACGACAGCAACCCACTCCTCCACTGCTCCTTTGCCACCGCCCATCCTCGTTTCAGCCGGACGGGAACTAACAGGCTTATCAGGAAAGACCCTGATCCACACTTGGCCTTCACGTTTAATATGGTGAATCATAGCCCGCCGAGCTGCTTCTATCTGCCGCGCGGTCAGCCATCCTGGCGTCTCGGCCTTCAAGCCGAATTCTCCGAACGCTATAGAGCTGCCGGTTGATTGGATGCCGTTTCGGCGCCCTCGGTGTTGCTTGCGGTATTTTGTACGCTTGGGCTGCAGCATAGCAGTAACTATTCGTCAGTCCCTTTCTTCGACTCCCCGGAAATTTCGGGATCAGCCTTCTTGGCTCTCACAACACGTCGCTTCCGAACAGGAGCAACCGCCTCCACCGATGCCTCGGGCGAGTCCGCTTTCTCGTTTATTACGGCTTTTTTCACGTCTGAGTCGGCCGTGGAATTCGAAACAGTTGCATCACTGGAAGTATCATGGGACACAGCGTCAGCCGCAGAACGGCCGCGGCCGCGCGAGGAACCGCTACCGCGTCGGGAAGGAGCCCCGCCTTGACCGGCCTGAGAGCGCCGGCCTCTGCCACGCCCTGACCGGCCTCCTGGCGCAGATTTATTGTTATCGTCAGGAATCGTGATCACTATGCCTGTCGAGTCACCCTTGTAGATCCAAACCTTCACCCCAATCTTACCGAACGTAGTGACGGCCTCAGCGATCGCAAAGTCAATATCAGCACGTAACGTGTGCAGCGGAATGCGACCTTCCATAACCTTGTCAGATCGCGCGATCTCTGCTCCACCCAGACGCCCAGCAACAGTGATCTTGATACCGACGGCTCCTGCCTGCATAGTCCGTTGGAGCGTACCCCTTAGCGCCCTTCTGTAGGCCACGCGACGCTCAAGTTGTTCAGCTACGTTACGGGCCACCAGATACGCGTCCATTTCAGGCTGTCGTATCTCCTGAATATTCAATCTGGCCCGCTTGCCGGTTACACGCTCTATTTCTGTTCTCAATTCGTCTACTCGCTGGCCACCTCTTCCAATTACAATTCCCGGACGAGCAGTATTAACAGTCACGACTAGATCCTGGGGCCCTCTATCGATTCCGATGCGCGAGATCGCGCTGCCTTCGCCGCAACGATCAATAACTAGTCTCCGGATTCGATGATCCTCCATCACCAAACTGCGGTAGCCTGAAGCCTTCTCTGCGAACCACTGAGACTGCCAATTCTTCACTCCGCCCAAGCGGAACCCTATCGGGTGTGTTTTCTGACCCAATTATCTATCCTTCACCATAACTTATGTGCCTCGTTCCTCTACCTCGACGGTGAGGTGGCTACTCGGGTGATTGAATCGCCCTGCACGGCCTCTGGCCTTTGGGCGAAAACGCCGCAAGGGAGGACCTTGATCAGCAGTAATTCTCGTAATCATAAGATTTTCGCGATCCATTAACTCATTGTTCTCCGCGTTCGCCGAGGCAGAACGAATCGTTTTTGAAACCACATTAGCCGCCGGTGACGGCATGGACCGCAACACGTCAAGAGCGTCCCCAACCTGTCGTCCGCGCACCGTGTTTATCAGAAGGCGGAGTTTTTTGGCTGAGATACCAACCATATGAGAATGTGCCCTAACTACCATATCTGGCCACCAATTAGCTCTTTATCCAATTGTCGTTGCTCGATCAGACCTTGATGAATGGCCCCTGAAGATCCTTGTGGGTGCAAACTCGCCAAGTCTGTGCCCCACCATGTTCTCAGTCATCAACACAGGAACATGACGTCGACCATCATGTACGGCGATAGTCAGTCCAACCATCTCCGGCATGATCATCGACGCTCTAGACCAAGTCTGTATAACCGTACGTTTATTGCCCCGCTGTGCCGCCTCTACTTTCTTCATCAGCTTGGGGTCAATAAACGGCCCCTTCTTTATTGATCTCGACATACGAAATTAAGCTCCTCCAGGACGCTTCCTAACGCTGAAAACGGCGTCGGACGATATCCCTATCGCTAGTTTTCTTCGGACGCGTTCTGTGACCCAGTGCTGGTTGGCCCCAAGGGGTCTTCGGACCGGGCATACCTATACCATTTTTGCCTTCGCCACCACCGTGTGGGTGATCGCGAGGGGTCATCGCTAGCCCGCGCACCCTAGGCCTACGACCACGGTGAGCCTTTCGACCAGCTTTGCCTAACTTTATATTCTTATGCTCTATATTTCCCACTTGACCTATAGAGGCCATGCACTGGTCTTTTACTCTTCTTATCTCTCCTGAAGGCAAGCGAAGTAACGCGTACCCACTCTCTTGGGCTAGAACTTGCACCATCGAGCCAGCTCCACGGGCAAGCTTCCCCCCATCTCCAGGGACCAACTCCACGTTATGTACGTACGTACCTGACGGTATGTCACAGAGTTTTAGAGCGTTCCCGAGCCGGATCGGAACACTGTCACCATTGGCAATATGATCGCCGACAGATATACCTTCAGCAGCCAGAACATAGCGCTTCTCACCGTCTTCGTATTGGACCAGCGCAATTCGAGCGGTGCGATTAGGATCATATTCGATCGCCAGCACTCTAGCCGGGACCTTGGACTTATCTCTGCGGTAATCAATCAATCGATAACGCCGTTTGTGACCACCACCTCTATGGCGAACAGTTATGCGCCCCTTGTTGTTACGCCCTCCCTTCTTTACAAGTGGGGCCAACAGCGACTTCTCGGGATCCGATTTCGTAATCTCGCTAAAATCCGGCATGACCGCTCCACGACGGCCAGGAGAGGTCGGCTTGTACTTTTTAAGGGCCATTCCCTGTCCTCATTCTAGATTGCGTTGACCTACGCACCTTCAAAAAGTTGGATGGTGTCACCGGCACGAAGCGTGATAATGGCCTTTTTCCAATCTGGTCGACGGGACACAGATCTGCAATATCGCTTAGTTTTACCCCGCACACGCAAAGTTCTGACTTTGACTACAGCCACATCAAACACCTCTTCCACACTCGAAGCGATCTGGCTCTTAGTAGCCATGCGAGATACTTGGAAGACGTACTTGCCACGCTCCTGCAAGAGTGTGCTCTTTTCGGTCACAACCGGACGAACTAATACTTCGTTTGGAGTCATAAGGCTGCCTGCGATTGAGCGACAGAAGGCTGGCCATTCGCTACTTGCTGGTAGCGTGCCCGATGTCTAGGTTTAGGATGACTCCAAAGCTCGTCGACCTCATTCACCGCATCCTGAGTCATAACAATTGTCCTAACACGATGGGTCTGAAGCGGATTTAACAGGCGCACTAGGATAGAGTCGATGCCTTGGAGGTTCCCGATAGATTTTCTAAGCACGTAATCTGCTTCCTTCGTCACAATTAGCGTGGAGCCTTGAACTCCCAACCCACCTAGTATATCCACTATCTCCCGCGTCTTGGGACCATCAAGCACAAGGTCATCAAGAATTATTAGGCGCCCACTCCTCACCTTCTCTGATAGAGCCACTCTAAGAGCCAGTTGCTTCATTTTCCTCGGAAGCCGCTGTCGGTAGCTCCTGGGATGTGGACCGTGCGCTACAGCTCCACCGGACGTTGGCCCCTTGCCACCAGCAGTTGGTGAACCGCGACGTCCAAGCCTAGCCCTACCTCCTCCCTTCTGCGCACGAAGTTTTCTAGCAGAAAACCACTTATCTGAGCGGCGCATTGTGTCATGCGTACCATGTCTCTGATTGGCCAGCTGTGCTACTACGACTTGATGGAGAACTGACTCATTCATTGGGGCAGCCCATACGAAATCACTGACATCGAGCGTGCTAACCTGTGCTCCCTGAGCATTGCAAACGTTTAGCTTCAATTCTCCGTCACCGTCGCTTCCTTCACTCGCTCGATTCTTAGCAATGCATTCGAGGCACCGGGAACAGACCCGCGCACAAACATCAGGTTGCGCTCTGGATCTGTTAGTACAACGCGTAATCCCCGCTGCGAAACCCGTGCGTTCCCCATATGCCCAGCCATCCTGGTACCTTTCCAGACGCGTCCGGGCGAAGATCCCGCGCCGATGGAGCCTGGCGCCCTATGTCGATCGGATTGGCCGTGTGTCTTAGGTCCACCGGCGAAGTTATGTCGGCGCACACCACCAGCAAATCCACGTCCACGTGAGCGGCCAGATACCTGTACTACATCTCCAACATTAAACATTGCAACGTTGACTTCTTGCCCCACTTCAAAATCACCCAAGTCATCTACAGAAAATTCCTGTAGGTACCTGAATTTATCACCGGAGCGTGCGAGGTGCCCTGACAAGGGGCGGTTGAGCCGTTTAACACCTCCAAAGCCCAGTTGAACTGCTTCGTACCCATCTCGAGACAGTGTTTTAACCTGCGTCACGAAACATGGACCGGCGGCTATGGCTGTAACCGGAACAGCCGTACCATCGACTTCGTAGTGGGTCGTCATACCCATTTTCCGCCCGATAACGCCTTTAATAGTCATGGCTAGCAGCTACAGTTTTATGGCGATGTCAACGCCAGCAGGCACGTTAAGCCTGGTGAGTGAATCAATAGTTTTTGAAGTCGGTTCGACAATATCGATGAGTCGCTTGTGTACCCGTAACTCGAAGTGTTCACGCGAATCCTTGTCAACATGAGGAGACCTGATTACACAGAAACGCCTGATAGATGTAGGCATCGGTATAGGACCAACCACCGCGGCACCGGTGCGCTCTGCGGTTTCTAGGATCTGCCGAGCAGAAAGGTCCAATACCCGGTGATCATAAGCCTTCAGCACTATGCGCACGGTTTGCTCCGCCATCAGTCTTTAACTCCACTTGCGACTCTACTGGCGGATTTTGGGACCGCGCTGTAATGGTCAAGCTCCTGAGTAAATATCGCCCGTCCCGTTGTGCGAGACCGAAGATGAGTTGCATATTTAAACGTCTCTGCCAGTGGCACAAACGCATGAACAGTCTGAGTCCCGGCCTGACCTTCCATCGACAAAATTTGCCCCCTCCGGGCGTGTAGGTCCGCAAGGACGTCGCCTAAAAACTCCTCAGGGGTCACGACCTCCATACGCATAACCGGCTCCAATAGGACAGCCCCCGCCTTGGGGACACCAGCCTTGAAGGCCATCGAAGCCGCTATATTAAACGCCAGTTCAGAAGAATCCACTTGATGCCAAGAGCCATCCGTAAGAATAGCGCGCATATCTACCATAGGATACCCTTCAAGGATTCCCGTCTGGGCTGCATCCCTAAATCCTTGTTCCACAGCTCCCCAGAACTCCTTTGGCAATACTGACCCACTGATTTCAACTTCGAATTCAAGCCCTTCACCTCGCCCAAGTGGCTCCAAGCGTAGGGTTACGTCACCGTATTGGCCATGACCGCCTGTCTGGCGTACGAACCGCCCTTGTGCATGCGCCACACCAGTGATTGTCTCTCTGTAGGCTACTCTTGGTTCCCCGACCTGTGCTGCTACACCGAACTCGCGGAGCATCCGTTCAACAACCACCTCGAGATGCAACTCACCCATTCCTGCCAGTGTAACCTGACCACTTTCTCGATCAGCCGAAACTGTAAGCGTAGGGTCCTCATCCCGCATACGTGCCAGCGCTACGTCCATCTTCTCCTGATCAGCCCTAGTACGAGGCTCGATCGCAACTGAGAGAGCAGGCTCAGGAAACTCAATCGATTCCAGCAGCACCTTACGCGACTCATCGCAGAGCGTATGCCCAGTCGCAACATCCTTCAAACCTATGGCTCCTACGATCTCCCCCGGTCCAGCTTCATCAATCTCTTCGCGATGAGACGCGTGCATACGCAATAGCCGACCGATCCGCTCGCGTTTGCGGCGAGCCGGATTGTACACAGTCGCCCCAGATCGAATAACTCCTGAATAAACTCGTACATACACCACACGCCCGACATGTTGATCCGCAATAACCTTGAATGCCAGTGCCGTCAATGGGGCTTCGGCTGAGGCGGGTTGCTCAATAATGTCTCCGGTTTTTGATTCGACACCACGGACAGCAGCAACATCCAGAGGTGAAGGCAGATAATCAACAGCGGCATCAAGGAGCTGGTGAATTCCACGGTGTCGTAACGCTGATCCACAAAGTACGGGGACCATCTGGAGTGACACAGTTGCTCGCCGAATGCCGGCAGCTAGTTCTTCTACGGTTATATCTTCTTCGCTTACATACTTAAGTAATAATTCGTCGTCAGTTTCTGCGACTTTTTCAATAAGGTGACGACGATAATCGTCAACGGTAGCGGCAAGTGAATCTGGGATCTGTATCTGCTCAGGTTCTATCGCTTCATCTTTCGTATACGCGAATGCGGTGCAAGTGACCAGATCAATAATCCCCGTGAACGATGATTCTGCGCCAATGGGAAGCTGGACCGCAACCGCATTTGCCCTTAGCCGTTTCTGTATCGAATCTATCGCTCCTTGGAAATCGGCTCCCAAGCGATCCATCTTATTGATGAAACATATGCGGGGCACTCCGTGCCGATCGGCCTGCCGCCAAACGGTCTCGGATTGGGGCTGAACACCAGCAACAGCATCGAATACCACTACTCCACCGTCCAGCACCCGCAAACTTCGTTCTACTTCGGCAGTGAAATCAACATGACCGGGTGTATCGATGATATTTATACGGTGACCGCTCCACTCAGCAGCGGTAGCGGCAGAAGCTATGGTAATACCGCGCTCACGCTCCAGATCCATGAAGTCCATCACCGTTGTACCCTGATCAATGTCACCAATCTTGTACGTACGGCCTGTGAAAAACAGCACACGCTCGGTAACCGTGGTCTTACCGGCGTCTATGTGGGCTATGAACCCTATGTTACGGACTTTGCCAAGGTCCGTGCGTTGCTGAGGCTTAGCCACGGCGTTCTTTGATTTTGTATTAGTTGCGTTCATCAGTACCGCCCGAACTGGGACGTCGCCCCAGCCGAAGCGCCATATTTTCGATAATCACCAACGATAGTGTGCGAAAGCTCGGTTAGCCTCGGCCATACGGTAGAGATCTTCTCTACGTCGTACCGCAGCGCCTTGGCCACGCGACGCATCCAAAAGCTCTTGAAATAATTTTTCCGCTATCGGGCGACCTTTACGAGCCCGCGCTGCAGTGACCAGCCATCGCATCGCCAAAGACAGCTTCCGCTCTGGTCGCACCTCCACGGGAACTTGATACGTAGCGCCACCCACACGCCTGGGCTTAACTTCTACAGCAGGGGTGGCATTTCTGACAGCCTGCTCAAATACTTGTATGCCCGGCCGACTCGCTTCGCTCTCAAGCAGGTCCAACGCCTGATATACGGCCCGCTGCGCGACCGTTTTCTTACCACCCAACATAAGCCTGTTGGTGAACCGCGCCACCAGCACACTATCGAATCGCGGGTCTTTTTTTATGCTTCTGGGCTGTGCGCGCCTGCGGCGTGCCATAGTCTCACAATCCTCCGCATGCTACACCCGTAGCGATCGCGCCTCGAGCCGCCCTATGCGAGCCACTGCGCAACATTACAACTGCAGGTACTTGGTCTTAGGACAGCATTTAATTTTGTCGAGGGGTACCGTACTTACTACGACCGCGGGTACGACCATCCTCACCTGCAGTATCCAGTGCACCCCTAACAACGTGGTACCTGACTCCGGGAACATCTCTGACCCGTCCCCCGCGAATCAATACAACCGAATGCTCTTGTAGATTGTGTCCTTCTCCCGGAATGTAAGCTGTCACTTCCATTCCATTTGTTAGACGTACTCTTGCAACCTTCCGGAGGGCGGAGTTGGGTTTCTTCGGAGTCACCGTTCTCACCTGGAGACACACCCCGCGCTTCTGAGGACTGCCCCCCCGTGCGTTCAACTGATTCTGCAACGAATTGAAAACATACCGAAGGCCAGGTGTCTTGCCCTTGGCTTGACCCCTTTTCCTAGGCTTGCGTATCAGTTGGTTGATCGTCGGCATTGCTGGCCCCGTGCTTCACTAAGAGTCATACTCGAAGAGTCCTACTCGGCAGTCACCCATTGAAACAAGCCGATAACTCTCAGGGCACAAACAGTAAGTGTACCTATGACGCACTTGCTCCGTCAATGAATATCGTAGTAGGGTCGAGCCAAAATTGTCGCCCCCGGAACAAGAAGGGGGTTGCAGGAAATTCGCTGTCAGTAAAATAGCCATCGTCGGAAATCCACAAAAAATAGTGGCAGTACATTGTCAAATAATCCGAGATCATGACACGGGTGTTCTTGCTCGGAATGCCCTCGTCGGAGGCAAATCGCCTAGTATCCGGTCTGCATATCGCTGACCGCAGCCTCGAGGTGTCCCAATTACGGGATGAAGATCTAGCCACGACCAAACCGATCGCACATGGTGTGATAATCGTGTCTGGGTACGGGGGAGGATCTTCAAAATTAAGTAGGCGCGTGGCAGCAGTTGCTGAAGCAGGATTCTCTGCCATCGTTCTGCTGCCTGCAATTGATCTATTCAACTTGGACGTTCATCTAGCGAGCGTGGATCTGTGCTTCCCTCCGTTTTCCATTGAAGAATTGGCTGTCAGAATTCGTGCCACTGCCCTCAGGAGCGAAGACCGTAGCGACAACAATAGGGTGATACGACGAGGACCGTTGGAGATCAATATGGCCATGTACGAAGTAAAAGTTGCGGACAGTAAAATATCGCTAACTTATAAGGAGTACCAGCTACTCCTGCTGCTTGCGGAAAACCCAGGTCATGTCTACACACGGGAGCAGTTACTTCGCAGAGTATGGGAATACGACTACTTCGGTGGCACTCGCACTGTTGACGTCCACGTTAGGCGCCTGCGGAGCAAAATAGACGATGTACGTCATCGATTTATAGAAACCGTACGAAACGTAGGCTATCGTTTTGCTGCAAGCTCCAAACACAGCAGCTAAAACCACCCCATGTAGACCCAATGGGTCGGCTACTCTCAAGAAGACCTTGTATCTCACTAAAATCCGTGAGGATTGCAGGACATGCGCGGTTCCTATTGCAACAAAGATGTAACAATTCCCTAACGTCCAGATAACGCTAGGGGTGAGATAACGTAAGTATCAAATTCGTAATTATTTCGCCATCAAACAGGCAATTAATTAAAGGTTAACGGTATTTAGGTAGAAGAGACGCCCAAAACGTGCGCTAGGAGGCCAAGGTAGATGTCAGGTACAGCCAAAAAATCTTTGGACAAAGTTTTGAAGTTAATGGCCGACACTAACTGTGATTCGTTAGACCTTAAGTTCACGGATGTTCCAGGCACTTGGCAGCATTTATCCCTGCCAAAAAGCCAACTTAATGAGGATCTATTTGAACGCGGAACCGGGTTTGACGGTTCTTCAATACGCGGCTTCCAATCGATTGAAGAATCGGACATGCTTCTCGTGCCGCGGGCCGATACGGCGACAGTAGATCCGTTCATCGCTGGTACAGTAACAATTATTGCCGATGTCAGTGATCCGCTTACAAATTCCGACTACTCCCGTGACCCAAGATTTGTCGCAAGAAAAGCTGAAGAACACCTATCCAAAACTGGCATCGGGGATGTTTCATACTGGGGGCCAGAGCTTGAGTTTTTCGTTTTTGATTCTGTTCGATTCGATCAACGGACAAATTACGGTTATTACTTCATAGATTCAGACGAGGGGATTTGGAACACGGGTAGTGAACAAATGGTAGGCCGCGGGCCAAGCGGTGAACCTTTGCCAAATCTGGGATCGAGGCCTCCACTCAAGGGAGGATACTTCCCCGCTCCACCTGTGGACACCATGACCGACCTGCGTAACGAATGCGCGAAGATCATGGAGACCACCTTCGGAATGGAAATCGAAAAACATCATCATGAGGTGGCTACCGCCGGTCAGGGCGAGATCGACATGCGATATGGCCCGCTGTTGTCTGTAGCCGATCACGTTATGGAGTACAAGTACGTTGTCCGTAACGTGGCTAAGCGACATGGGAAAGTGGCTACATTTATGCCCAAGCCACTGTTCGAGGACAATGGTACTGGCATGCACACCCATCAGAGCATTTGGAAAGATGGATTGCCACTATTCGCTGACCCCAGTGGCGGTAAATATGCAGGATTGAGTGAATTAGGGCTTAACTACATAGGCGGCCTTCTCCATCACGCTAAAGCGCTTGCAGCTCTTGTAGCACCGAGTTCCAACTCATATAAGAGGCTTGTCCCAGGTTTTGAGGCACCCACGATCTTAGCTATGTCGGCACGTAACCGTAGTGCCGCGGCGCGAATTCCAATGTACTTTCAAGACCCACACGCCAAGCGCGTTGAGTTCCGGCCGCCAGATCCATCTTGTAACCCCTATTTGGCATTCTCTGCGATGCTTATGGCAGGATTGGATGGCATTCAGCGAGGTCTTAATCCAGGCGAGGCCTTGGAAGTTGATCTGTACGAACTATCCGAAGAGGAGCTCGCCAAGTTAAGACATATGCCAGATAGTTTGGACGCCGCATTGAACGAACTTGAGGATGACCATGAGTTCTTGCTAAGTGGCAATGTATTCACCCCAGACCTACTAGAAACTTGGGTCAAATTCAAAAGAGACACTGAGGTGGACGGCGTGCGCCGTCGCCCACATCCGCACGAATTCTTCCTGAGCTTTGACGCCTAGCGCCTATTTACATTAGCGCGGAGAAAGAGTCCTAATGGTTTTGTCGCCACAATGCGCCATTGAGTCTCATGGTTGATCTTATGCATACCAATACACAAGAATCAGTCGACTACGTCTTACACTCTGCTAACGAACAAGACGTAAAGTTCATACGCCTGTGGTTCACAGACATCCTTGGGACTCTCAAGGGGTTTGCTATCACGGCAGACGAATTGGAAGAGGTCCTCAATCACGGAGCCAGCTTCGACGGCTCAGCTGTAGAGGGTTTTGCTCGATCTGCTGAAACCGACATGGTTGCCGTCCCCGATCCTACAACATGGCAATTGCTGCCGTGGCGGCCAAAATCTAGTTCAGTGGCCCGAATGTTTTGCGATATCAAGAATCCCGATGGTACCCCAGCTGAATGCGATAGTCGTAATGTCCTGCGCCGGAACATGCGCCGGGCAGCCAAAATGGGCTACACCTACTACGTTGGACCAGAAATTGAATACTATTATCTCCAAACGATAGACCCCCCAACACCTTTGGACGATGGTGGCTATTTCGATCAATCCTCTGATACCGGTCCTGATCTCAGACGAGATACGGTATTGGCCTTGGAAGAAATGGGAATACCCGTGCAGCACAGCCATCACGAGGAGGCGCCAGGGCAACACGAGATAGATCTGAGACACACTAACGGCCTTACTATGGCCGACACCATTACCACTTATAGAACGCTCGTGAAAGAAATGGCTGCCCAACGTGGGGTGTTTGCATCATTCATGCCACGACCTTTTAACAATTTGCACGGTAGTGGGATGCACATTCACCAATCACTTTTCAAAGGGGACGAAAACGCTTTCTACGACCATGATGACGAATTCCACTTGTCCACAGTTGGAAAACAGTTTATAGCTGGCCTGTTGAGACATGCCGGAGAAATAACAGTAGTTACGAACCAATGGATTAATTCTTACAAACGCTTGGTGCCCGGTTTTGAGGCACCCGTGTATACATCTTGGACACGAGGAGCATGGGGTGACCTCGTACGTGTCCCTGGGTACAGGCCAGGAAGGGAAGCGTCTGTACGAATTGAATACCGGGCTCCTGATTCCGCTTGTAACCCATATCTGGCATTTAGCGTTATGCTCGCCGCTGGTCTAGAAGGGATTGAAAAGCAGTATCCACTACCCGAACCGATTCAGGGTAATGTGTACGAAATGTCAAACTCTGAACTAATCGAGTTGGGAATCAGCCAATTGCCACGAAGTTTGCTAGAGGCGATTCAGTTATCTGAAGGCAGTGAACTGTTGAAGGGGGCACTGGGTCCGTCCGTATTCGACGCGTTCATGCAAAATAAGTGGGTGGAATGGACAGATTACGCGAATACGGTAACCGATTATGAGGTTAATCGTTATTTAAATCTTGTGTGATGGCCGTCTCTACCTTGTCTCTCATTAAACCCGTGGCTGTAACACCTTGCAATCAATACAGACAGCATTCGCTTAGACAAACGTAGCCCACACAGTTTGGGCTACGAAGTGTGTCATTAATTAAAGAATTAAGTATGTCAACGAAAACTAATCCTCTTACAGCTAACTTTGAAAAAATAGCTCGCCACGGCCTGTATAAACCAGATTTGGAACATGACGCTTGTGGTGTGGGCGTGGTAGCAAATATATCAGGGAACAGGTCTCACGAAATAATCGATAAAGGACTCGATGTTTTGAAAAATCTGGCACATCGCGGAGCTTGTGGATGTGATCCAGAAACAGGTGATGGAGCAGGCATACTCATCCAGATGCCTCACGAGTTCTTTTCCAAAGTGGCGAAAGAATCTCGCATAAAACTGCCTAAAGCTGGTTCCTATGCGGTTGGTATGACGTTTTTGCCGCGTGAAGAAGACCCCTGTCGTGCTACCGAAAACGCTGTTGAAACAGCCACCGAACAGCAACAACTCAAATTCCTAGGCTGGCGAAACGTGCCTGTAAATCCTGCGGCAATTGGAACGCTGTCCCGTCAAGTTATGCCCGTAATAAAACAGTTCTTCATTGGGGCACCCGACGGGCTGATTGGAAAGGATTTTGAGAAAAAGCTGTATCTTGTTCGAAAAGAGACCGAGAAGATTGTGCTGGAACTGGCAAAAACCCGTGATCTGCCGGCATTTCAGGATTTTTACGTATGCAGCCTTTCTGCGATGACAGTTGTTTACAAAGGCCTCATTATGGCCAAGCAAATTCGTGACTTTTACCCAGATCTGAGCGATGAATCAATTGCCACATGTTTCGCGATTGTGCACTCACGATTCAGCACCAACACGCTGGGTGCCTGGAAACTCGCTCATCCATACCGAATGCTTGCGCATAACGGTGAGATAAACACTATTCGAGGCAATCGCAATTGGATGGCAACGAGAGAAGCAATGGTTAAATCTGTGCTTTTCGGTGAATCCATGAGCGGTATAGCGGATATTTGCGAACAGGAAACCAGCGACACCACATCGTTCGACAACGTTTTCGAGTTGCTGTACATGGCCGGCCGGGATGTAGAGCACGCGATGAGCATGATGATCCCTGAAGCATGGTACAGGCACGAGTCCATGTCAAAAACCATTCGGGACTTTTATGATTTTCACAGTTGCTTGATGGAGCCGTGGGATGGACCAGCGCTTGTGGCATTTACGGATGGCACCAAAATAGGCGCTGTACTTGACCGCAATGGTCTCAGGCCGTTCCGTTACACGGTGATGGATGACGGCCTACTAGTCATGGCGTCAGAAGTAGGAGTACTCGATTTACCGCCCGAAAAAGTTGTACAAAAAGACCGAATCAGACCAGGCCAAATGTTTATAGTAGATTTTGAGCAGGGAAGAATCATCGACGACTCAGAGTTAAAGGATGGGCTTGCTTCCCGCCAAGAATACGGACGTTGGATACATGACAATCGGTTAAGTCTTTCAGATCTTCCTAAAACCAACTTAATACCGGGCGACTCTCCTGAGACACTAACCGCTAGGCAGCAGGCATTCGGATATTCACAAGAGGAGCTGAACATCTTAATGCGTCCCATGGCGACTCTCGGTGAAGAGACCGTTGGATCAATGGGAAACGATGCCCCTCTTGCTGTACTTTCGGAAATGCCCCAAAGCCTCTTTTCCTATTTCAAGCAACTGTTCGCTCAGGTATCTAACCCACCGTTAGATGTAATACGTGAACAATTAGTGACCCAAATGACGTTGCAGTTGGGCTCCAGAACGAATTTGCTAGATGAGTCACCTTCACACTGCCGTTTGCTCAATATCGACAACCCGATCACTTCAAACCATGATTTAGCGAGAATTAAGTTGCTCGACTTGCCTGGGCTTCAATCACGAGTCGTATCGACATTATTCAAAGTTGTAGAGGGAGTCAGCGGCTTCAGAAGCGCAGTGGATCGTATTAGGACCGAAGCTACTCGGGCAGTTAGTGAGGGTTGCACAATCCTCGTACTTTCAGATCGCGGTGTTAACTCCACGCACTCTTTCATACCCAGTCTCCTTGCAGCCAGCTCTATCCACCACCACCTGATACGTGAAGGAAAAAGACAATTCGTAGATATAGCTCTGGAGTCAGGAGAGCCGCGCGAGGTTCACCATTTCGCAACCTTGTTCGGATACGGCGTATCCGCCATAAATCCTTATTTGGCTTACGAGACGCTGAACTCTATGAGATCGTCACCCTTCGCTGAACAGGAAATTCCGGATCAGGTCGAGGCGGAGACCCAATTCGCGAAAGCCGTAACAAAGGGAGTTCTTAAGGTAATGTCCAAAATGGGCATATCCACGTTGCAAGGCTACCACGGCGCACAAATATTCGAAGCCCTCGGTCTGTCTCAGGAAATAATCGATGAGCACTTCACATGGACAGCAACCCGTGTTGGTGGTATCGGGCTCGACGAGATCGCCTTCGACGTTATCGCAAACCACAAGCGGGCCTACGGTGAAACCAAGATGCCGTCGGAATTGTCACTCGACAATGATGGCCTCTACCAGTGGCGCGAAACGGGCGAAACGCACATGTGGAATCCGGACACAATTACCTTGCTGCAACATTCGGTGCAGCGCAATGATCGAGATTTGTTTAAGAAATTTGAACAAGCGGCAGATAACGAATCACAGCTTCTCTGCACCATTAGAGGCCTGCTGGATTTCGATTTCGACCCAAGTGCTATGGTCCCACTTGAAGAAGTAGAACCGAGCGTCGAAATCGTGAAGCGATTCGCTACTGGGGCAATCTCACTAGGATCTATAAGTCCGGAGGCCCACGAGACGCTGGCGATCGCGATGAATAGTATCGACGCCCGGAGTAACACTGGGGAAGGCGGTGAAGATGAAACCAGATTCATGCCTCATTCCAATGGAGCTTCAAGGTCAAGCCGTATAAAACAGGTGGCATCAGGTCGCTTCGGTGTTACAGCGAATTACCTAGTCAACGCAACCGATATTCAGATAAAAATGGCGCAGGGATCCAAGCCTGGAGAAGGAGGTCAGATCCCGGGCAACAAGATAACTGAATACATCGGCGGTGTTCGCCGTACAACCCCAGGGATCGAGCTAATTTCACCTCCGCCGCACCATGACATTTATTCAATCGAAGATCTAGCTCAATTGATTTATGCTCTGAAGAGCGTGAATCCCGAGGCACGAGTACACGTTAAGCTGGTTGCTGAAGTAGGGGTTGGCATAATCGCTGCTGGTGTCTCCAAAGGTAAAGCCGACGTGATCCTCATATCTGGAGACTCAGGAGGGACTGGGGCCTCACCTCTTTCGTCGATCAAGCATGCCGGTCTCCCATGGGAATTGGGCCTTGCCGAAACTCAACAAGTGCTTGTTTCTAACGGTTTACGGGGCAAGATTTCAGTCCAGACCGACGGCCAGATCAAGACCACACGGGACGTTGCAGTGGCAGCGCTGCTAGGCGCAGACGAATGGGGCATCGCGACAGGATCATTGATTGCAATAGGCTGCATCATGCTACGAAACTGCCATCTCAATACCTGCTCTGTGGGCATAGCAACTCAGAATCCAGACCTGCGCAAGCTATTTACGGGAACGCCAGATGCGTTAAGAAATTACTTTATTTTCCTCGCAGAAAATTTAAGATCATATATGGCTAAATTGGGCTTCCGTACCGTGGACGAGATGATAGGGCGTTGTG
>CAZXXH010000006.1:0-27803 GCA_964644645.1 uncultured Dehalococcoidales bacterium
GCGTGATTAAAAATTTCTTGTATCGGCTTCCTTTTCGATCATGGGCATGTCTGTATTGGACCGGCCAATCGGGACTAATATAACCGGACCGTTTGCTCGATTTATTATCTTGTGGCCAAGGCTTCCGGGCATCAGTCGAGTCCAACCAGACCGTAGGTGCGACGCCATGACAATTAGGCTACTTTTCGAGTTGGAATTTTCCAATACTTGGTTGACTCTGGACTTACTCATAGCCATTGAAACTTGGACGTTTATCCCACTCGCGCGTAGATCATCTGCCTTTGTTTCGAGATAAGACTCGAGAGGCAAGCTATTGAGGGTACGCCTAGTGCCAATCGAACGTAGCATAGGGCCGATACCCGGACGTAGAGTGCCGGCGATTGTTACATCAATATCAGCCGCTTTGGCAAACCGCCGAACATAAGGCACGGCCCATTCTGCAGACCTGGTGCCGTCCAGGGGCAAGACGACATTGCTTGGCGGCGAGACGATCTGCTCGATATGTCGTTCCTTCGAGGATCTGATCGCCATCAGGGGCGTGAGAGTGCGCTTCCAGACCCCGTTAAATACCGTTCCATTGCTGAGACGGAGCATCTCTCTATGTGCTTTGTATGCCAATGCGATCAATCCGAACTGCCCACTCCGAGCTCGCTCGACGATCATCCTGGGAGCCTCGCCCGTAACTACGCTAGAGCGTACATTGACCCCGGTGTTGCGCAAACGGCCGATAACTTCGTCCAAATACGCCCTGATCAGAGTAACGCCACGGTCGTGCAACGCGTCGGGATACTGGATCTGATTTGAACCTCCCCGCGCTGCGTGCATTGGACGGAGCACGTGAAGCAGGGTAACGTCAGCTTTCAGCCACGTTGCCAGATGTACTACATGAGATAGTACGCACTCGGCGTTCTCCGAGCCATCGAGAGGAACCAAAATACGTTTAAACACAATGAATTCGCGAATTACTTACACGCCTGTTGCAATGCAAGACATCCCGTTAGAGGGTAAGCGCTCTATTTTTCTGGCTACGGACCTTTTACTGTCTACGATCATAAGTAAACACATTGACGTAATAGCCTAACTTGTTGCCGCGAATCGGTACTTGAGGGCGTCAAGCCCCAATACGCCGATCCAAGACTATTAGTTTCATATGCCAGTCAGCTTCTCACGATCAAGGATTTTTCATATATTGTGGGTCTCTTGCGGGAACAAAAGGGAGGCCATAATCCCCATATTCACCTTTACATCCGCACCGTGGTACAAAACCCTACCTCACGCTGGGAATTGTACGTCAAATTCGTCATGAGTACGAAGGACCACCCATCGCAATACGAATTGGAACGGGCAATTGAGCCGAAACCGTCTATTCAATAACTGATCGTATAGATTTTTCCAGTTCAACCAACGGTGCGAAATGCTCGAAACGTCCACGAACGATTCCTTGTTGGTCGATGACAAATGTCCACTCCTGAGATTTCAGGCGCCATTCTTCCAATATGGGAGTCAATATCGCTCGATCGAGATCGCCTTGAATCTCATGTGGATTTTGGTAAAGGTCCACGTGGATGAAGTTGACGAGATCGCCGTATTTCTTACGCAACTCACTGACCACCTCCACCTGAGGACCACAAATTGCGTTCGTACAGAAAGCGGGGCTAGCGAACACTACTACCAAGGGGGTATCTGAGTTCAGCCCTTCGGCTATGGATAGTCTATAGAGACCAGGATCGTGATGTGTCCCGCTCGTCAGTTCTGCTATGGAACTTACATCGTTGATCGTTCGGCTATTGCTACCAGGAGGACGATCACCAATATCAGGAGATAGTGTTCGGTCTGGGACAGGGAACAATATCTCGGTGCTGATTTCATTACCGTCTGCTGTTGGGATACTAATTCTGGTACTCCAGTCACCACTGTGAATGAAATTCAAATTCACCACATAAATTCCTCTTTTGCCTAACGGAAACTTATGAAATCGAGCTGGCAGCTCTTGGACGGGACCCTGCCTCGTGTCCCTTCGTGTGTGGCCGTCAGGGTAATAGTAGGAGCGTATTCGAGCGATGGGTAGCTGTACGAGCCCATCGTCTTCAATGAGAACAAACGCGAACCGTTGATTTCCAGTTGCCAAATCGTGTGTTGCGAGGATTGTCTTGAGGCTTTTTGTATCCGTTCCATCGTCGATAAATGCGGGAGCCACAGTGGTTACTGGAGTACTGATCGATTGTTTCAGAGACTCAGAGTTACACGCGATTGTATTTACCGCTAACACAGCAAGTAGCGGCGGTAGAGCATAATGAAAACGCATAGCGAATCTCAATATAGTCAGTCCGGCTATATTCCAGACATGTACACGCCAAAAGTAAATGCATGAATCGCCAAATTGTCCGAGGCGGAGATAAGTTTTAGCACATAGACTCCAAAGTCAGGGAGTTCCACTAAGCTGTACATTCGCCCTTGTTCCACACGTATGAAGCTTCGATCGTTGTCGTCGAACCTGACATCTCTACCTGCCTCCACCGGCTTCAATGGTCTGCCCGAGATTTCGATGAACACGTCGAACGGTTCTGGTCTGAGTGGGTTTATAACCACGTTGACTGAACGTCCAGCGAATTTAATGGCTAAGTAATCTTCTAGTGTTGCCGTTGCCCGCGCATGGACGATTGCTTCTCGCTCGTTTCTCCAGACACCTTGCAGAAAATACTGATTGTGTGTGTAATGCCCGTCGTCGGTGTAGAAAAGTGTTTTGTCAGGACCTAGATAGTAGCTTTCTTGGCCTGCATATATGCCATTGGGTGAGTAGCTACGTTCATATCCTCCGTATATCTCCCGTGTTACTGAGGATGCCTGCGGGTCCTGTTCCTGATGGTCTATTACGCCAGCAGGAATATTGCTCAAGTCTTGACCCAACTCTTGCAAAACGGAACGGATCTGATACTCGGTTTCTAGGTATGCACCTTCTCCGAAATGCCTATATCGGATACTTCCATCAGGTCCGAACAAGTACTTCGCGGGCCAAAAGCGATTGGTAAATGAAGACCAGGTTTTTCTATCGTTATCTAGCGCGACTGGCCATTCAATCGCATTGTCCTCAATTGCCCTTAACACATTGGCTGGTAACTTCTCAAAATCAAATTCAGGCGAATGAATCCCAACGATGGTTAGGCCAAGATCGGTATATTTTGCGTACCAGTCTTTCAGGAACGGTAATGTCCGAATACAGTTCACGCATGTGTAAGTCCAGAAATCTACCAGGACTGCTCGACCTTGCTCCAACTCCTGGCCTATTGTTATTGCATCTGAATTTATCCATGATTCAATGCCGGTGATTTCAATCCCGTCTTCTACCTGTATATTGATGACTGGTGTCGCAGTTGACTTGCCACGCGAATCATCGGTCGCAGTTGTAGCCGTATTGGATATCGATGGAGTGTGTACCGGTGACCCGAGTTCTTCTGTCATGCACGCGGTCGTAGCCATAAACGCGATAGCGTAACTGGTAAGACTGTACGATATGCCGGTTTTTGTTCGGTGTTGGCTGGGCGATTCCTGCACCGATTTACCACAGACGGTGCTGGGGCTCAATGAAACCAGTGATACCCGGTACTTACCGAAGCGGGTATTGACTGTATCTATCGACAGGGTGATTGCACGTCCGATGACCTTACGTACAGGGGTAAAACTACCGATCAATCGGACAAGTAAGGTCGTTCCCCCACTCACGCCAAGACGCATCGTAATCGCGAACATTTGGAAAGCCTAGCAGGCTGAGGACCCAATATCCGTGCGCCGCACGGATACCACCCTGTCAGTAGGTGATAATTTGCTTATCTCTAGTCACACCTTTCTCGGTCAACATGTCGATCAACTCATCGGCGGGCTTGAATACTGGTACTTCTTCCTCAGTCACGAAGTTTTTCCACTCGAGGTGTACGGCTCCTGGGATTCGTCCTCCTCTCATGCAGTCCCGACGGTTCTCCCCAGACCACTCGTCACTTGCACGCACATCTAGCAATATCGTGTCAGGGTCATCCAGCGCTATTCGCACATCGTCTCGGGATGCAAATACTAATGTGTTCCGTCTGGACGTGAACGAACCTATTGGCACCGTGGTGTTTTCTCGACTTAGCGGACGGCCCTCTGAGAACCATTTCGGGAAGCCACCATCTAGCACGCGAACTCGTTCATGTCCGTAGTAATGTAGGCTCCACCCTAGACGTGTGGCATAGAGCCCTCCGCTGGAATCGTATGGCACAACTAGCGTGCTATCCGATATACCCAACGATGACATCGTTTGCTCGAATTCCACAGGATCCTGTATGTGAACGTTATTCGACTGTTTGTAGTAGTGGTCCTGTACGGGAACAGCGGAAGGGATGTGGGTTCGAGGATATTCACCGGGAAGGTCTGTGTCGACGATTCTAATATCCGGGTCGTGGAGATGAGATTCGAGCCACCCCGTGCTGATGAGTAGTTCCGGGTTAGCATACCCGCGGCTTTCTATGGCTATTGTCATGGCTTTTACCATTCACCTAAGGAGCAGAACTAACGGACTTAGGCCAGTTGCGACAGAGCCGCTTGATGTTAGCACAGCGCTAAACCGGGTATGCTGCTTAGACGCGTTTAAGCACTCCGCCTACTTGCCAAAGGATCTAAGAGATATTTGAGAGGGATTTAATGCTGTGGTAGGTTAGTCGCGCTTGTGGATTTGGAGATCGTTTAATTGGATTTCATTCTCGTAGGGATCAGTTACCGGAATGCCTCGCTTGACCTACTTGGACGCGTGGCGGTAACGTCGTCCGCTCTGCCGTCAGTCCTGCGCGAGTTGTCGCATTATGTTGGCGAATGTGTAGTGCTTTCGACATGTAATAGAACAGAATTATATGCATCTGTTGAGAATGCTGAGGCTGGAACTGCACAACTCATTGAGTTTATGGAGCATCTCGTCGTTCGAAAAGATTCTGGGAGGGCAGGGCTAGACTTACCTGTATACAGATTGAGCGGAGAAAACGTTGTTAGCCACCTTATGGGAGTCGTAGCTGGAGCGGACTCTATGGCTCTTGGGGAGCACGAGATCGTGCAACAAGTCAGAGACGCATTCGTCATAGCGGTACAGGAAGGATGTGTTTCTAGGCCATTGTCGAGATTGTTCCATCATGCTTTTCGTTTTGGGCGTCGAGCGAGGGGGGCCACAGGGATTGGGCATAAGAGTGTTTCGCTGCCATCCATCGGTGTGAAGGCTATCGAGCAATCCATAGGTGGGTTGAATGGTCGGTCAGCTCTTCTCATCGGTGCTGGACAAACCGGCCTGTTAACTGCTCGTGCACTTGCCTATAGAGGTATAGGAAAATTAAGCATAAGTAGTAGGTCCGCACAGCGTGCCAATGCCATGTCTGACGAACTCGGCGGGGATTCAGTCCCATTCAAAGAGTTCACTCAGGTGTTGACCAACGTTGACATCGTTGTAACCTGCACCGGATCAACGGTTCCTATAATCAGTAGTCGAACGTTGAAAAAAATTATGAACGCTCGGAGAGGCCGTCGACTCACGGTATTGGATTTGGCTGTCCCACGCGATGTTGAAGAGTCAGCCGCTGATATACCAGGAATTGAACTAATGACCCTGGAAGATCTCCGAAATGTCGCCGCTCATCACCTCTCTGACAGAGCTGAATCAGCTCGGCAGGTTAAGAGACTTGTTGACGTTGAGGTGAAGCGTTTCAAGGAACGGGAAATTAAAGCTGACGTAGAACCGGTTATTCGTTCGTTAGGTAGCCGTGCCGAGATGATTAGGCGCAGCGAAGTCGAGCGAGCCATGAGGCGATTAGGGTCTATAGGAAGTATGGAGCAAGGTGTTATAGAGGCTATGTCACGAGCCATAGTTGCGAAACTAATATCAGATCCAATCACTTTCCTGCGCACGACGGACTCAGATGAGGAAGCTGATACGGTTGCTCGTGTATTCGATCTGATCACGGTCGCAGAAGATGAGTAGACGGCATTATCATGGGCGCTGACATAGCGTGTAATGTCAAGAATTTGGATGTTGTGGTTCGCACAAGCCGTAATGTTAACGATCCCTCAATTAAATTCCGTACTTAGCGACGTTCAGGCGTCCGCCAATCATTGGACTTAACCACATGTCCTTACTCGTGTGTATAAACGTTAAATCCCTTCAGTTTTTGAGGCCAGTGTCGTAGGCGATGATAGTGGGCAAATCTCGTTCCCTCTACAAACGGGCAAAACGGATCATGCCGGGTGGTGTTAATAGCCCGGCTCGTTCGTGGGCCGCTGTTGGTGGAGACCCGTTCTTCATACGCCGAGGGATTGGTTCACATATCTGGGATGTTGATGGCAATGAGCTGATCGATTACGTGTGTTCGTGGGGGCCCTTGATTCTGGGGCATGCTCACCCTAGCGTGGTGGAATCTGTGCAAAAGGCGGTGAGTAGGGGCACAAGCTATGGAATTCCGACCGATGTAGAAGTTGAACTCGCAGAACTCATAGCTGATGCTATTCCTTCCATAGAGATGGTCCGCTTTGTAAATTCGGGTACAGAGGCCACTATGAGTGCCTTGCGCCTCTCAAGAGCGGTAACTGGCCGGAATCGCATTGTTAAATTTGACGGCGGCTACCATGGTCATGAGGATGCTCTTTTGGTTGCAGCCGGTTCGGGTCTAGCTGCCCACGGCATCCCGACCAGCGCCGGGGTTAATCCCAAATACGCTCGTGACACGCTGGTCGCTGGCTATAACGATTTGGACTCTGTCGAGCGCCTATTTGAAAGAAACCCCGGGTCCATCGCTGCCGTAATTGTTGAGCCAGTATCTGGAAACATGGGAGTTGTGCCAGCAGCGGATGGTATTTTGCAAGGTCTGCGCGATATCACTTCTCGCGAAGGAGCTTTACTGATATTTGACGAGGTTATAAGCGGGTTTCGTGTAAGTTGGGGCGGAGTTCAGACTGCGGTAGGGGTAACGCCCGATCTTACCTGCTTAGGTAAAATCGTTGGCGGAGGGCTACCGGTCGGAGCGTATGGCGGATCTGCAGAGGTGATGGCTAACGTGTCACCAATCGGTTCTATGTACCAAGCAGGTACACTCTCCGGAAATCCCGTAGCTATGGTTGCGGGATTGGCGACCCTGCGAGAATTATCGCGTGATTCTAGCTACGATCGTTTGGAGGTTGCAGGCGCGCGGTTAGAAAGTGGGTTGCGACGGGTTATGGCCATTAATCGAATCCCTGCTCAGATCAATCGTGTGGGGTCGCTATTAACGGTCTTTTTCACGTCCACCCCAGTCACTGATATGACGACCGCGTCAGCGTCAAGTAGTACTGCCTTTTCGCGCTTTTTCCATGGTTTGCTGAAGTGTGGAGTTTATGCACCACCCTCAAAATACGAGGCCTGGTTCGTATCACTTGCCCACTCGGACGACGACATCGACGAGACTATCCAAGCCGCTGAACGTACGGTTATGCGCTAATCTACAAATGTGGTGGGTAGGTCACTCAGTTTTCCGGCCTTTTCCATCTCTTTCCATTCGTCCATGAACAATGTGTTCCATTGATCAGAGAGCGGATGTCGCATCATATCCCGGAATATAGGCCAGAAGACAATTATGCCATCGGCTCCGTCTCTTAGTGCCGCGTAAGCCACATCAACGGAACGAACCAGTGCTGCGGTAACATATGGTCGTCTTTTCCAGCGGTCGAACATAGCGGCCATTTCGCGGATCAGCAATGTTGGGTCTCCGCCCATTTGCTTAATGGGGTCGCAAAAAGGCAGTATGTGAGTAGCACCCGCTGCAGCATCAGCGGCAGCTTGGGTTAAGGAGAAAACCGTTGTACAGAAGGTTTCAACGCCCTCATACGCCAGCGCTCTAAATGTTTCTAGGCCGTGCACCGTGCACGGGATCTTGAGAATAATTTGATCTGACATTTCAGTGAATACAGAGCCCACATCCAAGAGTTCCTGCTTCGATTCTCCATCGATCTCAACCACAATGGGCAAATCGGTGATATCTAAATAGCGCTTGATGACATCGGTAAGCGGTCCGTATTTCTCCACCATTTCCCTTTGCACTACTGTGTTAGTGACAATGCCAGCAGCTCCAAGAGGCACCCATCTCTTCAAGTCTGCAGGATCCCCTGCAAGCCAGATTGATGGTCCTCGGCCTTCTCCTCTACGTCGGCCCACAGTCCTCGGCCTGTCATTATCTTGCTGCTCACATTCACAATGTGAATTAAACCGCGGAATGCACTCACTTGGTGTCGACATAATTTAAACTCCCGTAACAGAATAAGTGTTGAATCGCCTGCCTGTCAGACAACAGTGGGTCAGTATCATTTCCAGTAAACTTTAGTGTAGATTCGTGGGCCCGACCACTGACAATCTTTAGGAGTCTACTAGGGCTGAAGCGAGAAGCTGTGAAAGAAACAGGGGTGGGCGGTTGGTCCCGTGATTGATCTGCTGGTGACACGATACTCCGGTAACGGCGATCCGCATATGGTCTGGTGCCGAACGGGCAAATGGAAATAGTCTGTCCTCGCCGATCGCTAAAGAGATATCGTAGTGTTCTTTCTCGTAGCCAAATGAGCCCGCCATGCCACAGCAACCGGCAGGGATTTCTCTGATATCGAATCCCGGGGCAAGCTGAAGAGCTTCGATCGCCGGCCCAGAACCCACCAGGGCCCGTTCATGACAATGAATCTGCACTGCGACTTCTTGGTTGCGAGCATCGAAACGAGGGACAGGTTTTCCGTCAGTACTGGCCTCTACCAGCAATTCCTGCAGTAGTTGAGTGGCTCCTGCTACTTTCTCAGCCGCTTTGTCTTTTGGGAAGAGATCTAGGTATTCATCCCTTATTGCAGATATACAGCTAGCTTCAATACCGATGATGCGAGTCCCTTGCTCAACGTGCGGGAGGAGCACATCAATATTGTGGCGGGCGTTGCTAGCCGCTTGATCGAGCATTCCTTTAGAGATCATTGGACGTCCACAACATTTTCGGGGCACTAATGAAACTTCATAGCCGAAAGATTCAAGCAACCTCACTGCTGCAATGCCCGCTTCCGGATAGTTGAAGTTCGTGAAGGTATCGTGAAAAAAAATGACCTTGCCTCGATATGTCGACTCCGATCTAGGTCTGGCACGCGAATCAAAACATTTTTCAAAGGTTCGGGATCGCACATTTGGAATCCGTCTTCGTCGGTCAATGCCAGCAGTGTGTTCTAGAATCCACCGTCCGATATAAGATTGGCTTACCGCGTTTGATATGGAGGCTAAAGGTGCTGCAATCGCATTGAATTCGTGTACGTTGGCTACTAGGCGAGATCGTAGCGGGAGCCGGTGATGTCGGTAATATCGATCTAGAAACTCATATTTGAGTTTGGCCATATCCACGTTAGATGGGCATTCGGATTTGCACGACTTGCATTCCAAACATAGATCCAGAACCTGCAACATACGCTCTGACTGCATCGCGTCGTCTGGCAGGCGCCCTGAAATTGCAGACCTCAGTGCATTGGCCCTACCTCGAGTTGAGTGCTCTTCTTCCCGAGTCGCCATATACGATGGGCACATCGCCCCAGCCTGAACCTTGCGGCAAGCTCCTACCCCATTGCAAGCTTCAACCGCTGCCGCAAATCCACCTTCTTTACTGAAGTTCAGCCGTGTTTTGATAGAGGAGACTGCGTAGGATGGTCCGTAGCGCAGGTTTTCGGTGAGCGGTGGGCAATCCACGATTTTACCCGGGTTCATTATCTTGTCTGGGTCAAAAGCTGCCTTAAGTTCTCGGAACGCCTTGTAAAGAGTGGATCCGAACATTTTTTCCGTCCATACGCCCCTGACGATCCCGTCCCCATGTTCAGCGCTCATAGAGCCCCCAAACTCAAGTACAAGGTCAGAGATACTTGAGGCGATAGATTCCATTCGGTCGATGCCTTGTCTGAGTTTGAGGTTAACTAGAGGTCGAATGTGCAGGCATCCGACGCTCGCGTGGCCGTAATAACCAGCCTCAGTACCGTGGGATTTAACGATTTCATCGAATCGTTTTACGTACTCAGGCAAACGCTGCACAGGCACGGCGGTATCTTCTACAAATGGGATAGGCTTAGCGTCCCCCGACACGTTCATCATTAGTCCTAAACCGGCACGGCGCATCTCCCATACTTTGGCTTGATCAGCCATTTCCGTAAGCGTCGTGACCGCATATCCGAGCCGGCTCTGTTTCATTCGGAACTTGAGACGATCCAGAAGGCTTGCTATTTCTGCGTCGCCATCTCCGAAAAATTCAACCACCAGCACATCCGAGGGTTCACCCTGTAAAAAGCCAAGGTTCCTTGAAAAACCCAAAGAAGCGCGTGCTTGCTGTAGGATCATTTTCCCAATATGTTCAACGGCTGCCGGCTTTTCCTCCAAGATTGCTTCAGTGGCTTCCATCGCATCGCTTAGACTGTGGAAATGCACCACAGCTAGGCCACGCCGGTGAGGCAAAGGCTCTAGTCTGAGTTTTGCCGCTGTTGCTACGGCCAGAGTTCCTTCGGACCCAACAACTAAATTGCAGAGGTTGATTGATGATGCTTCGCGTACGAGATCGAGGTTATAGCCGCCAACCCGACGCATAATCTTGGGGTATCGACGCTCGATTTCGATCTGGTTGTTGAGCGCGAGATCATGAACTTTGCGGTATATGTCACCTTCAAACCTAGTTATGGCAAGTTTTTGTGCAAGCGTTCTTTCATTAAGCCGCTCAAACTTGGCCATAGATCCGTCGGATAATATGACATCCAATGCACTGACATGGTCTACGGTTTTGCCATAGATAATCGAGTGAGCGCCGCACGAGTTGTTGCCAATGGCTCCGCCAATATTGGCTCGGCTACTTGTACTCGGATCGGGAGCGAACAACAGGCCGTATGTGCTTAGTTGACGGTTGAGAGCGTCGATGGTTACGCCTGGTTCGGTATGAACCCATTTACCCTCAGGATTGACCTCAAGAACCTTGTGCATGTACTTCGAGAAGTCAAGAACTATAGCGTGATTTACTGCTTGACCTGCAAGGCTAGTTCCACCGCCTCTTGGTAGTACAGGTACACCGTATGTGCGAGCGGTAGAGACGACAGCCGACACGTCATCTGGTGAGCGCGGTAGGACTACGCCATCGGGAGCCATTTGATAATTAGTTGCATCAGTGCTGTTCATTGCGCGCGTGTACGCATCAAACCGAACTTCACCTTCGATAGAGCGTCTGAGGTCTGCGACGAGATCCTCTATAGGAGTAGAATTACCCACATTTGAGTTTGTCGCCATTACTAATTTTTTAGCCCCACGTGGTCTGGGTTTCTTTTTGGGAATATGACCGAAGCGATTACGCTAAATGTGAGTATCATCACGATGATCAGTAAAGCCAAATAAACATCCGATCTTTCACTGATAACGTGGAATTCGCTAAAAGCATGTTCAGCGATTATCTTAATACCAACAAATGCAAGAATGCCGGCTAGGCCATATTCCAGAAATCTGAAAAGTCGGATAAATCCTGCGAGTAAAAAGTACATCGGGCGCATCCCTAGTACAGCCATAGCGTTACTTGTCCAGATCAGGAAAGGTTCTTGTGTGATGCCAAAAACAGCGGGTATAGAGTCTATGGCGAACATCACGTCTGTTGTGACCAAGACCAGTACCACCATGAACATAGGAGTTGCCGTTAAATAACCCGCATTTCGGGTGAAGAAATTGGTTCCCTCGAAATTCTCTGATACTCGCATGAACTTGCTGGCCACACGCATGGCGACATTGCGATTCGGAGCCGTTTCTTTTTCGCCACGAAACGCCATTTTGTATGCTGTGATGATGAGTACGCCGCCAAGAACGAACAGGGTCCACGAGAAAGTATTGATGATAGCCACGCCAGCGCCTATGAATATTGCCCTAGTAATTAATACTCCTATGATTCCCCATATCAATGCCTTTGACTGGTATTCAGGAGGTACCCGAAAGTAACTGATTATGACTAGAAAGACGAACATATTGTCTATGCTTAGCGCACGTTCGGTGACTTCGGCGGTAGCGTACAGCACCGCAGCATCAACGCCGTATGCTGTTAGTATGAAGATGCCCATGGATACGGCCACAAGAGTCCAAAACACACTAAGGATCGCTGCTTCGCGCATACTGACCACATGAGCTCTGCGATTTAGAACCACGAGATCCAGGTATAGCAGGCAGGCCAGAATTACGTAAAATCCGATCCACACGGCCACGGATACATCCATTATCGTTATCGCCTTTTAGTCGATCGGAATTCCAGGGCGTGTAGCCTACTAACTTCGATAAAAGAGCCGCTTGATCTCATATTGCAACTAGAATTTAACAAACGAATTTTGTGGTAGGTCCGGAGCGCCGCAGCGAAAGTAGAACACAGCAAAACCCTCTCAGTCATCAGATGACCGCTTGGACTCAACTATGTTCAATTGTAGGCTCTCAAGTGCGAGGGCAAGCCCATGCACGCTGATTGTGCGCCACAGTGAATGTCAGTAAATTTGATTGTTCAGTGTAAATAGCGTGAGATTAGGAAATGTCTATGATCTTAAACGATTGCGTGCCACCTGGGGTCTCCACCTGCACTTCATCACCCGTAGCACTTCCCATAATCGCATTGCCAACCGGTGACGCATTTGAAATTTTCCCAGATAAAGGACTCGCCTCCCTAGGCTCGACCAGCTGACAGTGAACCACCTTCCCGTTTGAAGAGTCAACTACTTTAACCTTGCTACCCAATGAAACCCGGTCCACTTCAGATTCATTGGTTGCAGCGTCTATGACCACAGCAGCGTTGAGGGTCGCTTGGATGTCTACAATTCGGGCCATTATTCGTCCTTGCTCTTGACGGGCCGCTTCCAACGGGGCGTTCTCTCTTACGTCCTTATCTTGCGCGGCAGCGTGGATTTGGGCTGCCATATGCAGGCGATCTGACTGAAGATCCTCTAACTTACGCGATAATTCAGTATGGCCGGCCTTGGTAAGGCGAACAACTTCTTGGCCTTGCATGATGCTCCTACGTCCCGTAGCAAGACGTCCCTTTTTAAGGCGCATGTGCTGGGCCAAGTTAACGTCTATATATTCTTTCTTCTTCAGGTACGCAAGAAATGCTTTGACAGTGGCTAATCGGGCACGGGAATCCGGGGCTGTCCCTCTTGCGGCCATAAGATCACTGTATTCTCCGATCTCGGGCGGTGTTACTGAAGTTAGAGCTCGTTCGGGTCCGAGCCATCGTACGAACCGTACTACTTCTGCTTGGCCTGCTTGTTTCTGTTCGTCCGGCAACTGACGTACGAACAATTGGTGCGCATTTCCTAGATCTTTCGGTGTCGGTTCAGGCGCCTTAGGTGCCTTCTTTCTGCTCTTGGTCACCACGGTTGCCATTTAAAACCACCCCTTGAATACATGGAGCTTGGAGATTCAGTCGCACCCGCCATTGTAGAAACCATGAGAGAATAGCGTCAAATTGCCAGATGGTAGTTTGGCCTCGTTTCAAGTTTGACACTTAATTCAAGGTGTACGTACAATTTTCGTGTTTGGAAAGTTTTTCATATGCCGTTTCGTACCTACCAGCCTAAGAAGCGCCGTCGTCTGAGAGTGCACGGTTTTCGCGCTAGAATGCGAACCCGTGGAGGTCGTGTTGTGCTTAGTAGAAGACGTGCTCGCGGGCGCCGCAGGCTGACGGTATAGGGCTGGCCTTAGGTCAGCGCTCTGCCACTGAATGTGCGGCGAAATCAACGTCTCAGGCGATCTGCCGAATTCGGGAGAGTGCGGGCAAGAGGGCTGAGGTTCTCCGATCGTTACTTAATTTAGACTCTGGCTGCTAGCCCTTCGGGACGAACAAGGTTCGGCTTGTCAATAGTCAAACGTGCAGGGAATGCGGTCACCCGCAACCGTATCAAGCGCAGATTACGTGAGGCTTTAACGCGATTGGCCATCCGGGATGGATGGGATATGGTGATTTCGGTTCGTCCTCGAAGTTCGCGCGCAACTTTTCGTGATTTGTTTGGTTCGCTAACATCTTTAGCTTATAAGGCTGGGATCATTGAATCAGTACCAGTTGTCGACCCGATAGATTCAGAAAGGTCGGAGTGAAACTGGTGTCTATGTTAATCGTAGGGTGTATAAGGGCATATCAGGTCGTAATATCTCCTTACCTAGGGTCATCCTGTCGTTTTCAGCCGTCTTGCTCGGAGTACGCTAAACAAGCTGTCGATAGGCATGGGGTTATTTGTGGTGGCAAGCTCAGCTTCGGGCGGATCTTAAGGTGCTTTCCAGGACAACGAAGCGGATTGGACCCGGTTCCTTGATATTCGATACAACAGGTTGATCGTAAGAGTGTTTAGCAACTCGAATCATGCGTCTTACCCTGGTATGAAGCTTATTCTCATAGGCTTTAGACGGATCATTCTGCTCGTCTCCGCTGTAATACTGTGGCTATTTGGCGCCGCTTGTATGGATGAACTTCAGGCTCACGGTGGATGGTCAGCGCCTGTGATCTCAGCACAATCCGTTTACGTCGGGACCACAGACGGGCGTGTGATCAAGATAGACCCTGAGACGGGTGTGCCAGATAGGTCCTGGAATTTTCTTGGAGGTGGACGAACAGTAGGGACGATATATGGGTCGCCTGTGGCAACAGAGGACATGGTCTACGGGACCGGCTACAGGTGCCAGGGGAAAAAGTGCGAGGGCTTGATTTTTGCGGTTGATGCGCATACGGGCCTTGAGCATTGGAGTGTTCCACTGGCGACTGAATTGGTTGCATCCGTGGCCGTGACCGAGGATCTAGTTCTAGTCGGAACATCGCGTATAGGAGATGAAGATGATAGCGCTGATGGATATTTATACGCGCTCAAAACTGATCTCAATGCGAACGCACTAGAGCGAGTAGCATGGCGTTTTCCGGTGAACGGTAAGATCTGGGGAGCTCCGACTGTAGCTAATGATGTGGCTTATTTTGGGTCGCTGGACGGCGTTTTCCACGCAGTCTCACTGCGTGACGAAGAACGATTCACTGAGGCTCCCGAAACTCGTGAACTATGGCGTTTTGAGTCGGGGTTTGCAATGGTGAGCACTCCGTTGGTTCACGCCTGAAAGATATATGTAGGCGATCTCGGAAACTCCATTATCGCCCTTGACATTAACTCTCGGATGTCGGACAGCAGTGGACGAACCCTCGATCCAAATCGGGAATGGCGATTTGATGCCGGAGGCTGGATATGGGCGTCTCCGGTTCTGGACAAGTCCGTTCTGTATGTGTCGACCCTATCCGGGAACGTACATGCCTTGGACTCGAATAGCGGGGCAGAACTGTGGCCAAGCCCTGCAGTGATTGACGGTCAGATTGTGGGAACGCCGGTAATGTTTAGCGTAGGTAAAACCAGAGCGCTGGCGGTGCCATCTGGGCTTGACGATGTTTGGGTGGTAAGTGCGATAGATGGTCGAGACCTTGGTGAGTTTTCTACGAACGGAGGTGTGAAGGCATCTCCTACGTTCCGTAGCGATGTTGTATACGTTCACACCTTAGATGACGAGCTTTATCTATTTTCCGCGCCTAACTTTGCGAAGAAATCTTGCTGGAATCTGCGCGACGGTTCAGATTGTGATCAATGATGCCCACCGTCACGACCAATACGTATAGGGAAAGGGTCTAGAGGAGCACAAGCAGTGGAGTTCCTGGGAATCATTTGGACTGAAATTTTCATGCGACCCATGATTAACAGCCTCGCGCTGTTGTATGGCTTGTTATTCAACAACTTCGGTCTAAGCATCATATTTTTTACTGTAGCAATACGTCTGCTAATGATTCCTCTTACGATTCGTCAAACTAAATCCATGCAGGCTATGTCGGCGATTCAGCCAAAGTTAAAAGCGTTACAGAGCAGGTACAAGGATCGCAAAGATGCTCAGAGTAAAAGTGAACTCTCCCGGGAGACAATGCGGCTTTACCGTAACGCCGGAGTGAATCCAATAGGGTGCCTTGGACCGATGGTGCTTCAAATACCCATTTGGATAGCGTTATACCGAGCCATATTTCGCACCGTGCCACCGACTCCCGAAGGTTTAGCTAACCTTTCAAATGCGATGTACTGGTGGAATCCTTCCATTGACAGAATTCCATTTGATAGTGGTTTTATCGGCATGGATCTGGTTGACCTAACCCAATTCGCACCAATACCGTTCAACTTCATGATGCCGGTTCTCGTGGGAGCCACGATGTGGCTTCAGCAAAAAATGACTACAGTCCGTACATCTGATCCTAGGCAACAGCAAACAAATCAGATCATGTTGTGGATGATGCCCATAATGTTTGGTTTTTTTACGTTTCAATTTCCTGCAGGTCTGGCTGTATACATACTATTTTCAAACTTAGTGGGTATCATAATTCAGTACTTTGTTTCAGGCCGGCAACCAATATTTAGGCGATTTGAGCCAGTTCCGGAATCTGCCCAGGCTATCGTTGACCCGGAGCCTTTGACAGTGGAGGATGAAGAAGATAATGGACCCCAGACAGTTTTCAGGCAAGACCGTAGACGAAGCAACCGACCTCGCGCTCGAGACCCTAGGCGTAAAACTCGAAGACGTCGAGATAAGCGTCATTAGGCCACCGCAACCCGGGATACTTGGGTTCGGGGGACAGCCTGCTACGATCAGTGTGCTCTTACTGGTGGATGGCAATGACGGGGAACAGGAATCTGAGTCACTGGGGGCACCGCGTCCGTCTAGGAGGCGACGGTCTAAGAGTGATGGGTCAAGTGCCAGAGAGGCTGAGCGCCATCGTGGTTCAGCAGCTGATTTGCGCGAAGGTACCTCGGATGTATCTCCTGTCCACACCGATACTGGGCTTTCAAGTCGACATCAGAAGGACGTCGAATCTGCCACGGAGGATGAAGGAAAACCAACTATAGACGGACGGGACATTGAGGCAGAAAATCTCGTGTCCGAACTTCTGGATTACTTCCTAGGCACGATGGGTGTTGTTGCTGATACGTTTGTTCGCGACGAGTTGGCGAACGGTGCCATCGCATTCGACATCGAGGGTGAGGATGCCGGTCTATTGATCGGCCGCAGAGGAGAAACACTCCAAGCATTACAGTTCATAGTTTCCATGATTGTGAGCAGACAACTCGGCCGCAGGTGTCACATTAATATCGATGTTGAAGGTTACCGGGCTCGCAGGATAGACCGGCTTCGGTCTCTTGCCCGTAGAACAGCCAGTAATGTGGATGAATCGGGCCAGTCATTGCCACTTGAGCCTATGTCTTCCTTTGAAAGACGTATTGTGCACATGGCATTGGCAGATCATACGGGGGTTGTCACAGAATCTGACGGTGAGGGGGCCGAAAGGCGCGTAGTTATCCACCCTAAAAGTTGACTACAAGACCGAATCGAAATAACAGCGACACGAATTTTCGGATATCGGTTTTGAAATAGTGCTATACGGTGGTACACAGGGTGATATTTCTGTTAGCTACACTGTACGTAGAGAGTACGTACTTGAGGCTAAACAGCACGAATGGCCGCGTGTAGTCTGTTCATGATGTTTCTGGTGCAGTTACCCACTGGGGTGGTGTTGGGTGGTGCATGGATCAGAGAGCGATGACGAAATCACTTAGTTAGAGTGTGGCTAACTCCGATGAGATTCGTGCGGTTGCAATGTCACAGTATTCCTTTGATTTTTCGTATCCCACGAAATGCCTTCCTGTGCTTAATGCTGCCACAGCACTTGTTCCAGTGCCTATGAACGGATCTATAACAACGTCGCCCACAAATGAATAGAGTTCGATCAAACGGCGTGGAAGCTCGACTGGAAAGGGCGCCGGGTGCCCTAGGCGTTTTGCAGATTCAGGTGGGAATGTCCATACACTCTTGGTTAGACTCATGAACTCTTCCCTTGAGATGGAGCTTTTACGATTGTACGGATTGGCATGTTTGAATGGCAGTTTTTGGAATACCAGGATGTACTCATGTACATCTCGGAGTGTCGGGTTAGATGCTGACATCCAGCTTCCCCAAGCCGTAGATGTCCCTGCCCCCGCGCCTTTGTCCCAAATGATTTCGCCACGCATTACGAACCCAACCATTGCGGCGTCTTCGATTAGGTACGCATGTAATGGTATATAAGGTCTACGCCCAAGATTAGCGATGTTGACACATGCCCTGCCGCCTGGCTGCAATACACGCCAAGTCTCTCTGAGGACTCGCCGCAGGAGGCCACGGTACTCATCCAAGCTTAAGTTCTCGTCATATTTTTTCCCCACGTTATACGGAGGAGATGTCACCATGAGGTGTGTCGAGCGATCCGGCAGCTCGTGCATTTGCTCACTGGAGTGGCAATAGACCCGGTCCAATATATCTGATGGCACTTCACGTGCAGAGTTCTCTTGTTCGGGCAATTGTTTGCCCATCTGCGGTTGTAGAGCGCGAGCATAATAGGTAGACGAATCATGACCAATACGGCCACTGGTGCCGAAGTCGCTAGTACTTGTTGTATTGCGGTTTTTCCGTTTCATGAAGCTGGACACACGTTCAAATTCTATTAATCATCACAGTTTCGACGGGTGGATCATAAAGTGTTTAATGGCTAGGGTGAATCTGCAACCCTTACCGAAACCCTTACGGGAGGTTAATGCGTTGCGTCGTCTATGATTTCTATTAGGTCTTTCACTTGTCGTGGTTCTTCCTGACCATTGGCCGTGATGCCATCTTCAAACATCTGTAAGCAGAATGGGCATGAGACCGCCACCGTGTCCGATCCAGTTTCGAGGAACTGCTGAGAGCGCATATGGTTGACGCGTTTTCCGGCTTCTTCCATCCACATCCGCCCGCCACCTGCCCCGCAACAAAAACTTCGTTCACGATTACGGCTCATTTCTATTATTTCTACGCCCGGCACAGCCTCGGCCATCTCTCGGGGTGGATCGTATACGTCGTTATGTCTTCCTAGATAACACGAGTCGTGGTAGCTAATTTGTTGTGTCTTTTTATCTGGACTAGCTTCTGATGGCGTTAGCTTTCCCTCTTTTATGAGACGATTTACAAAAACTGTGTAGTGCTCAACTTCCAATTGAAGGCCTAGTTGTGGGTACTCATTCTTGAGAGTGTTGAAGCAGTGCGGACATGTCGCTACCACCTTTCTAACCCCATAGCGTTGAAAACTTGCGATGTTTTGTTTGGCTAATAACTGGAAAAGATACTCATTGCCCATACGGCGTGCCGGGTCGCCTGTGCATGTTTCCTCCCCGCCAAGCACCGCGAAATTTACACCTGCTTTTTTTAACACTGAGGCCATTGCCCTGGTCACATTTACGCCGCGCTGGACCAGAGATCCCGTGCAGCCGACCCAAAACAGGACTTCTGCACTTGGGTTCTCGGCGAGGGTGGGCACATTGAGACCAGTGAGCCAGTCGGTGCGTGTTAACGTCGTTCCTTGCCATGGGTGCCCGCGTTGCTCAAGATTTAGCAAAGCGGTCTGTGCTGAGTTCGGAACTTGCGCTTCCTCCAACGCAAGATAGCGGCGCATGTCGACAATTGTATCTATGTGATTAATGGAAACGGGGCAAGCTTCGACACAGGCTGCGCAGGTTAGACAAGACCAGAGAACATCTTCGCCGGCAGCATCTCTCACCATCGATCTACTCGGTGCCGGAGATGGTTTGCCGGATATCTTTGCCGCGATGAGTTCTGGTGCGCGTTCAACCATATAATTCTTCATATCTTGAATTAATTTACGTGGTGAGAGCGGCTTTCCGCTGGCCCATGCCGGGCACTGTTCTTCGCACCTTCCACAGTTAGTGCACGCGTCAAAGCCGATCAGCTGGTTACGCTGAAGATCAGGCAAATCCTTTGCCCCGAAGGAAGACAGGGACTCGAAGTCTCCCATTGGGCGGAGAGCCCCTCGCGGTCTTGACGATTTCAATAAGGAGTTGAGCGGACTGACCACAATATGCATCAGCTTGCTCCATCCCAAGCTGACGTATATGAATCCAGCGGTGACGATTGCTGCGTGGGACCACCACGTAATAGCGTGAACCGTCTGGATCAAAGGAGCTCTTATTCCGATCTCGATTAGTGTTTTGGCGAAAATCCAGCCAATTGGCGACCATTTAGCTGCTGAGGGATCGTACAGTGTGCTATCAGGATTAAGTTCTGTGCTCGCGATCCTCAGCCCCTCGACTAGAAAACCCGTGAACACCAGCAATCCTAAAAGACCCAATAAATAGCCATCGTCAATAAACGTGTTAAGTCGGTTCGGGCGCAGAACGTATCGACGGACTAACGCCATTGCAATTCCTAGAGTCGCGAGAAGACCGCCTCCAACGTCCCAAAGTAGTGAGGTTTGTACACGCCAACCGGTTGTTGGACTATCCCAGTTGGCATACTCCTTTAAGTTGAACTCAACCGCCAGCAGGGTAGTAGCAACGAATAATATTGAAAAACCCCAGAACAGGCTGAAATGCATGATGCCGGCGTACATTTCTCTATGTACGAACTTGCGGTGGGCGACAATGTCGAATGATGCAAGCTGCAAGAAGGATAATAAGCGCCTTGGCCAAGGATCAAGATCCGATATTGCCGCACCAGTGCGCCACATTTGCGCACGGCGCCATATGCTGTATGAAATAAACCCCAGCGCTATCGGGAAGACAAAGTAAACGACAGCTCCCCATATCGGGTAGCCGATGTTCCAGAAATCAGGCCGGCCAGGTATCACGTGATCGGGTGCCTAGATGAGACAGATCTTGGGAGTGCGGGGAAGCGGCTCTCTACAAGCGATGTTGAACTTAGCATTGACCTTTTTAGTTCCTGCCATTCTAGGATGGAATTTTAATAGATGAACAACCTACAACTGTTCGACGCTTTAGGCATTTAGGAACAGGATAATCATAGACGCACCCAGCCAGAGTAATACGTTAACGAATAACGGGCGATCTTTAATCAGGATTTCCTCCGGTGCCTCACCTCTGTTTTCACGATAGATCAGAAACAGATATCTTAATATCCCATATGCTACAAACGGTACGGTTAGCATCATGAGGTTGTTCGAGGGTACGTTGGCCCCCCCGACGCCGCTGAACGTGTAAAGGGCGTATGAAACTAGTGTGGCTGGCGCTACTATGCCAATCAGTTGATCTAGAAAACTGACGGTATAGGCTTGGAGCACGAGACGCTGTTTATTGGAACCCACTTGATTTAGCTCGGCGCGTCGCTTTGATAGAGCAATGAACAAGGCGCCCAGCCCGGTGCATATGTAGAGCCATGGTGAGACGGTAACGTCAAGCGGTTCTTGGATTGGGCCTAGCACAAAGCCGTCTATTGCCATGGCACCGGCTAACGCTCGCAATACGAAGCCAAGGGCTATAGACATGACGTCTATTAACACCACATGTTTTAGCTTGGCGTTGTAGCTAATCATTAATACCAGATACGCTAAAGCGGCGAAGCCAAAGGGGGGGGTAATTATGAAGGAACACATTAGTGAGAACGCAATGATCAAAAACGCCATCAGCCAGGCCAGGGGGACAGGTAGAGCGCCAGAAGCGATTGGTCTAAAGCGCTTAATTTGATGGATGCGATCGGATGCTATGTCCGCTAGATCGTTTAGCAGGTAGACGCCGCCACTAAGGAGCACGAAAACCCCGCACGCCGCGAACGATTTGCTGATTAGTAACGCCATACCAGAGAAGTCATCTGGGACCCACCACTTATTGACTGCAAATAGCAGTGGTAGGAGCACTAGGCCGTTTTTCGTCCACTGTTTGGGACGCAGCGATATAAGAAATGATAATCCCACGGCTGTTATAGACATTTAGATGCAGTGCTCAAATATGCCATTTATTTGATAATAGGGGCCAGATATTTTCACGGTTAGTTATCGCCCAGGTTCCGGAGAGAGGTTATTGTTGGCTCGTCGGGAGAGTACCATAAGACTGGATCAGTTATTGTTCCGGAACGGGATAGCACCGGACATTGAGACGGCTAACGCGTTGGTCCTTGCTGGGCGGGTTAACGTTGCGGGAATAGATGATGTTCGCAGCTTAAAGTCAGGTATCCTTCTGCCGGTTGATGCGCGCATTTCTCTGAAACCCGGGCGACGGTATGTTTCACGTGGTGGTCTTAAACTTGATCATGCTTTACGTGCTTTTGATCTAGATGTGCAGGGTATGGTTGTTCTTGATGTAGGAGCCTCAACCGGTGGTTTTACTGATTGCGCACTCAAACAAGGAGCAGCACGGGTGTATGCGGTCGACGTTGGGCGAGCTCAGCTGGATTGGAATCTGCGCAACGATAGCAGGGTGATTGTGATGGAGAAAGTCAATGCTAAGGATTCTTTTGAACTTCCGGAGCAAGTCGATCTGGCGTTGATAGACGTTTCGTTCATATCTTTACGATATGTCCTCGCGTCAGTTATTGATCACGTAATGCCGGGAGGGACCGTGTTGGCGTTAATCAAACCACAATTTGAGGCTAAGCGGCATGAGGGTGGTATTGGAGGAGTAATTCGTGATCCTCAACTTCATGTGCTGATAATTGGCAGGGTTATCGACTGGGTGGTTCGTAATGGCATACGCTTGAGAGGGCTTTCCGTCTCTCCGATAACTGGGGGAAAAGGCAATATGGAGTTTTTCCTGTGGATTAACCAACCCAAACCGGGGTAAGTTATTTGAATTGCTCCGCTGGCACGTCGATCCATATAATTGGACTGGACGTTTTGGCTGAGTAAATGTGTTAGGTTGATCTGCAGGCTGAGCTTTTTCATTAGTCAAACGAGAGGTGGGTTGCTTCGTATTTTTCTGGTCTAGATGGTTTTTGAAGCGTGCTAGATACCCCAGATCATTAAGTTATACGGTCGAAAGGTGGCGCAAATTCTCGGGTACGTAGGGCAAGACTCGCGGCTACTGCAGCCAGATGTTACCGATGACAAGCCTCGAGAAGAGTGCGGTGTTGTTGGCGTTTACGCACGGGGTGAGCACGTTGCTAAATTGGCGTTCTTTGGTCTTTTTGCACTCCAACATCGTGGACAAGAGAGCGCAGGTATAGCCGCATCTGATGGTCGAGAAATACGCCATCATAGATCCATGGGTTTAGTTACCCAGGCCTTTCGAGAAGATCAGTTATCCCGGCTTACTGGACACATCTCGATTGGTCACACTCGCTATTCCACGATGGGTGCGAGCAAAAGCCGTAATGTGCAACCCTTTATGACCAGCGGTCCGCATGGTGTACTTGCTTTGGGCCATAACGGGAATGTTATCAATGCACAGGAACTTCGAGAAGAGTTAAAGTCGTTGGGGTCTGACTTCACCACCACCAGCGATTCTGAGGTTATAGTGGAGTTATATGCGAATGCACCTGGTGTCGACTGGGAGCAGCGCTCATCGTATTGCATGCGGAAGCTCCAAGGGGCCTATTCGCTGGTTATGATGTCTAAAACGGAGTTGATAGGTGTCCGTGATCCGCTGGGAGTCCGTCCTCTTTGCATAGGAAGACTTAACGACGGGTGGGTGATCGCCTCCGAGTCTTGTGCTCTACAGCATGTGGGAGCATCGTTCGAGAGGGAAATAGAGGCCGGCGAAACGGTGGTTGTCAATGAATCTGGGCTCCGTTCTTATCGGTGGTCAGGGACGCGTCCCAACCATGCTATGTGTATCTTTGAGCACATTTATTTTGCACGGCCAGATAGCGTCCTTGCCGGTCGTCTGGCCTACGGCACTCGTATGGCCATGGGAGCTGAACTAGCTAAAGAGCACAATGTGGAAGCTGATTTGGTTATTGGTGTACCAGACTCCGCAACCGCTGCCGCTGTTGGCTACTCGCGGGAATCTCGTATTTCATTCGGAGACGGACTTGTTAAGAACCGATATGTTGGTCGCACATTTATTCGACCGGACCAGCGGATGCGCGATCTTGGTGTGCAGACCAAATTTAATCCACTACCCGAGCTAATAAATGGCAAACGTCTTGTGGTGGTTGACGATAGCATTGTTAGAGGTACCACTACTCCCCACGTGATCAGATTGCTACGTGAAGCAGGAGCGAAGGAAATTCACATGCGCGTTTGCGCTCCTCCGATTGTATCGCCATGTCACTTCGGTGTTGATATGGGTAAGCGTGGCGAATTGATTGCAGCAAATATGTCTGTCGAGGAAATCAGACGCTACATAAACGCCGATTCACTCGGGTATTTGAGTCTTAACGGTCTAATGCAAGCTGTCGAAGTTAAAGATTCCAGCTTCTGTCGCGGCTGTTTCACTGGCGAATATCCGATACCGGTTCAACTGGAGATGGATAAGATGCAGCTAGAGGAACCAACTTTCACCGGTAAGACGGCGGTATAAAGATAGTTCCATCTATCGGGTCAACAACAGAAGCTGTACCGCATACGGATCTTGTAAATAAGCCGTTGATCGACTTGACTCCAAAATGAAACTACTGCTTGTAAGCGCTGTGTACAATCGTTGGTCGTCATTGGTTGTGTAGAGATAAATCGGCAAACAGAAAGCTATATGTTTATTGGTGGAACGAACTGACATGTGTACTCTGGGACTAGTAATAGTGAGGCGGATGTGAAATGTCGATGGAAGGGAAATCAAATTTACGAGCGCTATTGAGTGTCTCTGACCGCAGAGGTCTTGTTGAATTTGCTCGCAACCTATCCGACCTGGGAGTGGAGCTAATCAGTACCGGTGGGACGATGGGCGAGCTTACGAACGCCGGTTTAAGGGTGAAGCGGGTTTCAGAAATGACCGGTTTTCCGGAAATTCTCGACGGTCGGGTAAAGACCCTGCATCCTGCAATTCATGGCGGCATTCTGGCTCGCAGAAATGTCGTTGATCATGTAGCCGAAATTAACGAACATGGTATCGAGTTGTTGGACATAGTTGTGAACAATCTCTATCCGTTCGCTCGTACTGTATCTAGGGACGGTGTAACCCTAGAAGAGGCACTTGAACAAATTGATGTCGGCGGGCCTGCCATGACACGCGCCGCCGCGAAAAATTTTCCGCACGTTGTAGTAGTAGTAGACCCAGACGACTATTCATGGGTGTGTGAAAAACTGGCTAAAAATGGGATTTCACTTGACGAGCGAAGGCAGTTGGCTGCGAAAGCGTTTAATCATGTATCTCAGTATGATGCATCTATCGGATCCTACTTAGGCAATGTGCTCGACGACCTGCCATTCCCAGATGAACTGATAACGGATTGGCGCCTAGTAAAAAAACTACGCTATGGTGAGAATTCCCATCAGCAAGGAGCAATCTACCAAGTTCCCAATGTGGTCACGGGATTGGCGCACGCGTCTCAACTACACGGGATAGACATGTCTTATGTTAACTATTTGGATGCGGATGCAGCTTGGTCGGCCGTGAACTCATTTGGGCGCCATGCTGTGTCGGTCGTAAAGCATGCGAATCCCTGTGGGTTGGCTGTAAACGATGATCAGGCCGAAGCTTGGCGGCGCGCGTTTGCTGGAGACCCAGTGTCGGCGTACGGTGGAATCGTGGGGTTCAATTCTACGCTAACTGTCAAAACGGCTGATGCGATGAAGGGAATTTTGTTGGATGTAGTTGTGGCGCCTGATTACACTGAGGAGGCACTTGAACTACTTAAGAGACGTAAGCAAACGAGAGTGTTAAAGGTGGATCAAGATCCCAAACACGGGTTGATCACCCACCCTATATCCGGTGGCATTCTTGCACAGACCCCGGATGTTGTTGAAGAGGATCCAGCATGTTGGCGAGTGGTTTCTGAACGCCTGCCATCCGAGGAAGAGTTGTCTGATCTTTCGTTTGCCTGGAAGGCGTGTCAACTAATTAAGTCGAATGCCATTGTGCTTGCGAACAACAATGCAATTATTGGAATGGGTGCTGGACAACCCAATCGCGTTACTAGTGTCCACCTTGCGACCCGTGTAGCTGGAGATCAGGCTGACGGTACTGTGATGGCTTCGGATGCTTTTTTCCCGTTTGCTGATGGAATCCAGGCTGCCGGACAGGCGGGTGTGAGGGCTATAGTGCAACCGGGCGGCTCTATACGTGACGAAGATGCGATTGCATCTGCTGATCGCTTTGATATGGCGATGGTATTCACTGGCAAGCGCCATTTCTTACACTAGAGATCGATTTTTCACTGAAGTGACGATGAAAATAAAAGTCGACATTGTACTCCCAGTTCTCAACGAAGAGGGATCTCTACTTGGCGGTGTGGCTATGCTTCAAGATTTCTTAGCCGGAGTTAGCGACTGGCAGTGGACTATTACTATCGTTGACAATGGTTCATCCGACGGCACACAACGTTTGGCCCGCAGACTGGAGCGCGATCATCAAGACGTGACTGTGCTTAGACTCGAAGAGCGTGGCCGTGGCCGCGCTCTCAAGGAAGCCTGGCTTCGTAGTGATGCTGATGTGCTTTGTTACATGGACATAGATCTATCCACCGGGCTCGAGGCACTGCCTACGCTTGTCGAGGCTGTGATTGGTGGAGGATTTGACATAGCTATTGGATCACGCTTGCTAAAAACATCTAACGTGGTTGGCAGAAGTATGATTCGTGAAGTGACTTCAAGAATGTACAGTCTCCTTTTTAGACTCCTCTTTTCAACCTCTTTCTACGATGCCCAATGTGGATTTAAGGCACTTACACGTGGATCCGCTCGACGTGTTTTGCCTTTGACGGAGGACACAGGTTGGTTCTTTGATACGGAACTGCTATTGATTGCTGACAAGTCGGGAATGCGTATCAAGGAACTTCCTGTTCAGTGGAAAGATGACCCGGATTCCAGGGTTTCTGTGATCCCGACTGCTTGGAGAGACCTGTTAGGCCTCATGAGATTGAAGCTGGGTGGAGTTCCACAGGCCTAAGCACGCTAAGGGCATTTCTTGTGAAATAGTTGCTTATCGTTGTCGTCAATCAATTCAACGGGGTCGCGCTCTTGACCCTCGGTCCCGCTCGCCGATAGAGTAGCGCCGATTCCCATCGTCACTGAGGCGGGAAACGCTAGTCTTGTTGGGCCATCTATACATTGCATATGAAACCTGTTTATCTGGAACCAAAGCCAGACCAATCTGAGCGAATCTATTCATGACTACACGTGATCCGGGAGGTCCGTCCAGCCGTAGTCCATTTGAGATTGATCGTTCTCTGATGGTGGGTGACACAGCAGATATTTACCTCCATCGTACATTGACTATCCTTAGGAATGAGGGTACCAATCCTGACGTTACTATGGAGTTTTATCCAGCTACGGATGGTATCTTTTGTGGTATTACAGAAGTCAAATCTTTGTTGGCGCAAATTCTGCCTGAAACAGGCAGGGAAGTATGGGCTCTGGAAGAAGGAGTTCCAGTCGTATCAGGAGAGATAGCAGTTCGGATTCGTGCGCCGTATGCATCTTTTGGTCTATACGAGACAGCGATTTGTGGCACTCTGGCATCGTGTACTGGTTGGTCAACCGCGGCACACGGTTGCGCTGATGCTTCAGGTGACATACCCATAGTTGCTCTCGGCGCGCGTCACATCCATCCATCAGTCGTTGGTGTTATGGATTATTCCGCCGTGGTTGGTGGGGCTGTCTCGTGTTCGTCAATACTTGGTGCTCGGCTGGCTGGCGTCACTCCTTCAGGGACTATGCCGCACGCCCTTGTACTTGTCATTGGTGCCACAATAAGGTCTGTAGAAGCATTCGATCGCCATCTGCCCCCAGAGGTCCCACGAGAGGCTGTCGTAGATACTTTCTCGGACGACGCTCAAGAGGCTCTGG